>JBDTQD010000020.1:0-25158 GCA_039932375.1 Chloroflexota bacterium | reverse complement strand
GCCACGCAGATGACGGCCGTGCCGGCCAGGGCGCGCCAGTCGACCGCGAATGCGCGTGACACGACGCCATGCTAGTCCGGGGTCGATACCTGTGGACACGCTTGGAAGACTGGAGCCGAAGGAGGGATTCGAACCCAGACCGACGGTCTACGAAACCTGACTGAGGCCGCTGCACTATCTTTCCGACTCCATCGAGTGCGCGGACGCTCGTTGTAGAGACTGAATCCTTCTTGACCTTCGCGAAGGTCCGCCCCACCGGGGGGGCGTCACCAAGGGCGTCAGGCGATCCGTATGGCGATCTCAAACCGAACGCCTCGCCCCGGATTCGTGCTCGGAATGGTGGAGCCGAAGGTAGGACTCGAACCCCGGTTTACGAATTCGCATTGTCGCCCGCACTGCGCTGTTCCAAACTCGTGCACCGTCCCAGCGAACGCCAAGACACTCCGCGGAGAAGCGTATGGCGAGGGTCGCGGTTCATACGGTGAGCGCACGGTCGCGGCGATCGGTAGCGCGCGGGCGGCCCCCGACTGCGCCTTCCCAAGCGCACGCTGCGCCGCCTACGAGGAGACGAGAGGATCAGTCCGGTACCTCGCTGCGTACGTCGGCCTCAGCCACGAGTGCGCGCAGTAAGCCCCGGAGAAGTGGCGCGGTAACCGGCCTCCCCGCGACAGTACCGACGAGGAGCGGCCAGTCCGAGCAGAATGTGCCGTACACCGCCCCTGGCGGCACCGAATCATGTCCGAGGCGTTTCCCCAGTGCCATCCATCAGCACCCCCGTGCAGGCCAGCGTGTGACGAAGCCCTCACGATCGGCTGAGCTCGCGGCCGCGCAGAAACGGATCGCCGAGCTCGAGGCCCGCCAGGCCGCCCACGAACGCGCCGAGAAGGTGCAGGCTGCCCTGTATCGCATCGCCGATACGGCCAGCGCCGCGCAGGACATGCCGACCTTCTACGCCAAGATCCACGAGATCGTCGGCGAGCTGATGTACGCCGACAATTTCTACATCGCGCTGTACGACGAAGAGCGCCAGCAGATCAATTTCCCTTACTTCCGCGATGAGGTTGACCCGGACATCCCCGACCCGAACGCCTGGGATCCTTTCGGAGTGGCCAATGGACGTGGGTCTACAGCCTATCTCCTGCGCACCGGCGAGCCCCAGTTCTGGGATGCAAGGCGTGGCCTCGAGCTGATAGCGCAAGGCGAGATCGAGGACGCGGGAGTCATTTCAGTTGAGTGGCTCGGCGCACCGTTGAAGGCCGATGGCCAGACCGTCGGAGTCATCGCCGTACAGACGTACCGGGAAGACCGTCGGTACGCGCGCGATGACCTCGACCTGCTCGTGTTCGTCGCGCAGCACGTGGGCTCAGCGCTGGTTCGCGCGCGCGCAATTGAAGAGACGCGCCAGCGCAATGCAGAGCTTGCCATCGTCAATGAGATCGGGTCTGCGCTGGCCAAGCAGCTCGACTTCAAGACGATCATCGAGCTGGTTGGTGAGCGAATCCGGACGATGTTCAACTCGCAGGACATGTACGTCGCGCTCTACGACGAACAGCTGAACGTCATCCGCTTCCCTTACGACATCGCGGCCGGCGATCGGCAGACGACGGAGGCATACGAGCTGGGTCCCGGCCTCACCTCGAAGGTCATCCAGGCGCGTGAGTCACTCCGGTTGGGCACCTATGAGGAGACGGTCGCTGCCGAGGCGATCGTGGATGCGGTTCCAGCCGAGTCATGGCTTGGCGTCCCGATCCTTGCGGGCGAGCGCGTCCTGGGCGTGATCGCACTCCAAAGCACGCGGCCTCATGCCTTCACTGATGGGGACGAGCGTGTGCTTGGCACTCTCGCGTCGAGCATGGGCGTGGCTCTCGAGAACGCGCGCCTCTTCGACGAAACGAAGCGCCTGCTCAAGGAGACCGACGAGCGCGCCGCTGAGCTCGCTGTCATCAACGAGATCGGCTCGGCCCTCGCCGAGCAGCTCGAATTCCAGGCGATCATCGACCTAGTCGGTGCGCGGCTCCGGGAGATCCTTGGTGCCGAGGACATCTTCATTGCGCTCCTCGACACCTCACGAACGCGGATCGGCTTCCCCTACCTCGTTCAAGGCGGCGAGCGACGCGTGACAGCCGACCTCGCAATTGGCGAGGGCCTCACCTCGCAGGTCCTTGAAGCGAAGCGAGCCGTTCGGTTCGGGTCGGTGGACGAGCAGATGCCGCACAACCCTGCCTTCTCACGCGAGGTTGACATCCACGAGTCCTGGCTCGGGGTGCCAATCATGGTCGGCGACGAGGCCATCGGTGTGGTCAATGTCAGCAGCCACGAGCCCAACGCATACTCCGAAGCCGATGAGCGCCTGGTCGCCACCGTCGCCGCCAGCATGGGGGTCGCGCTCGAAAACGCACGCCTCTTCGACGAGACGAAGCGCCTGCTGGCCGAGACCGATGAACGCGCGGCAGAGCTGGCTCTCATCAACTCTGTCCAGGTCGGCCTTTCGAGCAATCTCGATATGCAGTCAATGTACGAGCTAGTTGGCGAAAAGATCCGGGAGATCTTCGACGCACAGGGAGTGGACATCGCCGTCCTCGACCGCGAGGCCGGACTCATCCGGTTCATGTACGAGATCGAGAAGGGCGTGCGGCTGCACGATGAGCCGATCGCGATTATCGGCTTCCGCAGGCACGTGATCGAGACCAAAGAGCCCTTGCTCGTCAACCGCGACTCGTCGCGCAGGGCCGAGGAGTTCGGACAGCCATACATCCTCTCCGGAGAGCCCACCCTCTCCGCGCTCTTCGTCCCACTCATGCGCGGGAGCGAGGTTACAGGCGTCATCTCGCTCCAGAACGTTGACCGGGAGGACGCGTTCTCCGACTCGGACGTGCGGCTGCTCACGACGCTCGCGGCAAGCCTCAGCGTGGCACTCGAGAACGCACGGCTCTTTGACGAGACCAAGCGACTGCTTGCCGAGACAGATGAGCGAGCCGCCGAGCTCGCGATCATCACCAGCGTCCAGGAAGGGTTGGCGGAGAACCTGGACATGCAGACGATGTACGACCTGGTTGGCGACAAGATCCAGGAGATCTTCGACGCCCAGGTCGTAGACATCGGGATCCTGGACCAGGCGGCGAACGAGATCCGGTTCACCTACACCATCGAACGGGGCGTCCGTTTCCCAAATGACTCGATGTCCCTTATCGGGCCGCGACGCCACGTCGTGGAGACCCGCGAGCCACTCGTATTCAACGACGATCCGATTGGCAAGGGCCAAGCCTACGGACAGCCCGGCGTCTTGTCCGGAGAGGCTCCGAAGGCGGCCGTCTACGCGCCCCTCGTCAGTGGGGGCGAGGCCCGCGGCGTGATTTCGCTTCAAAGCCTCGACCGCGAGAACGCCTTCTCTGAATCCGACGTGCGGTTGCTCATGACCCTGGCCGGCAGCCTGAGCGTGGCGCTCGAGAACGCTCGCCTGTTCGACGAGACCAAGCGCCTCCTCGGCGAGACGGACCGCCGTGCGGCAGAGCTTGCGATCGTCAACGACGTGCAGCGTGGCCTGGCAGCGCAGCTGGACCCGCAGGCGATGTACGAGCTGGTCGGCAAGCGCGCGGGCGACGTGTTCGACACCCAGGTAGTGGACATTGCGGTCTTCGACCACGAGCACGGGACCATGCGGTCCCCGTACTCGATCGAACGCGGCGTGCGATTCCCGGAAGACACGCGGCCGATCATGGGCGTCCGCAAGCACGTGCTCGAGACCCGTCTGCCGCTCCTGATCGCCGAGAACCTCCGGGCGCGAGCGGCTGAGTTCGGGCAGGCGGCTCAGATCAAGGGTGAGCCCGCCAAGTCGGCGATATTCGTGCCGATGCTCGCTGGCGACGAGGTCCAGGGCATCATCTCGCTGCAGAACCTCGACCGCGAACACGCCTTCGACGAGAGCGACATCTCGCTTCTGATCACGCTTGCTGCGAGCCTGAGTGTCGCTCTTCGAACGGCCAGACTGATGGATGAGACGCAGAAGCGGGTCGCCGAGCTCGCCACCATCAACAGCGTTGGTCAGGCCCTGACCACCGGGCTCGAGCTGACCCCGCTCCTCGCCATCGTGGGCGAAAAGCTGCAGGAGGCGTTCGAGGCAGATATTGCCTTCATCGCACTGCTCGACGAAGAACGGGGATTCATCGACTTCCCCTACTACGTCGAGGGCGGCAAGCAGGAGCCGCAGGAGCCGATGCGCCTTGGCGAGGGCATGACGTCAAAGATCATCCAGGAACGCCAGACCATCGTCCTCCGGAACGACGAGGAAGTGGCGCGATCGATCGTCGTTGGGACCCCGTCGCGCTCGTTCTTGGGCGTGCCGATCCTCGTCGGCGACCGCGCGATCGGTGCCGTCAGCGTGCAGAGCACGACCGAGGAGAATCGCTTCGGCGATGCCGATGCGAGGCTGCTCGCCACGGTCGCCGCCAACATCGGCGTCGCGGTGCAGAACGCCCGCCTGTTCGAGGAGGCCCGGGAGGCGCGCCAGGCGGCCGAGCAGGCGAACGAGGCCAAGAGCTCGTTCCTTGCGGCCATGAGCCATGAGATTCGCACGCCCTTGAACGCCGTGATCGGCATGAGCGGGATCTTGATGGACACGCAACTCAACGATGAGCAGCGCGACTTTGCGGAGACGATTCGCACCTCGGGCGACGCGCTCCTGACGATCATCAACGACGTCCTGGACTTCTCCAAGATCGAGGCTGGTCGCGTCGAGCTGGAAGCGCGCCCTTTCGTCCTCCGTGAGGCCATCGAGGCCGCTCTGGACATCCTGGCGCCGACGGCTGCCAAGAAGGACCTGGAGCTCGTCTACGCCATCGACGAGGATCTGCCGGTCGCGCTGATCGGCGACGCGGGCCGCCTGCGGCAGATCGTCCTGAACCTCCTTTCGAACGCTGTGAAATTTACGGATCGCGGGGAGGTGCTGGTCACCGTCGGCGGCACCCAGCTCCCAGCAACCCGCCGGGGCGGGACGGCGCGCTGGGAGATCCGGGTCGTCGTGCGCGACACCGGCATAGGGATCCCGGAATCCGCTATGAACCGGCTCTTCCAGTCGTTCAGCCAGGTCGATGCCTCCATTGCACGGCGGTACGGCGGCACAGGGCTGGGATTGGCCATCTCGCGCCGGCTGGCCGAGCTGATGGATGGCTCTCTGGCCGCAGAGAGCACAGGCGTACCCGGCGAAGGCAGCAGCTTCTCCCTGGTCGCCAGAATGCCCGTCGCAGCATCGAACGCCGTAACCCCACTCCGGTCGCGACGTGTTGAGGCTGACCTCTCTGGACGGCGCGTCCTGATCGTGGACGACAACGCGACCAACCGCCGCATCCTGGTGGCCCAGACCACCAAGTGGGGCATGGTGCCGCGCGAGACCGGCTCACCCGAAGAGGCGCTCAGTTGGCTCGAGACGGGGGAACGGTTCGACATCGTCCTCTCGGACCTGCTCATGCCGGAGATGGATGGCTTGGAGTTCGCGTCCCGCGCATCGCAATCGGCCGATGGCGCAGCACGTCCCCCGATCGTGATTCTCTCCTCAGTCGGGGTGCGTGACCGCGACGAAGGCAAGCTGGCTGGCTGGCTCGCCAAGCCGGTCAAGCCGTCGGCGCTCCACGACACGATCGCCACGATCCTGCTCGGTGGGGTGGCCGCGCAGCCTTTGCCGGCAGCCGAGACGAACGGGGCGAGCGCTGCACCGGGGGCGAAGCACCCACTGCGGATCCTGCTGGCCGAGGACAACGCGGTCAACCAAAAGCTCGCGCTGCGGCTCCTGAGCCAGATGAGCTACACCGCCGATGTTGCGGGCGACGGCCAACAGGCTATCGACGCCCTCGAGCGCGGTGAGTTCGATGTGGTGCTCATGGACGTGCAGATGCCCGAACTCGACGGGCTCGAGGCGACGCGCCGCATCCGCGCGCGTTGGCCAGATCGCCGGCTCCAGATCGTGGCCATGACGGCGAATGCCATGGCCGGCGACCGAGAAGCCTGCCTGGCGGCTGGAATGGATGACTACATCAGCAAGCCGATTCGCCCCGCTGAGCTGGCGGCAGCCCTGGAGCGCGTGCAGTCGGCAACGACCAAGAGCCCGCGGCGGCGGCCGCGCAAGGCTGGCACCAAGGCGAAGGCACGATCGCATGCCGGAACCTGACCTGCACGTCGTCGATGAGCGGATCCTGGCCGAGCTGATGGCAAGCACCGGCGATGACATTGGATTCGTTCGGGAGCTGATCCAGACGTACCTGGCCGACACCCCTGTGCAGTTCGAGGCGATGAGCGTCGCGGTCGACGCCACGGATGCCGCGGGCCTCGTCCGGCCGGCGCACACCCTCAAATCGTCAAGCGCCACGGTCGGCGCCATGCGCCTTTCGTCGATTGCGCGCGACCTGGAGATGGCCGGCCGAAGCGGCAGCCTGGATGCGGCGGCTCGCCTGGGCCTCGACATTGCGCGCGCCGAGTGGCAGGCCGCCGCCGATTCATTGAACGCGTACCTCAAGCAGAGATCCGCAGGATGACTGCGGTAGGGAAGGCACTCGTCGTCGACGACAGCTCCGTCAACCGCCTATTGCTGGTGCGGCGGCTCGAGACGCTGGGCCTGGAGGTGATGCAGGCGGAGAACGGCGTCATGGCGCTCGAGCTGTTGGCGGCCAATCCCGGCGCTGTCGACGTAGTGCTGCTTGACGTGCTCATGCCCGAGCTCGACGGCTACGAGACGCTCGCCGCTATGAAGGCAGATGAGTCAACGCGACACATCCCCGTCCTCATCGTCTCGGGGGTCGAGGAGCTTGACAGCGTCGTTCGGTGCATCGAGCTGGGTGCCTCGGACTACCTGACAAAGCCGATCAACGCTTCGATCCTCGCAGCGCGCATCAACGCATCACTTGCCGCGAAGCGCTTGCATGATGTCGAGCTGGAGTCGTTCGAGCGGCAAACGGCCCTCAACCGCACCATCGAGCGGCAGAAGGAGGAGCTCAGCCGCTTCCTGTCGCCGCAGATCGCCGCGCTAATCTCTTCGCCGGAGGGTGAGCAGTTGCTTGCCGGGCATCGGCGCGAGATCACGGTCGCGTTCTGCGATCTTCGCGGCTTCACCGCGTTCGCGGAACAGGCGGGTCCTGAAGAGGTGATGACCCTCCTGAGCGAGTATCACCACCTGATGGGCGAGGCGATCATTGATCACGAGGGGACGCTGGAGCACTTCGCCGGCGACGGTGTGATGGTGTTCTTCAACGATCCGATTCTCCAGGAGGATCACGTCGAACGCGCGGTACGGATGGCCGTCGCCATGCGCGACCGGTTTGCGGAGCTGGCCGCCACCTGGCGACAGCGCGGCTACGAGCTCGGCTTCGGCGTGGGGATCGCCGTCGGATACGCGACCCTTGGGCGAATCGGCTTCGAGGGACGGCACGATTACGGGGCCATCGGCAACGTGACCATCCTCGCCTCCCGCCTGTCGAGCCAAGCCCAAGCCGGCCAGATCCTGCTCAGTCCTCGAGCGCAGACGATTCTGGGGGAGCTGATCGAGTCCGAAACCGTTGGGGAGTTGACGCTCAAAGGTCTCACCCGACCCGTCCGGGCGAGCAACGTAGTCGGACTCCGCTAGCCCAACACGCGACGCCCTGCGGCGCGTTACGTCCTATCCCCGTGCTAAGCGGCCACGAAATGGGGGGTGGGGTGCTGTCTTATCCAGCCGTAAGCTGCCGCCTACCGCGGCTTCGTCGGAATCGGAGCCGGGGACTGACGCCGAACTGGCTCCTGGGTGGAGACAGCTAAAGCCGAAGGCCATGCACGAGTGGAGCGGAAGACCGCGGGGGCGTCAGGTGGGGCGTCGCATCGAACTGGCAGGGCGGTCACAAGTGACGCGCACGACAATATTCGTGCTCGGATGAATGGAGCCGAAGGTGGGACTCGAACCCACGACCGACGGTTTACGAAACCGTTGCTCTACCACTGAGCTACTTCGGCCCGGTCAGGCGGGGCCGGATTCTACCACCGGACCCGGTGCCGCCCTGAACCGAGAGGCGGACTAGACTGCCTGCCTCTTCGAGGCCAGTGCCCAGCCGTGCGCCCATTGTCACCGTCCAACCGGGTGCTCATGCTTGCCGTGGCGCTGGAGCTGCTGCTCCTCGTCGTCGGGTTGCTCATCAGCCCGCACCCCACAGGGATTGCATCGGCACCATCGGCCTCGCCAAGGCCGTCCGCGAGTGCTTCAGCACTCCCGTCCTGGTCAATTCCTGCCTCCGTGGCGGCATCAAGCTCGGCTCAACCCGAGACACCGACCGCGCTCCCCTCCGCGACCGCAACTTCCCAGCGAGCGGGCTGGATGACGCTCGGAGATATGCTGGCGCTCCTGCCAGTCGTCGCGGAGCATCGCACCGGATACGACAGGGGCCTTTTCCCCCTTTGGATGGACGCCGATGGCGACGGCTGCAACACCCGCAAGGAGGTCCTTATCCAGGAGGCGATCATCGCCCCGACGGTTGGCTCATCCTGCTCGCTGACGGGCGGCACCTGGCACAGTCTGTACGACGGTCTGACCCTGACCGATGCATCCCAGGTGCAGATCGATCACCTGGTCGCTCTCGCCGAGGCGTGGGACTCCGGGGCATGGGCATGGAGCACTCCCCGGCGTGAGCTGTTCGCGAATGACCTGGACGTGACCTGGACCCTGATCGCGGTCTCCGGCGCCTCGAACGAGGCCAAGGCGGACAAGGATCCGGCCGACTGGCTGCCATCGGAGCCCGATGCCCTGTGCCCCTTCGTGTCGGCATGGATCGCAGTGAAGGCGCGCTGGGGGCTATCGGTCGATCAGCGTGAGCAATCGGCTCTGGCAGGGCTGATCGTGCGATGCCCGGACGTGCGGATGCCGCTGGTGCGAGCCTCGACCGTCGAATCCACCCCGGTCCCGGCGCCGTCGGGCGGCTGCAGCCCCGCCTATCCAACCGTCTGCATTCCGCCGCCTCCCCCGGATCTCGACTGTCGCGACATCCCGTACCGACGCTTCACGGTCCTGCCGCCGGACCCGCATCATTTCGACGGTGACCACAACGGCGTCGGCTGCGAAACGGGGTAGCTAGCGGGGCGGCAGCGCTCCGTGCAGCAGCTTCTCGCGCCACGCGGCGGGATCGGAAACCTCGGAAGCGGCCCGTCGCGCGCCGCGCGGAATAGGCGCCCGGGAGACGACCTTCTGGAAGTAGACGCACACGTCGGTCAGCGGACAGGCCTCGCAGGCGGGGCGGCGGGCGTTGCACACCTCGCGCCCATGGCGGATCAGCTCCACGTGAAACGGGTACACCTCGTCCGGCTCGAGCGACGCCTCGAGCAGCGAGTGGGCGCGGACCACATCGGTTCGGGGGGGCAGGAGACCCAGGCGGGTAGCGACGCGGAAGACATGGGTATCCACCGGCAGGGCAGGGCGGCCGAAGCCGAAGAGCAGCACGATGGCAGCCGTCTTGGGGCCGATCCCGGGCAGCCCCGCCAGCCAGGCTTTCCCCTGGTCGAGCGGCATGCTCGCCAGAAACGACAGGTCGTACGGCGTGGATGCCGTCGCGTCTCGCACCTCGGCCAGTACCCGCTGGATGCGAGCCGACTTGATGTTCGCCAGACCGCCCGGCCGGATGACGTCTGCCACCTGGCCGGTCGGTGCGGCAAGGACCGCGTCCCAATCGGGGTAGGCGCTGCGCAGAAGGGCGAAGGCGCGGGCCGAGTTCGTGTCCGAGGTGTTCTGCGACAGGATGGTGAGCACCAGCTCGCTGACGGGGTCCAGGCGTGGCTCGCTCCAGCGTGGATGGTCATATCGCTCGCCGAGCCGGTCGAGGACCCTGACGATCCGGTCGCGCCGTCGGCGGCGGTCGGCGGCAAGCTTCCGGGGACTGGGACGGGTGCGGGGGGCGCTCACCCCGGGATGATAGAGATCAGGCGCGATCAGCCAGCGCCAGCCCCACTCCGATGCTGCGAGCCAGCCGCTCGGCGGCGTTCGTCAGCAGCCGCTCGGTGTCGGCCATTGCCTCCTCTAGGACCATTGGGCGATCGGCGACCGGCTGGATCAGATCGAACAGCCCGGAGACCTCGAGCGCCTCGGAGCCCGGCCCGAGGGCGCCGCACAGCAACACGACCGGGATTGCGTGACGGCCGGCCAGGACGGCCACGCCCATCGCCGCCTTGCCCGCCAGCGTCTGCTCGTCGGCGCGCCCCTCGCCGGTGATCACCAGGTCGGTCCCCTCGAGCGCCGCCGACAGGCCCGCCATCTCGCCGACCACCTCGATCCCGGGTCGCAGCGTGGCATTCGTGAATCCAAGCAGCGCCGCACTGGTCCCTCCGGCGGCTCCTGCGCCGGGGAGGTCAGCGACCGCTCGCCCGGTGGTCGCCTCTACGGCGGCGCCATAGACGGTCAGAGCTGCATCCAGCGCGGACACGGCCGCCTCGTCGGCCCCTTTCTGCGGGCCGTAGGTAGCGGCAGCGCCGGCCGGGCCGGTCAGCGGATTCGTGACGTCCGATGCCACCACCACGTCGACGCTGGCCAGGCGCGGGTCGATCCCCGAGGCATCGATCCGCGAGAGGCGAGCGAGGGCTGCGCCCCCAGGCGCAACCTCAGTCCCCTTCGAGTCCAGGAAGCGGACTCCGAGCGCGGCAAGCATGCCGGCGCCTCCATCGTTCGTTGCCGAGCCGCCCAACCCCAGGATCAGGGTGGCCGCCCCGGCATCGAGGGCGCTCCGCATCAGCTCTCCGGTGCCCCGCGTGGTGGCGACCCTGGCCGATGCCGGCGTCCGCTCATCGACGGGCAGGTGCGCCAAACCCGACGCCGCAGCCATCTCAACGAACGCGACCCGACCGTCGTCCAGGAGCAGCCAGTCGGCCTCGATCGGGCGACCCAGCGCGTCGTGCACCGTCACGGAGCGCCGCTCGGCCCGCTCGCCGAGTGCTGCAGCCACGGCGGCCAGGGTCCCCTCGCCACCATCGGCCATCGGGACCGGGACGACCACGTCGCCCGGTCGGGCGCGCAGCCAGCCTGCCTTGATCGCCGCGGCCACCACGACCGAGTCCACGGCCCCACCAAACGAGTCAGGGGCGACGACCAGGCGCAGCCCGCGACCGGCCATCAACGCTTGAGCGACTTTCGCCGTTCCTGGTAGGCGGCAATGGTGCGGATCGGCGGTCGGACGACATCGCCGATCTCGCGGACCTCCAGGGTGAAACGGTCCTTCTCCTGCCCGATCACCTTCATGCCACGGCCGACCTCGGTCAGCAGCTCGATCCGGTGACGCTCCTCGAGCTTGCTGATCGCCGCCTGCAGGATGGTGAAGCTCATCTGCGACAGGTTGGATAGCGGCTGGTTGCGATGGATCCGTCGCTCCAGGTCGACCTGCCCGATCGCCTGCAGGCCGGCGGTATCGGCGATGTCGATCAGGAGGCCGATCTCGACCCCATAGCCGGTGAAGAAGGGGACCGATTCAAGCAGGGCGCGGCGCCCCGCGTACTCGCCGGAGAGCGGCTGGATCATCCCCGACAGCTCGGGGAAGAAGAGGTTGATGAGCGGCCGCGCCATCAGCTCGGTGACCCTGCCCCCGCCCTCGGCGTAGAGCGTCGTCCCCTCGCGGATCGGGCGACGGTAGAAGCCCTTGACGTACTGGATCCGTGGCTCGCGCAGCAGCGGCCCGATCAGTCCGTGCACGAAGCGCGGCTGGATGTTGCTGATGTCGGTGTCGATCCAGGCCACGATCTCGCCGTCGAGCACGTGGAGGCTCTTCCAGAGCGCCTCGCCCTTGCCAGGGTATGAGCCGATCTCGGGCAGGATCTCCGAGTGGCGTTTGACCGTGACGCCCAGGTCGGCGGCGATCTCGCGGGTCCGGTCGGTGCTGTCGCTGTCGATCACGACGATCTGGTCGAGGAGCGGCACGCGGTCCATCAGGGCGCCCTTGATCCGTTTGATCACCAGGCCGATCGTCTTCTCCTCGTTGAGCGCCGGCAGGCCAAGGCTGATCGTCAGTCCCTGCTTCTCCTTCAGGTCGACCAGCTTTGCCACATCGCGGAACTCCGAAGCGTGGAACGTGTTCTCGGCGAACCAGCGGTCGACGACGCTCGGCAGCGAGGTGCTGTCCTCCACGAAGGCGTCGGCGGCGGCCAGGGTCCCCTCTGCCGCTCGCAGGTCGTCGAAGGTGGTCGAGGCGACCTGCTGCTTCGTCTTGACAACGATCACCGTCGGCTTGGCCCGTGACGCGACCGTCTCGGCCACGACGCCGAACAGGAAGCGCCCGTCGGGTGCTGCAGTTGTCGGGTGGGCCGATGCGCCCATCACCACCAGCTGGTGGTTGCTCGCCTCCCGCAGGATGGCGGTCCGCACCGATGCCGCCTCGCGCACGAGACCCGAAACCGAGTGTCGGCCGCCGTGCTCGGCCACGAAGCGCTTGAGCGCCGCCTGCTCACGCAGCAGCGCGCGTTCGCCGATCTCCTTCGGTACGACGTGCATGACCACGACTTTCGCGCCGAAGTGCTTGGCGAGGTCTCGCGCAAGCCGCATCGCCAGCTCGGCATGGGGTCCGCCGCGCACGGGGACGAGGATCGAGGTCACCTTCTCGAGGCCGCGCTGCTTGACCACCGCTATGTCGCACGGCGATTCCCGAACCACCGCGTCGATGGTCGGGGAGAAGACGGCGGACTCGCGCGGCGCACCACTGGCCCCGGTCGAACGGGCGACGGCGGCCGGCGACGGCGGCCCGCCCCAGCCGAAGATGACGAGGTCCGAGCCCTCTTCGCCGACCGCCTCGATCACCCCGTCGGCGGCGCGCCGGCCGATGCGGACCATGGTTCGGATCTCGACCTGCTCCTCGTCGCCAAAGTCCAGGACGCGCTGCAGGAGGCGCCGCGCGGTGCGGGCATGCGTCGCTCCTTCGGCCAGCGACACTCCGTCGGGCACCTCCACGATGCCGAGGGCAGTGATCTCGGCCGGGCGGCCGCGGCTGACGCCCGACCCGATCCGCACCAGGTCGCGAGCCGTGCGTGGGTTGGCCAGGGGCAGCAGGATCCGGTACGGCTCGCGTCGGCGCGGCGCCATCAGTCGGCGGCCGCGGCGCGCATCTGGCGCCAGCGCGTGACCAGGTATGGCTTGAGCTCCTCGAACTGGCGTGCCACCGCCTCGATCACTCGCTCGGCCTGATCGGTCGTCATCTCGGCGGTCTCGGCGATGAAGCCGGCGGTCCGCCCGAAGTAGAGCGGAGTCAGCGCGGCCAGCAGCCGCTCGCGGTCGATCCCCGGCCGGCTGTAGGCAACCAGCGCGTCATACAGGCAGCGGATCCACAGCTCCGCGGGGAAGTGGAAGGCCGCCGCCTCGGCCGGTATCTCGAGCGACATGACCCGTTGCAGCTGCTCGGCGGAGAGCATCTCTCCCCACGCCTCGCCCTGGGAGAGGCGGGCCGTCTCGAAGTTGTCGACCAGCTTGGCGTGGTTCACCTCGACCACCTCGGGAGCGATGACCCGCTCGAAGCCGTACTCGGGGATTGCGTGCGAGCCGCGCACCTTGAGCCATCGGTCCTCGTAGCGGGCGGCCAGGCCGAAGAGGGTGCCGACCACCTGTCGGAACATCGGTCCCAGGTCGCCCGCCGGATCCTTGGCGTCATGGATCTTGGCGCCGAGCCGGGTCTGGCAGACGGCGAACCCCTCGTTGATGGCCGAATGGGTCATCCACACGTCGATGCCGAAGCGCGCGGTGAGCTCGTCGAAGGTGTCGAGCTCCAGGTAGCGCCGCACCAGGTCGGCGCTCACCGCGAACTCACCGCCGATCGGCTGCCGAATCCGGGCTCCGTACAGCGCCCGGGTGAGCGGATAGGCGATCGAGTTGGTGATCGTGCCGTCGTACTTGTAGCGCGAGTAGAGCGGCGCCACGAAGTCGTAGCCGCCCTTCAGGATTGGTCCGGCGAGCAGCTCGATCCACTCGGGGGCGATGCTGCGCAGGTCCGAGTCGACCATCACCATGGCCTTCACGCCGAGCTCGCGAGCGACCTCCAGGAGGGCACGCACCGCGGTCCCCTTGCCGCTCAGTCCGTGGTAGGTGAAGGTGATCCGCTGCAGCTTGTGGCGCGGACTGACCAGGATGATCTTCTCGATGTACTCCGGGCTCTCGGCGCTGATCGCGACCCGCGGGGTGTGGTCAGGCGAGCCGCCGTCGGAGTTGACCAGGATGGGCTTGAGGTCCGGGAAGTACTGGACCATGCCGGCCGTGGCTGCTCGCACCACGAAGCCGATGGTGTCGGCGTTGCCGAAGCTGGGGATGCCGACCATCAGGTCCGCCTGGCCGACCCGGCGGACCTCTGCGAGTCCGCTCGCGTCGAGCGCCGACGACGCCGGCGCGGATCGATTGATCGTCAGCGGTGAGACCTCCTGGGGCGCCCAAAGCCTAGCACGCTCAATCCTCTATGAGGCCACCCTGCGGCAGGACGGATTCGGGGCCCGGCATCGGGTCTAGATCAGGATCGGTCGTACAGCTTCAGCTGGCCCTCTTCGACCTCGACCCCGACCTCCTTGCGGATCTGCTCCCACGCGTCCAGGTCCCACTCGCCGACGAAGGTGATGGCGGTTCCCTGCTTGCCGGCTCTCGCCGTGCGCCCGACGCGGTGCACGTAGGTGTCAGCGTCCTCGGGAATGTCGTAGCTGACGACATAGGGCAGGTCTGTGATGTCCAGCCCGCGAGAGGCGACGTTGGTGGCGATCAGGAACTGGATCTTGCCGGATCGGAAGTCGGCAAGTGTCTGGTCGCGCTCGCGCTGGGAGAGGCCGCCGTGCATGGCCGCCACGTTCTTTCCCCGTCGAGCGAGCGTCGCCGCCAGCCGGTCGACGCCGATCTGGGTATGGCGGAAGACCAGCAGCCGATCGAACCCGAACTGGTCGGTCAGCTCAGTGAGCGCGGCAACCTTGTCCTGCTCGGCCACGAAGTAGACCAGCTGGCGCACCGTCTCCACGGTCCGCATCTCGGGCCGCACGATGATGTGCTCGGCCTGCTTGTCCATGAACCGATCGCAGATGCGCAGGATCGCGTACGGCATGGTGGCGGAGAAGAGCGCCGTCTGGCGCCGGCGCGGGCAGCGGGAGAGGATCGTCTCGACGTCGACGATGAAGCCCATGTCGAGCATCCGGTCGGCCTCGTCCAAGATGACGGTGTGGACCCGGTCGAGCCGCAACTCGCCCCTCCGAATGAGGTCCAGGACGCGACCCGGCGTGCCGACCACGACCTGCGCGCCGCGCTTGAGGGCGGTTACCTGCCGATCCATGCTCGAGCCGCCGTAGATGGCCACTGCGGTCACATTGCGGAAGACGCCCAGCCGGCGGATCTCCTCGGTCACCTGGACGCACAGCTCGCGGGTCGGAGTCAGTACCAGGGCCTGCACGAAATGGCCCGATGGATCCACCTTCTCGACGATCGGGATTCCGAACGCGGCGGTCTTGCCGGTCCCTGTCTGCGCCTGGCCGATCAGGTCCTTGCCGGTCCGCAATGGCCCGATGGCGCGGGCCTGGACCTCGGTCGGGGCGGTGAAGCCCATCTTCTCGACGGCGCGCGCGATGGTGACTGGCAGCTCGATATCGCCGAAGCGATGGGAACGCTGCGCCGCCAGGACGGCAGCCATCAAGGGAGAGGATTCGGAATCGTCGAGGGGAGGATTGCCGTTGGGTGCTGGTGGGGGCGGCGGTGCCGTTCGGCGGGGCGCTCGTGCGCGTCGCGGGTGGGCGGGAGATTCGGTCTCAGGCAAACGGGGGCTCCGAGGGAGGGTGGCTAGGCCTCGATCGTACCATGCCGACCCCCTGGAACGCCCGTTCAGCCTCCCCTCGGCTAGACCGAGGCCGGGGCTCCGGGGCGGGCGACCTGGCGCTCGCCGCGGCCGTCGGCGGCGGTCCGATCGGGTGTCATCCCATCGGTCCGGCCGATCTGGGCGTATCCGTTCGGGTGGGCCAGCCGCCAGGCCCAGGCGTCGGAAAGCATCTGCTCGAGCTTCGAATGCTCCGGCTGCCAGCCAAGCTCGCGGCGCGCGCGGCGCGACGAGGCGACGAGCACCGGCGGATCGCCAGTCCGGCGCTTCACGACTCGGGCGGGGATGGCGCGCCCGGTCACCTTGCGGGCCGCCTCGACCACCTCGCGGACGCTGAAGCCGGCGGCCGAGCCGAGGTTGTAGATCTCGAACGACGAGTCGCCCTCGCCGGTCGCGTCCAGGGCGAGCATGTGCGCCGCTGCCAGGTCGCGGACGTGGATGAAGTCGCGGATGCAGGTGCCATCGGGGGTCGGATAGTCCTGCCCGAAGATCTGGACGTGGGTCGCCTCGCCGGCTGCGACGCGCAGGACGATCGGCACCAGGTGCGTCTCCGGGTCGTGATCCTCGCCGTTCCGCTCGGTGGCGCCTGCCACGTTGAAGTAGCGCAAGCTGATCGCCCGGAAGTCATGGCTGGCCGCGAACCATCGCATCGCGCCCTCGAAGGCCAGCTTGGTGGCGCCATACGGGTTGATCGGCTCTGTCCGGTCAGCCTCAGCAATCGGCACGCGACGGGGCTCGCCGTAGACTGCGGCGGTCGAGCTGAAAACGAGCCGATTCACGCCTGCCGCATGCATGGCATCGAGCAGCGCGACGCCGCCGCCAACGTTGTTGCGGTAGTAGAGGCCGGGGTCGGTCATGCTCTCACCGACCAGCGACTTGGCTCCGCAGTGCAGCACCGCCTCGATCCGGTCCTCGCGCAGGACGTGGGTCAGGTGCGCCCGGTCCTCCATCTGGCCGCGCACCATCCGTGCGGGTCGCACCACAGCCGACGCGTGGCCGGTCGACAGGTCGTCGTAGACCGTCACCTCGTGGCCGGCGTCGACGAAGGTCTCGACGCTGGTCGAGCCCACGTATCCGGCGCCGCCGACAACCAAGATCCTCAATCTGCGCGCTCCTAGCCGATCCGCCTCAGCCCGCTGCCGAGCCGGAGTCGCTGTCCGAAGTCGCCGCCACCAGCGCCGGCTCCTGGAGCCAGGAGCGCGCCTCGTCAACCAGGCCCGCGTTGAACGAGGTCGAGATGCGCCGCGCCCCGGCTGAAACGGCATCCGCGATCTGCGACAGATCGGTGAATGCGCCGGCGGCCTTGAGGGTCAGCTGCTCGCCGACCGCCCCGTGCAGGACCCGCGCCATGTTGATCGTGGCCATCGCAGGCTCTTCGCCAGCCGAGGTGACCACGCGGTCGACGCCGGCCCGTGCGGCCAACCGGCACGCCCGCAGGATCAGCTCGTCGCTGAGCTGCCCGGCCTGGACGATGACGCCGGCCACGGCCAGCGCGGAGTGCGCCATCTCGACGACCGCCAGCATGTCGTCGAGCACGGCCTCGTCCTCACCCGAGCGGAGAGCGCCGCCATTCAGCACGAAATCGAGCTCCGTGGCCCCGTGCTCGAGAGCGGTCGACGCCTCGAACGCCTTGACCGCCGCGACCTGGCCGCCGAATGGGTAGCCGATGACCGTCGCCACGCGCACCGAGGTCCGCGAGAGGAGGCGCGCCGCAGGCTTCACGAGCCACGGGCTGACGATGAGCGTGGCCAATTCGTGCTCGACCGCGAGCTCGCTGGCGGCGTCCAGCTCCGCCAGCGTTGCATTCGGCTGCGTGAGCCGATGCTCGAGCCGCACCATGCGGCGGGGGGCGGTCATCGCTGTGATGGGGCCTCCGCTCCAGGACGTCGGCGCGTGGGCACGCGCTCCGGATCGCCGATTGTAGCAGCGCCCTATCCGCGCGCCATCGTGCGCGCCATCTCCAGCAGCCGATCCCGCGAGTTGAGCGTCGGATCCTCCAGGACCGCTTCCAGAAGACTCGCCAGGAGCCCCCCGATCGCCGGGCCTGGTGGGATCCCGAGCTCGGCGACCAGGTCGTCGCCGCCAAGTGCGAGGTGCTTCGCCTCCAGCGGATCGTTGGCCATGGCCGCAGCGGCCCGCTGCCGGAGCTCTGCCCAGCCCCCGCTAGCCGGCTCGGCCGTGCCGGAGGCGGTGTCATCGGCGGCCCGCAGCGCGAAGAGGTCGGGAAGCAGGTCGGCGCCGATACGGCGCACGAAGCGCCGCACGGCCGTATCGGTCCAGTCGGAGGTGTAGATGAACATGTGGTGACGGACCAGCCGGCCAACGCGGGTCACCTCCGCACGTGGCGCCCGCAGTCGCATCATCGCCTGCTCGGCAAGGGCCACGCCGGCTCGCTCGTGGTACAGGAAATGTCCGTCCGCCTGCGTCGTCGCCTTGCCGAGGTCGTGGAAGAGGCCGGCGAGACGCAGCATCGGGTCGGTTGCGGGAAGGGCGTCGGCGGTGCGCAGCGAGTGGTCGAGCGCGTCGCCGGGCCACGGCTTGGCCTGCTGCACGCCGCGCAGGGCGCTCAGCTCGGGCAGCAGCACGGCCAGCAGCCCAAGCCGTTCCATCAGCTCGAAGGCGACCGACGGCAGGGCGGCGCCGGCCAGGATCCGGATCAGCTCGTCGCGGACGCGCTCGCCAGAGAGGCCCGCCGCATCGGCTGCATGCTTCGTGATCGCTGCCTCGGTCGCGGGATCCAGGTGGAGGTCGAAACGGGTTGCGAAGCGGATCGCGCGGACCAGGCGGAGCGCATCCTCGCTGAAGCGGGCATCGGGGTCCCCGACCGCACGAAGGAGGCCGGCGGCAAGGTCCTCGGTGCCTCCGAACGGGTCCACCAGCCGCCCGCTGCGGAGATCACCGCCCGCAGCGTCGGAGAGCCAGGCCATTGCGTTGATCGTGAAGTCACGCCGCGCCAGGTCCTCTGCCAGGGACGTGCCCCAGCGAACCTCGTCCGGGCGTCGCTGGTCGCGGTAGCCGGACTCGACGCGGTAGGTGGTCACCTCGATCCCCCGCCCGCCGGCCGGATCGCGCACGGTGACGGTGCCGAACGGGTTCTCCCAGGTCGCGCCGGGGAAGCGGTGCGCCACGGCCTCAGGCGGCGCGGAGGTGGCAACATCCCAGTCGGTCGGCTCCTCGCCGCGCACCAGGTCGCGCACGCCGCCGCCAACCAGGGCCACCTCGTGGCCATTGTCGCGCAGGGCGCCCAGGACCGCGGCCACGGCCTGCGGCAGCTCGATCCGCAGGAGGTCACCGTTGCGCATCCGTCCTCCTGGCGTGATCGGCGCCGTTACGCGCGGCGGCTTGGAAGCTCGCTCAGGAAGAGGTAGGAGCGCCAGGCGTCGTTCTGCTCGTCGGCGAGGTAGATGCCATACAGGTAGCGCACGTCGGCCTGCGGGGCACGCGGCTCGTGGCGCAGCGTCATCCGCGCCTCGGCGAGCGTCTTGCTCCCCTTGCGGTGGTTGCAGGCGCGGCAGGCGGTCACCAGGTTCTCCCACTCGTGCCTGCCGCCCCGATGCTTCGGCATGACGTGGTCGATGGTGAGGTCCCGGCTGGAGGCGCCGCAGTACTGGCAGGCATGGGCGTCGCGCGCGAATACCTCGCGCCGGCTCAGCTTCACGCGGGGGCGCGGGCGGCGCACCAGGTAGACCAGCCTGATCACCGACGGCGCGGGGATCGCCAGAGTCGGCGTGTGAATCACCTGGTGGTTGCGCTCGAGCAGCTCGGCCTTCTCGGAACCGAGCAGGTTGAAGGCGCGCCTGATGTCGCAGACGTTCAGCGGCTCGTAATTCTGGTTGAGGACCAGGACCGGTGCGTTCAGCAAACGACGCCTCCTGGCGCGGATGATAGCAATCGCGCGCCGATCGTCTTCCGAGCGGATTGGTCAAGGCCGCATCTGGGAGCCCGGCACGCTCGCGAGTACAATGCGAGGCAAGCGCGGCGCGGCAGCGCCCCATCGGCTTCAGCGCAGAAATCAGCACGAAGAGGCTGCATGACCACGATCGAGACCAGCACCTGGGCGACCAAGGTCGGGCTCGCCCGCATGCTCTCCGGCGGCGTCATCATGGACGTCGTCACCGCCGACCACGCCCGCATCGCCGAGGAGGCCGGAGCCGTCGCCGTCATGGCGCTCGAGCGCGTCCCGTCGGACATCCGCAAGTTCGGCGGCGTGGCGCGCATGTCGGATCCCAAGCTGATCGAGGAGATCAAGGCGGCGGTCAGCCTCCCGGTCATGGCCAAGTGCCGGATCGGGCATATCGCCGAGGCGCAGATTCTCCAGCAGCTGGAGGTCGACTTCATCGATGAGTCGGAGGTGCTCACCCCGGCCGACGAGGAGCACCACATCGACAAGCACGAGTTCCGGGTGCCGTTCGTGTGCGGCTGCCGCGACCTGGGCGAGGCGCTGCGCAGGATCGGCGAGGGGGCGGCAATGATCCGGACCAAGGGCGAGGCCGGCACCGGCAACATCGTCGAGGCTGTGCGCCACATGCGCGCCGTGATGACCGGGATCCGCGGCCTGGCCGGCATGCGCGAGGACGAGCTGTACGCCGCTGCCAAGGAGCTGCGCGCACCCCTTGACGTCGTCCGCCAGACGGCAACCCTCGGCGAGCTGCCGGTGCCCAACTTCTCGGCCGGGGGCGTCGCCACCCCTGCCGACGCGAGCCTGATGCGCCAGCTCGGCGCGCAAGCGGTCTTCGTGGGAAGCGGCATCTTCAAGAGTGAGAACCCAGAGCGCGTGGCCCGGGCCATCGTGATGGCCACCACCCACTGGGACAACGCCGAGATCCTGGCCGAGGTGAGTGCCGGACTCGGTGAGCCGATGCACGGGCTGGAGCTCTCCGAGATCCCGGCGGAGGAACGCCTGGCCGTCCGCGGCTGGTAGGCGGGAGCAGGACCGATGGCGCAGACCGCGCCTGCCCGGGTGAGCGTCGACACGACCGCGCCGGCCCGACGGCGGATCGGCATCCTCGCGTTGCAGGGTGACGTCCGTGAGCACGCGGCCGCGCTCCGCGAGGTCGGCGCCGAGCCGGTCGAGGTACGACTGCCGCGCGACCTGGTGGGCCTCGACGGATTGATCCTACCCGGCGGAGAGTCGACCACCATGCGCAAGCTGATCGACCGATACGGGCTCCGGGAGCCGATCGTGGCGCTGGCGCGCGGCGGAGCATCGCTGTACGGCACCTGCGCCGGCATGATCCTGCTCGCCGATCGGATCGCCGACGGCGATGAGCCGGTCCTGCGGCTGCTCGATATCACCGTCCAGCGCAATGCATACGGGCGGCAGCTCGACTCGTTCGAGGCCGATATCGCCATCCCCTCGCTCGGCGAGGAACCACTGCACGGCGTCTTCATCCGCGCGCCGGTCGTGAGCGAGGTTGGCCCGGAGGTCGAGGTGCTCGCCCGCGACGACGACGGGCGCCCGATCGCCGTCCGCCAGGGGCGCGTCCTGGCGAGCGCCTTTCACCCCGAGCTGACGCCCGATCGGCGGTTCCACCGGCTGCTGCTGGAGATGATCGGGTGACGAACGACCCGGCCGGCTCGATCCGGGCGGCGCGCCTCACCGACCGCCAGGCGCTGGTGACCCTGTCGCGCCAGGTGCACGACGCGAACGAGGGCTTCCGCCGCTCGCTCGGCGTCCCGGCGCGCTCGGCCACGGCGGCGCGGATCAGCCTGGCGGCGCTGATGCCGTCCTGGCTGCCGCTGCGGTCGCCATCGGTCCATATGGTCGCCGAGTTGGATGGTCGGTTGGTCGGCAGCTGCCGAGCCATCGAGGAGCCGCATCGCGACGACTGGGTGGTCACCGAGCTCGACGCCACCGACTCACCGATGGCCAGCGAGGTGCGTTTCGCCCTCCTGCGTGCCGTGATCGAGGAAGCAGCGCAACACAACGTGGCCCGCCTGCACGCCGCATGTGCCGACGTCCCAGAGAACATGGAGCTGTTCGGGCAGCTTGGATTCATGGCCTATGCCCACGAGGAGATCTGGTATCGCCCGCCGGGGAAGGCGGAGGGCGCCAGCACTGACCAGGAGCTGTTGCCGGCCACGCCGGCCGACGCCTGGCACCTGTTCGACCTGTGGACCCATACCACGCCGCCGGCGATCGCTCGCATCGAGGGATACGGCGCCAACGACTGGGAGACGGTCGGCCACGAGGGGGTCGTGCCACGCAGCAGCCTGAACCCGATCCTTCATTTCACGTCCGTCGAGGCCTGGCTGCTGCCCGAGGGTCAGCGCGTCGCAGGCTTCGCCCAGCACGGGGCCAGCCGGACCGGACCCCACTACCTGCGCTTCCTGGTTCGCGATGGAACCGATGGCGCGGCCTTCCTGCGGGCCGTGCTGGCGGAGGTCGGTGCCGATGCACTGTCAGCGGGGATCCTGGCTCCAGTGCGAACATACGAGTCGACCGGGCGCCAGGCAGCCGAGGCGACCCGCTTCGAACCGGTCGGGCAGGTCAGCATGCTCGTGCGCGAGGTACGGGCCAGCGTCCGGCAGCCGGCGATGGTGCCGGCGGTCTGATCACATCAATCAGGACAACAGGCGAACACGAGTGACCCAACGCGAGACGACCGATGACCTGGATGCGCTGCTGGAGGCGTTGCCACCCGAGATCGTGGCGCGGCTGCGCGGCTTCACCAACCGCGCCGACCTGCTGGAGGTGGTGCTCGACCTGGGGCGGCGCCCCGAGGCTCGCTTTACCCACGGCGAGGAGGTGCTCCTCGAGCGCGAGATCGTCGAGGCCGATATCGCCCACGTCATCGAGCACATTGGCGCCTTCGGGGACGACAACCGGGCCGGAATCGAACGCACCCTGCATCGGATCAGCGCCATCCGCAATCGGGCCGGCAAGGTGGTGGGGCTGACCTGCCGTATCGGGCGGGCCGTCTTCGGCACGATCGACATCATCCGCGATATCGTCGAGGGCGGGCAGAGCGTCGTTTTGCTGGGGCGCCCCGGGATCGGAAAGACGACCATGTTGCGCGAGGTCGCCCGCGTGCTCGCCGACGACCTCGGCAAGCGCGTGATCGTGGTCGACACGAGCAACGAAATCGCCGGCGACGGCGACATCCCGCACCCCGGCATCGGCGACGCGCGGCGGATGCAGGTGCGCACCCCCACCGAGCAGCACGCGGTGATGATCGAGGGGGTCGAAAACCACATGCCCGAGGTGATCGTCATCGACGAGATCGGGACGGAGCTGGAGGCGGCCGCGGCGCGCACCATCGCTGAGCGCGGCGTGCAGCTGGTCGGCACCGCGCATGGCAACACCCTCGACAACCTGATGCTGAATCCGACCCTGTCGGACCTGGTCGGCGGCATCCAGACGGTGACCCTCGGCGACGAGGAGGCACGCCGGCGCGGCACCCAGAAGACGGTCCTGGAGCGGAAGGCACCGCCGACCTTCGACGTGGTGGTCGAGATCGTCGAGCGCGACAGCGTCATCGTCCATCGCAACGTGGCCGAGACGGTCGACGCCATCCTGCGCGGCCACATGGTCCCGCCTGAGTCGCGCTGGCGAGAAGGGGGCGAGCTGCGAGCCGCCACCAAGTACGACTACAAGATCGCCGAGTCGCCGACCGGCAACCCGACCTTCGCCGCCCTTGAGCCGACCGGCGGCTTCGGCTCGTACGGCCGTGGCCGCGCCGGCGGCAGCGCGGTTGGACTGCGCCCGCTCCCCGGACGTGGCAACGGCCGCGAATCGGGGCGGGGGCGCGCGATGCCGGGCGAGCGCATCTCTGGCGATCGGTTCGAACCATCCGAGGCGTCCGACCCGCGGCGGCACCTGGAGGTGGCCCTCCAGGATCTGTCGAACGCGGAGCCTGCTGGTCCGGCGACCAGGCCGGCAGGTTCGCATCGGCCCATGAGCCTGTTCGGCTTCGGGGTCAGCCGCAAGCACCTGGAGCAGGCGGTCCGCGAGCTGGGCGTGCCGGTGCACGTGGCGCGCGAGCTCGACGAGGCCGATGCAGTGGTCACGCTACGCAACTACTACCGCCGCAAGCCGTCGGCGCTGCGCGACGCCGAGTCCGGCGGGATTCCGATCTATGTGCTGAAGACCAACACCATCATCCAGATGGAGAACCTGCTGGCCAGCCTCTTCGACCTGCAGGCCGATCCGTCCGAGGCGGCCCTGCACGAGACGGCCGAGGCGATCGGGCTCGTCCAGACCAGCGGCAACCCGATGGAGCTGGCTCCCCAGAACGCCTACGTCCGCCGGCTGCAGCACCAGATGGCCGAGCGCAACAACCTGATGAGCCGCTCGCGCGGGACCGAGCCGAATCGCCGCGTCGAGCTGCTGCCCGACGAGGGACGTGCATGGCGGTGAGGCGGTGAGCTCCGCCCGTCGCGGCCGCTTCATCACCCTCGAGGGGCCTGACGGCAGCGGCAAGTCGACCGCGGCGAAGCACCTTGCGGAGTGGCTCCGCTCGCGCGCCGAGCCGACCGTCCTGACCGGCGAGCCTGGCGGCACGCCGCTCGGCGACGAGATTCGACGCCTTGTGCTCCACCTGCGTGACCTCTCCGACGACCTCGACCCACGAGCCGACGCGCTCCTCTTCGCTGCAGCGCGCGCCCAGCACACGGCGCGCCTGATCCTGCCCGCGCTGGCCCGCGGCGACAACGTGGTCTGCGCCCGCTATCGCGACTCGTCGATGGCCTACCAGGGCGCCGCCTACGGAATCGATGCCGATGAGGTCGCCGGCCTGCAGCGCTTCGCGACCTACGACACCCTTCCCGACCTCACCATCCTGGTCGACGTGCCTGTGGAGGTCGGCCTGGCTCGCAAGCGGCGCGGCCAGTGGAACCGCTTCGAGGACACCGAGGGGGTCCGCTTCTTCGAGAAGGTGCGCAGCGCCTACCTGGAGATGGCCGCCGCCGAGCCGGAACGGTTCCGCGTGATCGACGGGTCGGGGAGCGTCGAAGCCACCGACGCCGCGATCCGTGCCGTGGTCGAGCCGATCGTCTTCCCGGCCTGAAGGCCGCGGCGTCCGTTCACGATGGCTCTATTAGTCACGCTACTCGTCGTGACGTAGAACAAGCCCTCCCGCGGAATTTGAGTAGCCCTGCTGCTCAGCTGACGCAGAAATGGCCCAATCTGGTCACGACAAGTAGCCAGGCGAATCAAGACCGGAGCACGGGCACTCGATGGGTGGCCGCTGAGTGCTTACCTGCGGCATAATCGACGCGTGAAGCTCGTCGTCGCGGTCGTGCACAGCGAGGATGCCGGGAGCCTGGTCGACGCGCTCCTCGAGAAGGAGTTCCGCGCGACCCGCCTGCAGTCCTCCGGCGGATTCCTGAAGCAGGGCAACGCCACCATCCTGGTGGG
>JBDTQD010000019.1:0-25311 GCA_039932375.1 Chloroflexota bacterium | reverse complement strand
ACGACGCCGGCCAGCGTGGCGACGCTGCCGATGGCGTTCCACAGGCTGTTCACGAACCCTTCCTGGAGGGCGAGCTGGACGCGGTGGACGATCCCAAGCGGGAGGTTGATCAGGACCGATGCCAGGAAGATCGCGATCGCGGCCGACACCTCGCCTGCGCGCTCGGGACCGACGTTCATGAAGCTGGTCCAAGGCACAAAGCGGTACAGGAGGTAGGCCGGCACGGACAGGGCGATCGCGACGGCTGTGAGCATGAAGAAGGCGCTGGAGATGCTCCGCACAATCGCGGGGTGGTCGTCGCGGCCCTTGGCCGTCGCGACGAGGTTCATGAGGCCATTCCCGAGGCCAAAGTCGGCGAAGACCAACATGGCGGTGAGGGCGGTGATCGTCACTACCACGCCGTACTGCTCGCTGCCGAGGTAACCGAGGGTGATCGGCACGGTGAGGAGCAGTGTCGCGAGGGAGACGACACGCGCTCCTCCGCTGGCGATGGCTGTCAGCGCCGCGCGACGATATCGCTCCGCCCCACGCCCCGACTCGGTCGAGGTGTCGTAGGGCGTCAGCCGGACCTTCGCCCGGATCCCGCGAAGCCCGCTGCCCAGGCGCGACTGCCAGAAAGCCATGCGTGCCTAGGCGCCGGAAGGCGTGCCGAGTCGAGCCGCGTTCTGCTCGTACCACGCGACTGTGCCCCGAATCCCGTCCTCGAAATCGGTCTGGGCTTCGAATCCGAAGGCTTCTCGCGCGCGGGATGTGTCCAGCGCTCGCCGCGGCTGGCCATCGGGCTTGGTGGCATCCCATCGGACAGTGCCTGTGAATCCCGTATGCCGCACGATGAGCTCGACCAGCTCGCGGATGGTGATCTCGCGGCCGACGCCCAGATTGACCGGCTCCGCGCCGTCATACCGTTCGGCGGCGAGCACGATCCCCTCGGCGGCGTCCTCGACGTAGATGAACTCGCGGGATGCCGATCCGGTCCCCCACACTTCGATCTCGGCCACGCCGCCGTCACGGGCATCGACGCATTTCTTGATCAGGGCAGGAATGACGTGCGAGCTCTTGGGGTCGAAGTTGTCGCCCGGACCATACAGGTTGACCGGGATCAGGTAGATGGCGTCCATCCCGTACTGCTCGCGGTAGGCCTGGCCCTGGACGAGGAGCATCTTCTTGGCCAACCCATACGGGGCGTTCGTCTCCTCGGGGTATCCGTTCCACAGGTCGTCCTCGTGAAACGGCACCGGGGTGATCCTGGGATATGAGCAGACGGTGCCGATGGTCACGAACTTGGCCACCCCCGCGAGGCGTGCATGCTCCAGGAGCTGGATCCCCATGATCGCGTTCTCGTAGAAGAATCGGCCAGGATTCTCGCGGTTCGCGCCGATGCCACCGACGACGGCTGCCAGGTGGATCACCAGGTCAGGCCTTCCGTCGGCCAGGGCATCGCGCACGCCCTCGATCACCCGCAGGTCATAGTCGCTGCTGCGCGGGACGAAGACCTCTTCGGCACCGGCATTGCGCAGCCGACGGACCACGACCTGGCCGAGGAAGCCCCCTCCTCCAGTGACCATCACGCGACCGTGCGACCACCCCGCCGGCATGGCAGTCACGAAGCGACCATCACCGTGGCGGGATCGACGCCGGCGCCCTGCAGGTCCGCCTCGACCATGATCCGGACGAGCTCCCGGAATGTGGTCTGCGGCCGCCAGTCGAGGATCTCGGCCGCCTTGCTTGCGTCGCCACGCAGCTCGTCGACCTCGGTCGGACGGAGGTAGCGGGGATCGACCACCACGTGCTCTTGCGGAACTCTGCCGACGAGACTAAAGGCGATGTCCAGGAACTCCTGCACGGAGTGCGTCTCGCCGGTGGCGATGACGAAGTCATCCGGCTGCTCCTTCTGGAGCATGCGCCACATGGCATCGACGTACTCGGGGGCGTACCCCCAGTCACGGCAGGCGTCCAGGTTGCCAAGGAAGAGCTGGGTCTGCCGTCCGGCCACGATCTCCGCCAAAGCCCTCGTGATCTTGCGGGTGACAAAAGTCGGGCCGCGCCGGGGTGACTCGTGGTTGAAGAGGATCCCGTTACAGGCGAAGAGGCCATATGCCTCGCGGTACTGGATCGTCATCCAGTGCGCGAAGACCTTCGAGACGGCGTACGGGCTACGTGGGTAGAACGGCGTCTTCTCGGTCTGCGGGCGTTCGCGAACCATGCCGAACATCTCGGAGCTGCCGGCCTGATAGAAGCGCACCGGCCAATCGGCATACCGGACGGCCTCGAGCAGGCGCAGGTTTCCCATCGCCGCGGTATCGGCCGTGAACTCGGGCATCTCGAAGCTGACCTTGACGTGGCTCTGGGCGCCGAGGTTGTAGATCTCCTCGGGCTTGACCTGGTTGATGGTGTTGATCAGCGAAGAGGAGTCAGAAAGGTCCCCGTAATGGAGGTAGAACGGGCGCTCGAGTGAATGGATGTCGGTGTACAGGTGGTCGATGCGTCCAGTCGAGAAGGAGCTGGAGCGACGGATGAGGCCGTGAACCTCATACCCCTTGCCGAGCAGCAGCTCCGCGAGGTACGAGCCATCCTGGCCCGTGATTCCGGTGATGAGTGCCCGTTTCACAGATGCTCCCCTGGCATGCCTGATTCGGTCCGTGCCGCCATGGCCTCGCCTTCCCCCGCATCCTCAACCCGGTTGTCGGCGCCACCGCCCGCGCCCGCGAAAGCCCCGACGATCAACGCGAACACCGAGCTAGTGGCCGGAACCGTGAAGAGATTATTGACCATCCCCTGCGCAAGGTAGCCAATCACGGCCAGGCTGGCACCCATCAGCAGGACATCCCCCCGTTTCCATCCTCGCCAGGCGATGCGGAGCGCCAGCAGACCGAGAATGATGTTCACCCCCAGGATGGCAGCTGCGCCGACGACGCCTGTCTCCGCTCCGGCCAGCAGCACAGTGTTGTGGGCAGAGCTGGTGGCCGGCCCGTAGGGCGTGTCCCGATACCGCTGCGGATTGGCTGCGACGACGTCGTTCATGCGACCGATGCCGATGCCGAAGATGGGGTTGTCGATCATGATCAGGCTGGCGGAGTACCACAGGGCGAGCCGATCGGTTTCGTCGCCCAGCCGCCCTCCGAGCACTGCCCCAGGGTCGCCCGGCGTCCCGGGCCCCCCGGACCGCGCACACCCGATGGAGAAGATGCCGAAGACAGTCACGGCGACGACCAATGCGAGGGCGAGCATCTCCTTGAACATGCGCCGATAAAGGAGGAGCGCGAGCACCAGCACGGCTCCGATGTAAATCGATGAGCGCGTGAAGGTCAGGAAGAGCGCTGCGCCCTGCACCGCGGCGGCGAGCACCCAGGCCCACCGCTTCCAGTAATCGACTGCGCGGTTCGCAAGGGCAAGCGTCAGTGGCATGGAAAGGACGAAGACGGCTCCAACGTGATTCGGCGAGAGGCCCAGCGTTCCGCTGATCCGGCCACGGCAGACGCCGTACAGGCTGGTGAGGTGGCGAGATGCCTCAATGCCGGCGTCGCCCGGCAATGGAACTAGGAACGCGAACAAGCCAAAGAGCGCCTCCAACGTCGCGACGATGCCGAGCGCAGTCGCAACCGCCAGCGTGCGCCGATCGGCTGGCGCGGTGAGGGCGGCGTACACGCCCAGCCCGACCAGCACCAGCGGCCGGGCGGCCGCTTGGATGAGCATCAGGAACGAGCCTTCGAGGCCACCGCCATTCACCAGGGCGCTGGCGATCCGCGCAAGGGTGGCGACCGCAAGGAGCGCGAGAAGAGCACGGACCAGCCGGTCCGCGGTGACGCTCACGGTCGGGCGTTCCCAGATGAGGAGGGCGAGCCCTACCAGCGGCAACAGGTCGTCGGTCGTGAGGCTGGCCACGATTGGCAACCGCGGGACGAGCGGAGTGGCGGCGATCAGCGCGATGGGACCTGCGGGTCGCCACGAAGTCAGCCTTGAGATCCACCAGGCCGCGGCTGCGCCGGCGGCGACGATGCCGAGCGCAAGGGCGCCATGCACGAAAGCATCGGCAACTTCCTGGGACAAGGTCAAGGCCTCAGCAGTGACGCGTATGCGTCGAGGGTGCGCCTCGCGACCGCGTCGATATCGTACTCGCGAGCCTTGGCCATCGCCCGCTCCTGGAGTGCCTCGCGACGCTCTGCCTCGGGGGCGCCAGCGATCGAGAGTGCCTCCTGCAGGGCGCCGACCAGGGCAGGCACGTCGCCCGGAGGTACGAGCCAGCCCGTCTCGCCATCGATCACCGATTCGACAATGCCCCCGGCGGCGGTGGCAACCACGAGCGCGCCTGATGCCATCGCTTCGATCGTGACGAGGCCGAGGCCCTCGGGGTACGTCGACGGCATCGCCACGACGCTCGCCCTACCCATCGTGCGGGCGACCATGTCGGGTGGTTGGGGGCCTTCGAAGATGGCTCTCACCCCTGCTGCCGCAGCCTCGCGCTCAAGGGCCGTGCGCATGGGACCATCTCCGATGAATCGAATCGAGATGTTCCCGGTTCCGAGATGGCCCACCGCTTCCAGGAGCTCGAGCACGCCCTTCTGACGCGAAAGCCTACCGACGAACAGTACCTCATTCGGACGTCGGGGCCCGGCGCTCGGCACGAAGAGGCTGAGGTCGACCCCGGGCGGGATGACGATCAGCCGCTCCGCGGGGAGGAGCGGATAGCGCGTCGCGATAACGCCTCGGAGGAATTGGCTGTTGGCGACCACCAGGGCCGCCCGGGCCAGCAGCCATCCGAACACCGCTCCGTGCAGCCGGGATGCGGCGGTCCGGCCAGTGACATCGGTGCCGTGGCAGTAGATGACCAGGGGCGCACCGGCGACGCACGCCGCCAGCAGCGCAATCAGTCCGGTCGGATACGCGACGTGCGCTTCAACGACATGAGGCCGTTGGTGGCGCATTCGAGCGCGAAGCGCGAGCACCACTGAGCGAATGGTGAGCCAAAGATACTTGCGCGCAACCGCCCGGTGAACGGGAACATCCCGGATGGCGACCACCGCCGGCTCCGCGCCGGCGCGGCGAAGCGCGGCAACGTGAGCGGCGATGAACGTTCCGAAGGCCGGCTGCCGAGAACCCGGGTACAGGTTCGTGATGACGAGGATTCTCAACCGTGGCTGGCCTCAGACTGGCTGAGCTGGCCGCGAAGCCTAGCAGACAGACGCAGGGCTCCGCGGATACGATCCCGCGTCAGGGAATGCCCAAGCAGCATACGCTGTAGGAGCATGCATCCCATTGGGCACAACCTCAGTCCGCTGCGGCTCGCGGCCGAGCAATCATTTCCGCAGGTGCCGATTCGAGGGCTGACCATCTTCGCCCCGGTGACGGAAGAGGCCCTGGTCCAGGTGCTGGACGGAGAATCGGGGATCCTGGTCGCCATCAATGCGGAGAAGATTGCCCAGGCAGATCCCACACTTCAGCGGCTCACGGCTGCGCAGGTTGGATACCCTGATGGCATCGGAGCGGTGCTGTCGATGCGTCGCAAGGGGGTCCTCGCCAGCAGGATCCCAGGCGCCGACCTATGGCTGGCGATCGTCGACCGCTACGCCGACCGGCGGTCCTTCTTCCTCGTCGGAAGCACCGATCAGGTGGTCGAGACGGTCGCCGGACGCCTCCGCCTACGGCATCCGGGTATCAAGCTCTGGTTTCGAAACGGGTTCCTGACCATTGAGGACGAGGTGGACCTGGCGCGAGACCTTCACGATCGACATCCTGATTTCGTATTTGTGGCGATGGGCTCACCCCGTCAGGAGGTCCTGATCGAGCGGCTGTACGCGCAACATCCTGCCCTGTATGTCGGGCTTGGAGGGAGCTTCGACGTGTATGCCGGCAGGCAGCCGCGCGCGCCGCGATGGATGCAGCGCCTCGGCCTCGAATGGGCGTTTCGGCTGCTGCGTCAGCCATCACGCCTCGGTCGCCTGCCGCGGTACCTTAGATTCATGGGATCCCTGGCATCTGGGAGGTTGTGATGCGCCAGCGGCCGCAGGTATGCATCATCGGACTCGGATACATCGGCCTGCCGACTGCAGCCACACTGGCCCGCGCGGGGCATTCCGTCGTCGGCGTCGACGTCAATCCCGCCGTGGTGGAGGGCATCAATGCCGGTCGAGTGCACATCGTCGAGCCGGATCTCCCCGAATTGGTGCGCGAGATGGTGGCATCGGGGCGGTTGTGGGCCGGCGCCAACGCGGTGCTGGCAGACACCTACCTCATCTGCGTTCCGACCCCGCTCACAGGTGGCGGACCGATTCCGACCCCAGACATCAGCCACGTCCTGGCGGCCGCTCGCTCGATCGCGGGCGTCGTCGGCGACGGGGGCCTGGTCATCATCGAGTCGACCTGCCCTGTCGGGACGACCGAACAGGTCCGCGACGAATTGGGCCGTGCAGGCGCGCCGGTCGACCTGATCCACCTCGCCTATTGCCCCGAGCGCGTCCTGCCGGGCCGCATCCTCGACGAGCTGACTGCCAACGACCGCATCATCGGCGGGATCGATGAGGCGTCATCCGCGGCTGCCGTTGCCTTCTACGAGAGCTTCGTGACCGGATCGCTCCTGACGACCACCAGTCGCACGGCCGAGATGGTGAAGCTGGTCGAGAACAGCTACCGGGACGTCAACATCGCCTTCGCGAACGAGGTTTCCATCCTCTCAGAGCACCTCGACATCGATGCCTGGGAAGTGATTCGGCTCGCCAACCGGCACCCGCGAGTCCAGATCCTTCAGCCGGGGCCGGGAGTCGGTGGCCATTGCATCGCGGTCGATCCGTGGTTCATCGTGGCGCAGGATCCCGAGGAGGCTCGACTGATCCGCACGGCGCGCGAGGTCAATGACGCCAAGACTGACTGGGTCGTCTCCAGGATCCTAGAGGAGGCCTCGAGGCTGCAGTCGGCGCTTGGGCGCCCGATTCGGGTGGCGTGCCTCGGCCTCGCCTACAAGCCGGACGTCGATGACCTGCGGGAGTCGCCGGCGGTGCGTGTGGCCAGGGAGATCAAGGACGCCGGGATCGACGTGATCGCATGCGAGCCGCACATCGAGACACATCCTGTCTTTGAGCTTCACACAGCCGACGACGCCATTGCGCAGGCCGACCTGGTCGCGATCCTGGTGCGCCACACCGAATTCCTGGGTCGTGCCTTCGGGGAGAAGCCCGTCCTTGATTTCTGTGGCGCGACGCGGACGGCCGGGGATCTTGCTCGGGCGGCCACGTGACGCGGGCCGTTCCTCGATGACCATAAGCCGCTCTCGCCCTCGGCGTCGGACCGCCCACCCCGTGGCGGTGGTGATCGGGACTCGACCAGAGGCGATCAAGCTGGCCCCGGTGGTACTGGAGCTGCGCAGGCGTGGGATCTCCACCAGTGTCGTCGCGACCGGCCAGCACGGAGAGATGGTGGATTCTGTCCTCGGCCTGTTCGGGATCGCCCCCGACCACGAGCTGAAGCTGATGCGGCGGGAGGCGGGGTTGAACGCGGCATTGGGTCGGGCGATCTACCGGATCGGAGCGCTCTTCGACGAGATCGAGCCCGGCGCCGTGATCGTGCAGGGCGACACCACCACCGCTGTGGCGGGAGCGATTGCGGCCTTCAACGCCGGCGTCCCCGTCGCACACGTCGAGGCCGGCCTGCGATCCCATGATCTCGCCCTGCCATTCCCCGAGGAGATGCACCGGCGTCTCATCACTGTGGTCGCACGTTGGCAATTCGCGCCCACCGAGCATGCGGCGGAGCAGCTGCGGGCCGAGCGTGCGACGGGCAGCATCCTGGTCACCGGCAACACCGTTGTCGACGCCGTCAACCACATCCTGGCAACCCACGCCGGTCCCCCGGCGGGCGCAGCGCGGGGGCAGTACCTGCTGGCCACGGCACACCGCCGCGAATCCTGGGGGGATCCGATCCGGAATATCGCATTGGGCCTTCGCGACGTCCTGCGAGCTCAGCCCGACCTATCGGTGGTCTTTGCCACCCATCCGAATCCGAAGGCGCGAGGTCCCGTGGACGAGGTACTGGCCGCAGAACCGCGGGCGATGGTCGTCGACGCGATCGCGTACGACGAATTCCTGAAGCTTCTCCGCGGCGCCACCCTCGCCGTCACCGATTCCGGGGGGGTGCAGGAAGAAGGACCGAGCCTTGGTGTCCCCGTTCTCGTCACACGTGCAGTCACGGAACGGCCAGAGGGGATCGAGGCGGGAGCCGCTCGAATCGTGGGAACGGGGCGGGCAAGAATCCGGACCGCGGTCCTGGAGCTGCTCGAGCACCCAGAGCTGCGACTGCAGATGACCGCCGCCGGGCGCTCGGTGTACGGCGACGGAATGGCAGCGTCGCGCATCGTCGGGGCCATCGTGGGGGGTGACGTCGCCGAGCGGCTGATCGGCCCGGGAGACGGCCGCAGAAAGTTGAAACAGGACCGTCGCCTCCCTAGAGTGGCCGCCACACCCGCGGCGGGACGCGGCAACTCGCTGGGAGCCGGACAGGGCCAATGATCCGACGACATCTCATGGCGCTGAGGCTCGCGCTCATGCTCGCCGATGGCCTCGCCGCCGCGGTGGTCTTTCTGCTGATCTCGTTCGTTCGCTTCCGCGGCTGGACGGGGACCTGGAGCGGGCTCGCCATCGACATCCGGCTGGCGGCCATCGGCTTCGGGATCATCTGGGTCGTCGTCCTGTGGTACCACGGCCTCTATCGGCTGCGCGCGCGGTGGCGACTGCGGAGCGAGGCGATCGACATCCTGCGCTCAAACCTGCTCGTCGCTGCGCTGACCCTCTCAGCCCTCTTCATCTTCAAGCAGGAGGATGTGAGCCGGCTCTTCCTCGTCGCGCTCTTCACAGTCCAACCGCTCGTCACGCTCGCCATCCGGGGATCGTTGCGCTTCACCTTCAGCGAGCTGCGGCGGCGCGGGCACAACGCACGGTTCATGCTGGTGGTGGGGACCGGCAAGCTGGCCCAGGACTTCGCTGACCTGGTCGAGGCCCGGCCGGGCCTCGGTCTGAAGGTGATCGGCCACCTGTCCGTGCCCGGCGAAGCTCACCACGTCGTCACGCGGCCGATCCTGGGCGGCCTGGATGCCATCGAAGAGGTACTCCACACCAACATCGTGGACGAGGTCGCCGCCTGCCTCCCGCCCCAATCGGCAAGGCTGCTGGAGCCGATCGCCAGCCTCGCCGCGGATGAGGGCAAAACCGTTCGGATTCCGGTCGACCCGTCCGAAGGCAGCGTCAGGAACGCGCGCGAGGAGGAGTTCGATGGACTCCTGGTGCGGTCGCTGGTGCACGACGGCCATCGGGAAGTCGGCCTGGTCATCAAGCGGCTGATCGACGTGGTCGGTGCTGCGGTCGGGCTCGTCATCCTCAGCCCGCTGCTGCTCGTGACGGCCATCCTCATTCGCCTCCGCGACGGCTCGCCGGTCATCTTCCGCCAGACCCGGGTCGGCCTGCATGGACGACCCTTCACGATCCTCAAGTTCCGGACGATGGCTCCCGATGCCGAGGATCGGCTCCACGAAGTCGCGCATCTCAACGAGCGGGAGGGGGCGGCATTCAAGGCCACCAACGATCCGCGCATGAGCCCAATCGGGCGCCGACTGCGCCAGACCAGCATCGACGAGCTGCCGCAGCTGTGGAACGTGCTCAAGGGCGAGATGAGCCTGGTCGGGCCGCGGCCGCCGCTTCCGCAGGAGGTGGTGGAATACGACATCTGGCACCGTCGCCGGCTCAGCATGAAGCCCGGGATCACCGGCCTCTGGCAGGTCGAGTCCCGGCACGAAGCGAGCTTCGATCGCTGGGTCGAGCTTGACCTCAGCTACATCGACCGATGGACCCTCTGGCTGGACCTGAGCATCCTGCTTCGGACCATGCCCAACGTCATGATGGCGCGGGGCCGCTGATCGGGCCTAGAAGGCCTCCAGGTAGCGAGCCACCTCCCAGCTGCTGACCTGCATCCGGTACTCATCCCACTCTTCGGTCTTGGCCTCGACGAAGCGCTCGAAGACGTGCTCCCCCAGGGCCTCGCCGATGACCGAGTCCCGCGACAGCTCATCCAGCGCCTCGCGGAGCGTGCCCGGCAACTGCTTGATCTTGCGGCTCTCCAGCTTGGCCGCGTCGAAGTGGTACAGGTTCTCCTCGACCGGATCGGGCGGCGTCAGCTTGCGCGCAACGCCGTCGAGGCCGGCGGCAAGCATGCAGGCGAAGGCCAGGTACGGGTTGGTTGACGGGTCGGGGCAGCGCAGCTCGATGCGCGTGCTGTTCAGCTGGCCCTTGCTGATCTGGGGGATCCGAATCAGGGCCGAGCGATTGATGCGCGCCCAGCCGATGTAGACCGGTGCCTCGTAGCCGGGGACGAGACGCTTGTAGCTGTTCACGAGCGGCGCCAGGACGGCGATCATGCCTCGCGCGTGCTCCAGGGTGCCGGCGATGTAGCTGCGCGCGGTCGCCGAAAGGCCGTATGGATCGCCAGCATCGGCGAAGGAGTTCCTCGCCTTCTTGATGTCCCACAGGCTCTGGTGGGTGTGCATGCCGGATCCATTGATGCCGAAGAACGGCTTCGGCATGAAGGTGGCGTACAGCCCCTGCCGCGCCGCGACCGCCTTGAGCGTGGTCTTGAAGGTCACCGCGTTGTCGGCGGTGCGCAGGGCATCGGCGTATTCGAAGTCGATCTCGTGCTGGCCGGTCGCCACCTCGTGATGTGCCGTCTCGACCTTGATTCCGAATGCCTCCAGGTCGTTCATCATCTCCTTGCGAACCTCGGTCCCCTGGTCGCTCGAGAGGTCGAAGTAGCCGGCCGCGTCATGCGGCAGCGCCTCGACCGCGCTGTCGTCGCGCTTCAGCAGGAAGAACTCCAGCTCGGGGCCGGTGTTGAGCACGTAGCCGAGCTTCTTGGCCTTCTCCAACTGCCGGCGCAGGACCCAGCGTGGATCGCCTGGAAACGGCTCTCCATGCGGCGTGAAGACGTCGCAGATGACTCGCGCCGCGCCGGTTGGGCCGGGCTTGCCGTCCCGATCGAAGCCCGGCTCCCACGGGATCTCGGCAAAGGTGTCCAGGTCGGGGACGAGGAACATGTCCGACTCGGCGATCCGGGCGAATCCCTCGATGCTGCTGCCATCGAACCACTTCCCATGCTCGACCGCCTCCTCGAGCTGGTGCATTGGCACCTGGACCGATTTGACCTGCCCGACGATATCGGTGAACTGGAGGCTGACGAAGCGCAGGTTGCGCTCCTCCGCGAGCTTCAGGGCGGCGGCGAGCTGCTTGGTGGGCATGCCGGGATCTCCTCAGGAATGATGGGGGTGACATCGAAGAGGCTAGCGGCCTTCCATCCTCGCGGGCAGCTCCAGGCCTGGGCACTCCGCGACCAATCATTGTGCAGTATGCACAACCGCCGGCGGTCAGCGACAGCGGCGCTCTTCCTCCGCCAAGATCCGGAGCGCGTCCTCCGCGCGCCGCGGATCGACCCCATGCTGGTCGCGCGCCGTGCGCAAGCGGTACAGGACGGTGTTGCGGTGAACGCCAAGGGCGCGCGCAGCCGGGGCGATCCGCCCGTTGCTGCGGGCAACGGCCAGAAGGGTGGCGCGGATCGGATCGTCCGCCGACGGAGCCGATGCGCGGGGCGCCGGCCGCGATACAGCGCGGGCGGTCGCAGCCCGGCGCAGCAGCGCCCGCAGCGTGAGGCTGAGCGCGTCGGCGGCCACTTCGTCGACGCGGGCGAACGGAAGATCGTCGAAGAGCCAGACCGCCGCGCCGGCGCGGACCCGACGCTCCAGCAGCCAGAGGCCATCTCGCGTCCGCCTTGAGCTCTCGATCCGGGCACCCCCTGACAGCAGTCGTGCATACGCGGCAGCGAAGCGCGCCGCCAGCCCTCTGCCGGCGGCTCGGGGATGAAGAGCCCGCAGCTCTCCGTCGGCGACGACGGCGACGCCTCGACGCATGCGGGCGGCTACGAGCCCCGCCGGGGCAGCAGGGTCTGGATCGGCGAGGGCGGCCTCGGCTGTGGCCAACCGCAGCTGACCGCTCAGCTGCTGAAGCTGCCCCGCTTCATCGCGAAGGTAGTCGGCGAGGAGATCGATAAGCCGTCCGATCGCCAGTCCGCTGACCAGGATCGGCAGCACGCCCTCTGCGGCCTCGAAGCGACTGGCCGACCTGACGCCTGCGAGCACGACGCCGACCGGCCGCAGGTCGGCGGCTCCGAGCGCGGCCAGCAGGGCATCGAGCGGCCTATTGGCAACCAATGCGCCGTCGACCACCAACAGCTCGCCGTTGACGCCCGGTGGGAAATGCGGTGAGACGGCCTTCGTTCGCAGGACTCCCCTCGCCGGCTGAGCCAGCGCAGCGACCGTGCCGGAGACCTGCCGCGCCTCCGGATCCACCGCCCGCCACAGGTCGATGACGCTGGTCACGGGCGCCCGGGACGGATCGCGTTTGCCAGCTTTAGGCGTAGCGCCGTCAGCTCAGCCTCCGGGCGGTCGAAGCGCTCACCGCGCAGCAGCAGCCGCACGGCGCCATCGACCGTCCGCACGGTCAAGCGCCGTCGGGGCAGCCAGAGAGCGACGGCGAGGCACGCCACCAGCAGCGCGGCTCCGGTGAAGAGCACGCCCATCCCGGGATCCCGCCGTGAGAGGAAGGTCAGGTACGCCTCGAACCCTGTCAGCTCGACCAACACCGGCCCCAGGCGCTCCTGCTCGCCGGGTTGCAGCCGCACCATGTCGACCACGCCGCCGGCCGTGGTAGCGGTGACGGCGAGCAGATTGGCGTTGGCATCGAGCAGCGACAGGCCCAGCGTCAATCCTGCCGTCGGCAGCTGCGCGAAGGTCGAAGGTCGGCCATCGATCGTGCCGTCGAGCGCAACTGGCGCGTCCAGCAACGGCTGCCCGGCAAGCGTAGTGATCCGAAGCCGCGCCGCCGGGCCGTAGGTCCACCCGTGGAGGAGGTAACCGTCGAACGAGCCGGGACGGTTGACCTGGACCAGCTCCGTCGCAGCCGCCCTCCCTGATCGCAGGAAGGTGACGGTTGCGTCGAGCCGCAGGGGACGGCCATCCGGCCCGAATGCAGCGTCGAAACGGTCGAGCCGAACGGCGTCAGTGAAGCCCTCGCGCGGCGCATCGAGCAGCCCCTGCTCGCCGGGAAGCAGGCTGAATGGGGTCTCGCTGCTGAAGGCGTGCCCACCGGCGGCGCCGAGGATCATCAGGACAAGCGCCAGATGACTGAGCTGGCCGGCCAGCCGCGACCAGCCGCGGCGCGTCCCTGCCAGCGACCAGCCGGCCCCCGTTCGCTGCTCCGCGACGCGATACCCGGCGCCTCGGACCGCCGCGACCAGGGCGGCGCGCTCGCATTCGTCCACCGGCGTCGCGATGGGGAGCACGGCCACCAGCACGTCGACCCCCTCGCCCAATGGCGCAGGCCGGCGCCACTCGCGCCATGCGGCCGGCAGCCGGACCGCGACGCTCGCGACCCCCGCGCACAGGATCATCGCCAGCAGCACGAGATAGAGCGGCGTTGCGAGCAAGCCGGCACCGAACGGGAACGCGGCGGCCACCGCGTTCCAGGCGCCGGCCAGCAGGAGCAAGCCGAGCGCCAGCCGGGGATCGGACAACTGACGCAGAACCCGCTCGGCGACGCGCGCCAGCCGATCGGCTCGCCTGCTGCCGCCGGCGGCCAGTGCGGTCGATCGGCTCATCGTCCCTCCAACTTCAGGTGGCGGCGCCCGCTGCAGCCGCCGCGAGGTCCGCGACCAGGTCATCGGCGTCCTCGAGGCCGACCGAGACGCGGATCAAGCCCGGGGTCAGCCCTGCCTCGGCCAGCTCGGCATCACTGAGCTGGCGATGCGAGGAGGACGCGGGATGGCTGCACAGGGTTTCGACCGTGCCAAGGCTGGTTGCGTGGACCGCCACTCGCAGGAGCTCGAGGAAGCGCTCCCCGGCTGGCCTTCCGCCGGCAACCTCGAGCGCCAACATCCCACCCGCCATCCCGTCGCGCAGGGTGCGTGATGCGAGCGCGTGCTGGGGATGCGAGGCGCAGCCCGGATAGCGGATCGATGCCACTCCCGGGGCACCTTCCAGGGCACCCGCCACGGTGAGCGCGTTGGAGCTGTGCCGCTCCATGCGCAGCGCCAGGGTCTTGAGCCCGCGAAGCGCCAGGAATGCCTCGAGGGGCGCGGCGTTGCCGCCGGCGTTGATCACGATCTCGCGTGCCGCGCCGACCACTTCGGCACTGCCCAGGATTGCTCCGCCGGTCAGGTCGGAGTGCCCGCCGATGTACTTCGTGGTCGAGTGCACGACCGCGTCAGCACCGAGGGCGAGCGGGTTGCACAGGTACGGCGAGGCAAAGGTGTTGTCGACCGCGACCGCCACGCCTCGAGCGTGAGCCAGCTCTGCGATGGCGCCGATGTCGGCCATCCCCGTGGTCGGATTGCTGATCGTCTCGAGCCACACCAGTCGGGTGGGCTCGCCGATGGCGGCGGCCACCGCGGCAGGGTCGGTCGTATCGATGGCGCGCACCGTGATGCCGGCGCGCGACAGGAGAGCGCGCGACAGGCCGACGAGCCCTCCGTACACGGCCCGAGGGATCAGGAGCTCATCGCCCGTGCGCAGGTACGACATCACGACCCCATGCACGGCGGCCATGCCGGATGCCGTAACGTGGCAGGCATCGGCGCCTTCCAGCTCAGCCAGCGCCGCCTCAAGCGCGGTGTGGGTCGGATTGGAGTACCGGCTATAGGAGTGGCCAGGCCTGGCGAACTCGAGCAGCTCCGCGAGCTCGAGCGCGCTCGCGACCTCGAAGGTGCTGGTCTGGTAGATCGGCACGTTGACCGGCGGCTGGGGTGCGGCCGGGACCCGGCTGGCGGCTCTGATGGCGCGGGTGGCGAAGCCGGGCATGTTCGGCCGAGTTTAGCAGCCGGGCGATCGCCCTCCCTCGGGGGCTAGGGGGATAGTAGCGGGGATGGCGAGGGAGTTGGAGACGGTTCGAGCGGCTCCCCATTCAGCAGGCGCTCCCCGACGGCTCGGATGGCAACGAGGTCGGGGATCAGGATGTAGCCCGCCTTCGAGAACGGGTCGGCGTGCATGTACAGAGGTGGCTGCAGCACGATCCGCTGCAACTGTGACGTGTCCGCGCGCTGGACCGCCCGGGCAAGCTCGGCGATCTGTGCGCCCGGCATATCGGTGGCGATGGTGTTCTTGACCGCGTCGAGGAGCCCGGGGAGGGCCGTCAGCAGGTTGCCGGCGGTCAGCTTGTCGCGAATGGCTGTGAGCAGCTGCTGCTGCCGATCCGCTCGCGTGAAGTCGGAGTCGCCAGCGCCCTTGCGCGATCGAACGAAGGCGAGCGCCGTGTGGCCATTCATGTGGTAGGTCCCCGGTTTGATGTAAAAGCCCCGCCGCCGACCGTACTCATCGACGTAGGTCGAGTCGCTGACCGATTTCAGCACGGTGATGTCGACCCCGCCGATCGAGTCGACAGTCTGCTTGAAGCCGAGCAGGTTGATGGCCGCGAAGTAATGGATCGGGATTCCCAGCAGGTTGCCGATGGTTGCCTTCAGGGTGGCGACGCCGCCCAGCGGGAATTCAGCCTGGCGCGTCGAGGCGTACACCATCAGCGAGTTCAGCTTCTGGTTGTACGGAGCGCCTCCGGGAAGCGGCACACCGTACAGGTCCCGCGGCACGGAGATCATTGCCGAGTGGGATCCGTTGAGGTCCAGGCTGACGACCAGCATCGTGTCGGTCAGGCTTGTCGTTCGCCCGGGCAAGCTGTCGACTCCGACCAGCAGGATGTTGACGCGGTCGCCGGCTCCAACATCGGGCTGGCTGGAAGGCTCGGGAAGCCCGCCGAGCGCCGGGAATGAGTCCTGGAGGTCCCTGCCGTGCGTGCCGCCCAGGGCCACGGCACCGAGCGTGTCGATCGCCTTAGCAGCGTAGTACGCGGGGAGCGCGTGCATCGCCAGCGTGGCGGCCACGAGGGCGGCGGTGGCCCATGTTGCCCGGTGTCGGAATGAGGGCCTGGCCCGGTACGCGTGCGCCTGGACGACCGCCACAAGGCGCCATGCCAGCAGGATGAGATCAAGGACGATGAGGCCGATCAGGAAGCGGACGTCAAAAAGCCTGGCGAGCACCTGGGGAGTCCCCGCCACCAAGACGAGGCCGATCGCGCCGACCAGCACGACCACCGGCACGGCCAGGAGCCACGCGAGCCCGGATTGGCCGTTGTAGGCCTGTCCCAGGCCCGGAAAGACGAACGACAGGAACGCGGCAATCCAGGCCCTCGGCCCCGATGAGGTGGGGCGGAGGGTCTCGGCTGAACGGTGGTCCACCGCGCAATGGTGACACGGCCGAGGAAAAGCAACCCGTTAGGATCATGAGATGCACCGCCTCCGCCGCATCGGCCGCGGCCGCGCCCTGGCTGCGGTAGGCGCGGCGGCCATCGTCGTGGCGCTCGGCGCATGGCTCCTCCTCGGCCGAGGCTCACCCCCCGAGCCGAGTCCGACGCCGACGGAAACCATTTCGCCAACACCGTCCGCATCGCCGTCGCCCTCTCCCTCCCCGAGCCTCGCGGAGGCGGTCGCCTGCCCCCTCAACGGGCTCCCCGTGGACGACCCGTCGCTCCTGGACAAGACGGCGATTGCCGTCCAGGTCGAGAACAACCCGCTGGCGCGCCCGCAACGCAACCTGTCGAATGCCGATTTCGTGGTCGAGGCTCCGGTCGAAGGTGACACGACCCGCTTCAGCGCGATCTTCCTGTGCCGGCCGACGGTCGGGTTGACAGGGCCGATCCGTAGCTCGCGCTACTACGAGATCGACCTATGGCAGGACCTCGGTGTTCTCCCCGTCGGATTCGGTGCGAGCGGCGCCGCGTTGAATCGCTTCGCGGCGGCCGGAATGCCGTACGTCAACGGCATCACCGGCGCCTGGCCATGGTTCACGCGGCACGGGAGCCACCCGGCACCGCACAACCTGTATGGCGACATGGAGGCGCTCCGGGCGGCCCTGGGGAGCGGCGGTCCAATTGACCGGCTGGCCGCGAAGGTCCGCCCATTGCGTCCGCCATTTTCGTTCGACGGCGCGGCGGTCTTGCCAGCGGGGCACCCGGTGCTGGCGGTCGAGATCCGCACCAACCGTACCTGGCGCTTCGGCTGGAAGTGGGACCAGCAGGCCGGCGGCTGGGCCCGGCAGGACACCGGCAAGCCGCTGACCGACGAGGTGACCGGAAAGCCGGTCATCGCAGCGCATGTCGTCGTGCAGCGGGTGAAGGAGGATGTCGTCTTCGGAGACCCCGACCCCGGCGGTAACACGCGACGCCTCCAGCACCTGGTGGGAGCGGGCGACGGGACGCTCTACACGCAGGGGAGAGCGATCGCCCTGCATTGGTCGCGACCCACCGCCGCTGACGGGACGACCTGGACCTACGCAAACAGCGGCGAGCCGGTGGTTCTTTCCCCGGGGGTCATCTGGTGGGAGATCGTCCCGATCGCGGCCGCCCTGACCGAGTCCTGAGCGTCAGCTCTGATCGCCGGGCTGTACCGTCGGGCCTGACAGGAGGGCATCCACGGCCCGACGAATCTGGTGGTCGGGATCCATGTTGAGACGCGCCGCGGCGATCTGTCGTCGCATGTCGACCGGGTCTGGTTCGTCCTCGCCGTGCCCCTCCTGAGCTGACCCATTCATTGTTGCCGCCCGCGGGACCGGGAACGCCGCGCCGCTCGAGGGCGCCCGTGACTGAGCGGCAATCGGTGGCGGAACCGCAATCGGTGGCGGAACCGCAATCGATGGCGGCGCGCTGAGCTCCTCCTCCAGGGCCGGGGGCCTTCGTTGCGCGATCCGGCGTGGCCGGGGGTTGCCGCTGATCTGGTTCTTGCCGAGCGACTTCGCCTGGTACATCGCACGGTCGGCGGCGATCATCAGCTCCTCGCTGGTCGACCCATCCTCGGGATAGGAGACGAGGCCGATGCTGGCACTCGTCGATGCGCCTGTCGTCCCGAGCGACTCAGCGATCTCCTCCACCCCTTCGCGGATCTTCTCCGCGACCACGTAGGCGCCGATGAAGTCCGTCTCCGGAAGCATGATCAGGAACTCGTCACCGCCATAGCGGTAGGCGGAGTCGACGAGGCGCACTGATCCGCTGATCACGCGGCCGACCGCCCGCAGGACCTCATCGCCGCGCAGGTGGCCGCCCGAGTCGTTGATCGCCTTCAACCCGTCGACGTCGATCATCAGCACACAGAAGCCACGACCGCTGCGGCGGGTGCGCTGCACCTCCTGCTCCAGGGTCGGGAACAGCTGGGCGCGGTTGAAGAGGCCGGTCAACGGATCGGTCTGGGAGAGCTCGAGGACCCGCGCTCGCACCCGCCGCTCTGAGCTGGCGTAGACCCCGGCAAGGTAGGCCAGAAGCCACAGCGAGCCGAGGTTGATGCCGACCCGCAGCAGGTCGCCGCTCGAGGCCGTGAAGCTCGAGTCGACCGCCAGCTGGGCCAGGTAGGCGAGCGATGCGGCCACGGCCACCAAAAGGGCAAGTCCGCTCCCCATGGTCAGGGCCGCGGCCACCGCCACCAGGTGGTAGATGAAGACGAACGGAGAGGCGGCGCGTCCGGTCAGCCAGACCAGCCCGCTCGCGAGGGCGAGGGCCGCGAGCACCTCTGCGGCGACCGCAAAGCGGCCGCGCCAACGTCGCGGAAGCAACTCGTGCAGGACGACCACGGCCAGCGCTGCCGCCCCGCCGACCGCGTAGATCGCCTCGCGGTTCGACGGATAGGGGTCGGACAAGCCGATCCCCACCAGCACGCCGGCGATGGCGACCCACCACACGACACGGACGACGGCTTCATGCGATGGCGCGTAGGCGGGCGGCAGGACCTCGGAACCGTTGCGGAGGTGTGGGGCTGGGAGGATCTGGTTCGTGGCAGGCGCCATGCGCTCTCGGAGGACGGCCACCAGCGCCCCCACACCGACGAGTGCGGCGATCCCGCCGGTGACCAGGATGAAGGATTGCTCGGTTGTCACGTTCCTCACTCAGGCGCTGGATTGCCACTGGATTGCGCCTGCTGCCCGGCTGACGGCCACCCTGGCTAGTCTAGGGTCAGGGTGGAGGTCCGCGCAAAGGTACTAGGCCCACAGACACGAGCTTCTGTCGCCTGCGCGCAACACTGGCTCCGCCGGTGCCAATCGCTGCCTCGTTCGGCACCTCTCCGGAGATCTAGCGCGCGGCCAGCACGCCCGAGAGGCCGAAGACGGCTGAAACGGCCCATAAGACGAGCATGGCCGAGCGCTGCGAGAGTCCGAGGGCGAGGAGACGGTGGTGGACGTGGCGCTTGTCCGGCGCGAAGATCGGGGCACCGGAGAGGACTCGCCGGATGATCGCCCAGGCTGTATCTCCGAGCCCCAGGGCAAGCACCATTGCCGGGACCCACGGCGCCGCGCCCGGCGATCCCGATTGGGTGACTGCGACGCCGGCGGCGGCAAGCAGGAAGCCGAGGAGGATGGAGCCCGTGTCGCCCATGATGATGGTCGCGGGGTACAGGTTGAAAGGCAGGAAGCCGAGGACCCCACCCGCCCCGGCCGCCAGGATCGCCGCGATCGGAGGGGTTGCGCCTCCCGCCGTTGCGATCACGTAGAAGGCAACCATGCCGATCAGGACGACACCGGACGCCAGGCCATCAAGGCCGTCGATCAGGTTGATGGCATTCATCACGATCACAAACCATCCGACTGTGAGTGGAACCGACCAGCCGCCAAGGGCGATCTGACCCCACGGACCGTCCAGGTGATCGACCGACAGCCCCAGCAGAACGACGACGATGGCGATGGCGATCTGCGCCGACAGCTTGGCTCGCGCTCGCATGCCGAACAGATCGTCGACGATCCCGATGCAGACGATCAGCGCAGCGCCCATCAGGACGGCCACCAGCTGCGCGCCTGCCCGCAGCGGGCTCGAGCTCGGCGAAACCAGCAGCGCAGCGGCAAGCCCTAGGTAGAAGGCGACCGCAATGGCGATCCCCCCGAGGCGCGGGATGGCGACGTCATGAACCTTGCGTTCGGCGGGCTCGTCGAGGAGCCCCTGCCGTTTGGCCAGGTAGCGCACCAGGGGCGTGAGCAGCGCCGCGGACAGGAAGGAGACGAACAGGGCCGCCAAGGAGGTCAGCATGGGGGGCCGATCATGCGGATGAGTCATGGTCGGGGCGGCCCGATTCGAACGGGCGACCTCCTGCTCCCAAAGCAGGTGCGCTACCAGGCTGCGCTACGCCCCGACGAATCAGATGCTACCTCGTCCCGACTTGACCTCGTTCCAGAGCGCGTCCTTCTCCTCGGCACTGAGGTCGACCAGGACCAGCCCCCTGGCCCCGGCGAGCGCCTCCACCCGCTCGTAGCGCTCGATCCAGCGTCGGTTCGCGTTGCGCAGTGCCTCCTCTGGGTCAAGCTTGAGCCAGCGCGCCAGGTTGACACCCGCGAACAGGACGTCGCCCAGCTCGTGCAGTCGGGCGTCGCGTCCGGGGTCACCTTCGATATCGGCGGCTTCGTGCAGCTCGGCGAGCTCCTCGGCGACCTTCTCCCAGACGCCCTCGATGGCGGGCCAGTCCCAGCCAAGGGAGGAGGCACGTTCCTGGATCTCGCGGCTCGCTGCCAGGGCCGGGATAGCCCTGGCGACGCCGCTGAACGCCGAGGCCGAGGCTCCGGCCTCGTGGCGCTCGGCGGCCTTGATGGACTCCCAGTTGCGGAGCACCTCCTCCGCGCTGCTCACCTCGAGGTCGCCGAAGACGTGCGGGTGGCGACGCACGATCTTGGCGCCAAGGGTGCGGTAGACATCGGTCAGGTCGAAGGTGCCTTCTTCGGCCGCCAGCTGGGCATGCAGGATGATCTGCAGGAAGAGGTCGCCGAGCTCCTCGGCCAGGTCGGCCGGAGCGCCACGCTCGATCGCGTCGACCGTCTCGTACGCCTCCTCCAGCACGAACGGGCGTAGGCTGGCGTGGGTCTGCCGACGATCCCATGGACAGCCATCGGTCGCCCGCAGGCGAGCGGATATCGCGGCCATGCCGTGCGGGGAGGCGAGGTTGTCGAGCGGCGCCAGGGCCGGGACGAGCCAGTCGGTCGTCATGAGCTCGTCGTCGGTGAGCGTCTCGATCGCGCGCGACCTCCCCTCCGGCAAGGGGCGTACCTGGTGGCCCTGGGGGTAGAGGGCGATCAGCACCTCGCGAGCGCCGCTGCGGACATGCCGCCCTGGAAGTGCGGCCGCCTCTCGATCGGGTGGCGCGGCGAGGAGGAGGACTGGCAGGGAGGGGTCGAAGGCGATCGAGGCGAGACGCAAGCCGGAGACGACCTGGACGCCGAGAGCCGGGTCGATGCCAGCCGCTGCGAGGAGCATTTCGACGCCCGGAGACGCCGCCACCCCTCGCGACCTCATGGCGTCGTGCCGGCTGCCGCGTACTGCCCATCGACCCAGGTCCCGACCTTGCCGCGAATCTCGGTCAACCAGCGGTTGAAGCCCGTCTGTCGCACCTGGTCGAGCTGGGTGGTGGGCACCAGGCGTGCCGGCGAGCTGTCGATCAGCTTGAAGATGTAGAAGCCGGTGCTCGTGGGAACCAAGTCGCTGATCTGATCTGGCTTGGTCATGGCGAAGATAGCATCGGTCTGCTTCGCCTCAAGCTGATAGCGGATCACCCAGCCCAGAGCGCCTCCCTTGGCGGCGGTGGTGGCATCCTCGCTCTGCTCCCTGGCCAGCCTCGCGAACTGGTCCGGGTGCTGCCGCAGGGTATCCACCAGCTGCTGGCCCTGCACGCCAGGGGTGTCGCGCTTGCCGGTGATCTCGATGATGTGGTAGCCGAACTGGGTCTTCACCGGCTGGCTGATCTCCCCGACTTTCAGCTTGGCGACCGCTGCCTTGAATTCGGGCACGTATTGGGAGGAGGCTGGATCGGACCAGCCCAGGTCGCCCCCGCGGCTGCCACTCCCGGTGTCGTCGCTCGTCGCGGCGATACTGAACCAGTCGGCGTCGGGCTTGAGCGCCTCGGCACGAAACGCGTTCGCGCGAGCAAGAGCGGTCGCCCACTGCGCGGCGGTCGCCGTTGACTGGTCGGCCCCGCCGGGGATCGGCTGCGCCAGGTAGTGGCGGATCCGCTCCTGCGGAACGGCTGGCGTCGTCAGAGCGGCGATGAAGATCTGCGCCACCTCCCGCTGTGGCTGATAGGTCGACATCACCTTGGTCGAGAAGTAGGTGTTGAACGCCGTCCTCAGCAGCTCGCCCCGCACATAGCTCCGGTACCCCGCATCGTTGACACCGGCGGAGGAGAGGAGGTCCTTCAGCCGGGTGTTCGGTCCAGCCGCCTCTCGATCCTCAAGGCGCAGGATGTGGTAACCGGTGGCGTCCTTGATCGGGCCGACCAGCGTGTTCTTGGCGGCGGCGTGCGCCTCCGTAAAGAAGGTTGCGTAGGTGAGGTCATCAGCCATGACCCAGCCGAGCAAGCCGCCGCTGGCGGCCGAGGAGTCGCTGCTCTTCGCCTTCGCAGTGGTGGCGAAGTCGGCCCCGCCATTGAGTTGGGCCAGGATGTCGTCGATCTCACCCTTGGCCCGGGCCCAATCGGCGTCTGTCGCCTTGGCACCCGCCTTGGCATCCGCCGGCAACGCCGCGACCGTGATCAGCGACAGCTTCAACCGCTCCTTGAGGGACTGCCTGCGCCTCACCTCGGCGCTCACCGCCGCATCGGTGATGGTGATGCCGTACTGCGCCGCCCGGTCGCCGAGGACGCGCCCCATCACCAGTGAGTCGGCGGCCGTCGAGGCCACTGCGTTGAGCGCACTCTGGATCCCCTGCTGCCCCTGCTGGATGAGCGGGTCGCGAACGCCGCCCAACTCGTCCTGCAGGTCGAGGTAGCGCGCCTGCAGCTCGGACGCGATCATGTCCGCCCGCGCGCTCAGGTCGTCGACGTTGTAGCTGGTGTCGCCGACGGAGGCAACCGGGCGCAGGTGCGACTGGTAATGATCGCTCCAGGCGGTGGCGGCGAAGATCCCAATCGCCACGGCGATGGCGACGGCAAAGCCGGCGACGATCAGCCGCTGGGTCCGCAGCTCGTCCTGCCAGCGGGGGCGATGCTTCCGGTCCAGGACCGGGCGATTGCGAAACGACATCGAGCGGGTGCTTCTCCGCAGGGCGGTAGAGGGAGGTCCGACGTGGGCGAGGCGCCATGCTATCCGATGAAGCACCCCCGCGCCAGCGCGCCAAGACCGCTCAGCGGCCACCGCGGAACACGTCGCGGATCGCTTCGATTCGCAGCCGCAGGACGAGTCGCAACGCCTCGCCGATGATGCCGCCGCTCATCTTCGATGTGCCCGCCACCCGCTCGCGAAATATGATCGGCACCTGCGTCACCGTCGCTCGTCGACGATGAGCCCACCAAGTGGTCTCCACCTGAAAGCCGTAGCCGCTGGCATTCGCCTCGCGCATGCGGATCGCCTCCAGGAGCTCGCGTCGCCAGGCCTTGAAGCCGCCAGTCAGATCCCGATACGGCAGCAGCAGCACCATGCGCGCGAAGATCGTCCCGGCGCGGCTGATCAGACGCCGGCGGATCGGCCAGCCGACGGTTCCACCGCCCGGCATGTAGCGCGTTCCGAGCACGAGGTCCGACCCCGTCATTAAAGGGGCGAGCAGCCGCGGCAGATCTCCCGGGTCGTGGCTGAAGTCGGCATCCATCTGGACCACGGCTCGCGTCTCCGGCCGATCGAGTGCCCAGCGAAAGGCGTCACGGTAGGCAACCCCGAGCCCCTCCTTGGAAGGGCGATGCAGGACGTGCAGCCTCGGCTCACCGATGGCCATCGTGTCGGCCAGGGCTCCCGTCCCGTCCGGCGAGTTGTCGTCGACCACCAGCAGGATGGCCTCCGGCAGCGCGGCGAGGATGGCGGCGGCGATCGACTCGAGGTTCTCCCGTTCGTTGTAGGTGGGAAGGGTCACCACCACGCCGTGACCGGCGGCCAGCCCGACGCGCGGGAGGTGATCGGTCGACATCAGCCCGCCGCCAGCAGCTCGCGCAGGCGCGGCAGAGCCGCGGCAACGGCCAGACCGCGATGTGAGATGGCGTCCTTCTCGCCCTCGGGCAGCTCCGCCGTGGTAAGGCCGTTCGGCAGCTCGAAGATCGGGTCGTAGCCGAACCCGCCGGAGCCCCGCCGCTCGCGCGCGATCGCTCCCTCCATCACGCCGTTGAAGAGCTCAATCCGGGGTGAGCGCGTGGTCCCATCCGGAGCGCCGCGGGGAAGGGCGAGCGCCAGCGCGCAGACCATCCGTGCCCGCCGGTCTTCCGCATCGCCGAGGAGATCCAGGATCAGAGCCGCCCGATCGGAGACCCCGACGCCACCGTACCTGGCCGATCGAGCGCCGGGACCCCAGTCGAGCGCCGCCACTTCGATCCCGGAGTCGTCGGCAAGGGCAGGCAGGCCCGACGCGAGGCTGTATGCAGACGCCTTGGCGGAGGCATTCTCGGCGTACGTCGGATGCGGCTCCGGAACGTTGAGGTTGAGCCCGATCTCCTGGGGCATGACGATGCGCCCGGGCAAGCCTCGCAGCAGACGGCTGAACTCACGCTGCTTGCCCGGGTTGGCGGTGGCCAGCAGCAGGTCGCTCACTCCCCCGCTGGGGCCTCGATTGCCGCCCGCTGGATGTCGAACAGCTGCTGGATCCCCGCCGCGGCAAGGTCGAGCATCTGGCTCATCTGGTCCCGCGAGAAGGAGCGCTGCTCGCCGGTCCCCTGCACCTCGATGAACCGGTCGTCATCGGTCATGACCACGTTGAAGTCGACCTCCGCCGTTGAGTCCTCTGCATAGTTGAGGTCGAGCAGGCTCTGCCCGCCGACGATGCCGACGCTCACGGCGGCGACCTTGCTGACCAGCAGGTGCGCCATGCCGAACTTGTTGAGGGCCCGCGCGAGCGCAACGTATGCGCCGGTGATGCTCGCCGTGCGGGTGCCTCCATCGGCCTGCACCACGTCGCAGTCGAGGGTGATGGTCCGTTCGCCGAGCCGGGGCAGATCGATACATGCGCGAAGCGATCGGCCGATCAGGCGCTGGATCTCGTGGGTCCGCCCGCCGATGCGCCCTGCGCTCGCCTCGCGCTGGCTGCGCTCGGTTCCGGCCCGCGGCAACATCGAATACTCAGCCGTGATCCAGCCGCCGCCCTTGCCGCGCATCCAGCCCGGCACCCGATCCTCGATCGTCGCCGCGCAGATCACTCGTGTATCGCCGACACGGATCAGAACCGATCCCTCGGCGAACTTCAGGTAGTCGTGCACGATCTTCACCGGCCGGAGCTGGTTGGCGCTGCGGCCGTCAACGCGGCGGGCAGGGGCGAT
>JBDTQD010000018.1:0-25830 GCA_039932375.1 Chloroflexota bacterium | reverse complement strand
GTCGACGCTCCGAATTGGATCGTGACCGCCTACTGCCCGCTCTCAATCTTCGGCTAGCCGCTCGCGTCCGAGTCACCCTCCCCGCCATAGACCTGTCCCATCCGCGACAGCGCCGCGCGGTTGCGTGCCCACAGGACGAAGAAGATCACGATCCCGAGCAGGATCCAGGCCCCGACGATCGGTGCGGTGAATCGCAGTGAGTTCGTGTAGGCCGGGAGCTCCACGTCAAAGAAGGGGATCGTCAGGCCACCGATCACCGACATCATCGCCGGCACCATGGCGAGCACCCCGAGGATCGGGATGATGAGGTGCTTGATCGGGTTGAACTCGTGGCGCCGCTCGCGGAGGTAGAAGCCGATCACGGCCAGGTTGACGGCCATGTACATGCCCGCGAAGAGGAGGCCGAGCATGGTGCCGATGAAGACGTAGATGTTGATCGGCCCGCTCCCAGGGAATGGATCGTCGGCCAGGATCAACCCGCCGGCCACGGCCACCACGATCGCCACCAGGACCTGAGCATGCACCGCGTTCACCGGGGTGCGATGGGTCGGATGCACGGCAGCGAAGAACTTTGGCAGGAGCCCGCCACGGGCCATGGAGAAGATGGATCGGGTCGCCGCCGTGGCACCGGAGTTCGCGTTGGCCAGCGAACTGTTGATGATCGCGAAGACGACCAGGATGCCCCCGAGCGTGCCGAGCACGTCGGTGCCCAGGAAGCCCCACGGATCGCCGTTGTTGAAGGTATAGAAGTCCCCCATCCGGTCGACCCCAAAGTAGACAGTCGCCGCGTAGTAGCACAGCACGTAGAACGCGCCGACGCCGATGGTCGACCAGATGACGGCCCTCGGAATCGTGCGCCGCGGCTCACGGGCCTCTTCGCCCAGCGGTGCTGCAGCCTCGAAGCCGATGAAAGCCAGGAGGCAGAAGATCATGCCCTGGAATGCCGGCTGGATACCCTGGTCGCCGGGGATGAAGACGCTCAGCGTGTTGCGTGATCCTGCCTTGGCGATCAGCAGCATGGAGACGAAGACGAAGATCGTGATCTCGATCGCACCAAGCACGATCCCGGCCCTCGTCGAGAGCTGGACGCCGCTGTAGATGAGCCACCACAGCAGGAGCCCGCACAGGACCGCGAGCACGACCCACAGGTAGGTGAAGCCCTCGCCGACGTGCAGGTACACCTGCAGGAAATTGGCCCCGTAGAGTCCAAAGGCTGCCAGCAGGATCGGCGCGATGAGTGGCTCGGCCAGGGCGAAGGCCCAGGCCATCAGCCAGCCGAAGAAGGGCCCCAGCCCGCGGGCTACGTAGGTGTACATGCCACCCGCCGACGGGAGGTGCTTCGCGAGCTGGCCGATCGAATACGCGGTGAAAAGGCAGGCCACCATGGCCAGCACCACCGCCAGCGGCGTCAATCGCCCGGCGAAGCCGGTGGCCGCCCCGATGGAGAGCGCCACCGCCACCGCTGGCGCCATGTGGGTGATCGACTGGAACAGGACCTCCGGGAGACCGATCGCGTTCCGCTGGAGCCCTTCCCCCTCACCGCTCGCAACGCTGGTCGCCGTCATGCCGTGGCTCCTCCTACTCCTTCGTCGCAGCTGCGACTCGCACATCGTAGGAAGCGGCGTCAAGCGCGGATCGCGGCGGCTGGCGGGTCACGTGGGCCTGCCGCGGCGTACGATGCGGCGACCTTCTCGACGCTCCCCGGCCAGAGGCTGAGACCCATGAGCACGCCCCAGTTCGGCATCTTCGCGCAGGGCACCATCGCCCACTCCTTCATCGAGTTCGACCTGCGCCCGGACGTCGAGATGGGCACCGTGGCGGAATCGCTCCGCAGCCTGCGGCAGCCCGCCGTGTCGGCGGGCGGGGTCAACCTGGTGGTGGCCTTTGGCAGCACGCTGTGGCGGGCGCTGGCGGGGAATGACCTTCCTGTCGGGCTCGCCCCATTTCAGCCGATTGCCACGCTCGGTGGCCATCGGGCGCCGGCCAGCCAGCACGACATCTGGCTCTGGATCAATGGCAGTTCACGCGACGTGGTCTTCGAGCATTCGCGTGCCGCAGCAGCGGCAATCGGGCATGTGGCAATGCTCGCCGACGAGCGGAACGCCTTCGTGCACCGCGACAGCCGGGACCTCAGCGGCTTCATCGACGGCACCGCCAACCCGGAGATCCTCGATGCCCCAACGGCCGCCCTCGTGCCCGATGGGGAGCCAGGCGCTGGAGGCAGCCACGTCCTGACCATGCGCTGGATCCATGACCTTGCCGCATTCGAGGCTCTTCCCGTCGCCGAGCAGGAGCGCGTCTTCGGGCGGAAGAAGCGCAACAGCCTCGAGCTGCTGGGCGACGACAAGCCTCCGACCGCCCACATCTCCCGCGTGGAGCTGGCGGACGAGAATGGCGAGGAGCTGCCGATCTGGCGGCGCAGCGTCCCGTACGGAACGATCACCGAGCACGGGCTCTACTTCCTGGCCTTCTCCGCCGACCGGATGCGCTTCGACCGCATGCTGGCACGCATGTTCGGCACCGATGCCGACGGCCTCCACGATCGGCTGGTCGACTTCTCGCGGCCGGTGAGCGGCGCCTTCTACTTCGCCCCGTCGCTGAGTGTGCTGGCTGAGCTCTCGAGGAACGCGACGAGCGCGTGAGGCGGATCAGGCTTGACTGCCACGAGGCTGACCAGCGGCCTGCGCCAGACGAACTCCTCGGGGCGAAGGCGGCGCAGCTTGCGAAGCGTCACCTCACGGAGTCGCAGCCCGGCCCGGCGCCCCTGCACCGCGAAGAGCTCTCGCTCGATCCAGTGCTCCAGCACCGCCAGGTAGCTTTCCGGGGTGAACCGATGCTCGAGCGAGTCGGGCCGTGCGCGCACGTTGCGGAACCCCGCGCGCCGGAACTCGTCCGCCGCGGCCCGCACCGAGACGTAGGGATGCACGTCGCGATCGTCCTCCGGGGGCTTGATCCCTAACTCGTCGATGGCATCCCCGAACACCTCCTCTGGCTCGAACCCCAGCCGTTCGTCCTGCCAGGTCACGCAGGCAAACTGGCCGCCCGGGCGCAGGACGCGGATGATCTCGCGCAGCGCCGCAGGCCGACTGGGAACGAGCTGGATCACGAACGACGAGACGGCGACGTCCACGCTCTGGTCGGGCAGGGGCAGCTTGTCGGCACTCGCCGTCTTCAGGTTGAGGCGGCGCGGCAGGGTGGACCAGCGACGCCGCCCCGCGTCGGCAGCCTGCTCCAGCATCCGGGCCGACGGATCGACGCCGGTCACCCTGGCGTTTGGCCACCGCTCCAGGGCGGCCAGCGCGAGGACACCGGTGCCGGTTCCAACGTCGAGCAGGTCAAACGCCGTGTCTTCGTGGCGCATGAGGACGCGGTCGAGGACTCGCATGGCGGCCGGGGCAATGATCGGCCCCCAGTAGGCCCGGTAGGCGTCGGCGTACTCGTCGAAGACTCGCTCGGCCTCCTCCGTTTCCATGTCAGCCAGCATAGGGCGCTGGACCGCGCGGATTCGCGCAATCGGCTAGTGGCGGCCTGTACCATGGCGCACCAGATGCGGGTTGCACGCCCGCCGTCGGACGGAGGGATCGATGCAGGCCACGCACGGGCGCCGCACAGGCGCCATCGGATCAGCGCTCGCAGTCCTGGTGCTCGTGTCCGGATGCGGAGGCCAGGGCGGGAGCACCACCCCCAGCCCCAGCGCCAGCCCGGCCGCCAGCACGACGGCCAGCGCGAGCGCAGCGGCAAGCCTGGGGGCGACCGGCCCGGCAAATCTGGACGCTCCCTCGGACGTCCAGGCCGGAGCGTCGTTCGAGGTCGCATGGACCGGGCCAAACGCGGCGCGCGACTACGTCACGATCGTCTCTGCCGGCGCGGCGAAGTGGACCAACGAGCCATACTTCTACACGACCAACGGGACCCCTGGGAAGCTGGTGGCGCCGGTGAAGGACGGCGCCTACGCCCTGTGGTACGTCTCCGGGGCCGATGGCAGCATCCTCGCCCGGCGGGCCATCCGGGTGACGCCGTTCGTGGGGGACCTGCTGGGACCGGATACGGTCGAGGCTGGGACGACCTTCGAGGTGGCGTGGAACGGGCCGAACGGGCCTGGCGACTACGTCACGATCGTGGCCAAGGGGACGGCGAAGTGGACCACCGAGAGCTACTTCTATACCACGAACGGCAGCCCCGGCAAGCTGGTCTCCCCGATCAAGGCCGGTGACTATGAGCTGTGGTACGCGTCGGGGGTCGATGACAGCAAGCAGGCCACTCGGCCGATCACGGTGACCGCGTACGTCGTGACCCTGTCGGCACCGGCGACTGTCGCCGCAGGCGCCGCATTCCAGGTGACCTGGACCGGGCCCAACGGGCCGAGTGACTACATCACCATCGTTCCCGCCGGGTCGCCAGATGGTACCTACACCGACTATGCGTATACGACCGCTGGCAATCCGGTCACGATCAAGGCCCCGACCACCAAGGGCAGCTACGAGATCTGGTACGCCTCTGATCGGGTGAAGGAAGAGGGTCCCTTCAAGCGTCTCGCGATCACCGTCAACTGAGCCGGGCGGCCAGGAGCCGACCCATCAGGAAGGCCCGGATCGGCAGGACGATCGCGTAGCCGACTCCGCCAATGTAGGTGAGCGGGTGTGGGATGCCTTCCGCCAGCAGGCCAGCCGCGACCAGGGCGCTGCCGACTCCGCTCACGGCGCCGAGCCAGCGGATCCAGCGCGGCGCGGCGCACGATCCGCTGCGTCCCGCTGCCTTGCGGTGACGCGCCGTGGGAATCCATCATCGGCTGCTGATTGTAGGAGGGAGGTCGGTTGGACCTCGGCATCGTGGTCAAGATCCTCGTCGCGCTGATCGCGCTGTGGGCGGGGATCGTCCTGCTCTTCTGGTTCCTCCGTCCGAAGGGCGTCCCGCTGCGCGCGCTCGTTCGCCTAGTCCCGGACGTGCTGCGCCTGCTGCGGTCGATCGTGCGAGATCGGTCAACCCCGCTCGACGTACGTCTCGTGCTGATCGGGCTCGTCGCGTGGATCGTCTCCCCCATCGACCTGATCCCGGAGTTCATTCCCGTTCTCGGGCCGGTGGACGACATCGTCGTGGCCGTGGTCGCGCTGCGCTATGTCCGCAGAAGAGTCGGGGTTGAGGAGCTACGCGCGCGGTGGGCGGGAACCGACGAGGGCTTCGCGATCCTGCTTCGTGTCATCGGTTCGACCTGAGCGCTGCCGGTAGCATTGGGCCGATGACCGACGACCCAACGAGCCCCGCCGCGGCAGGACCGGGAGCCGATTTCCAGCAGATCGCGAGCGAGCGCGGGATCCGAGGCGTGCAGGTTGCCTGGCACGCGGACTACGTATCGGCCTCGCAGATCGGTTGGCGGATTGCCGAGCTGGACCGAGAGATCCGGCGCGCTGCCGCAAACGCCCAGACGGACGGGAGTGCGAGCGTTCCTCCGCCCCAGGACGGCGGGCTGGCATTCGTCGACGCAGCGCCAGGATCGGCAGACATCCTGTTCGAGGTCTTCGGCTTCGTGCGTGACGTGCTGGCCTCGGACACCGTGAAGGTGCTCGTCACGGCCATCGGCCTCACCGGCGCCATCGCCAGGGTCTGGGGATTCGTGTTCAAGGACCGCGATCCGCTGAATGGGGTCAGCGGACGGCAGGTCCTGGAGATCCTGCGCGAATACCAGGAGATGCAAGGCGCCCCCAATGGCGCAGACCCGATCGGCACTCCCGCGCCGATCTCCGCGGAAGGAACCATCCGGATCTCGATCCTGGTCGAGCACGACGACGGCGCGCGTTCTGTGATGATCGTCGAGATGAGCCGATGATGCGTGCCCGCGATAAGCACACTTGCTTGTCGTGACATGGAAGGGGCGCTGGCGCGTCAGATGATCAACCGGACTGCTCGGACGGCACGGGAAAGCGCTGAATTGGTCGCGAGTATTAACCAGGTTGCTTGTCGCGAAGCTTCGATGCGTTAGGCGCTCTCCACGCGCTCCAGGAACTCGCGAACGGTCGCGATGTATGCCTCGCGCTCCTCGACGAAGGCCATGTGCGAGCTCTCCTTGAAGATGACCAGCTCTCCGCGCGGGATCCCCTCGGCCAGCACCGCCATGTGGTCGGGCCGCATCTCGTCGTGGAGGCCGCCGGTGACGAGCGTGGGCACCCCGATCTCGCCCAGGCGGTCGGTGATATCCCAGCCGTCCAGGTTGCCCGTCACCGGGCCGAACTCGCTCGGCCCCCACATGGTCAGGTAGGGGCCAGCGCCGAAGCCGGGACCCAACGCCGTCTCAACGCCCACCGGCCACGCCTCGAGCCGGCATAGGTGGCGCTTGTAGAAGACCATGATTGCGGCGGTGTACTCGGGGCAGTCGAAGAACGAACGTGCCTCGTGGTCGGCGATCACGCGCTGCACGTCGACCGGCAGCTCCAGTCGCAGCTCGTTCATCTCGCGTACCGCGCGCGCCACCGACGGCGGGGAGCTGCTGATGATCAGGCTGTCCAGCGGCGGGTGCAGGTCGAGGACGTACTGCATCGCCAGCCAGCCGCCCCACGAGTTGCCGAAGAGGTGCATCCGCTCCAGGCCGAGCGCCTCACGGACGGCGGCCACCTCCGCCACCGAGCGCGCGAGGGTCCAGAGCGAGGTGTCGTCCGGCCGATCGGATCGGCCGCAGCCGAGCTGGTCGTAGAAGACCACCATGCGCTCATCGGCCAGGTCCGCCAGCGGCGAGATGTAGTCGTGCGACATGCCCGGGCCGCCGTGCAGGCACAGGAGCGGGATCCCACCCTTGCCGACCGCGCGATAGAAGACGTTGCCGCCGGGGACGGCAATGCTCCCTTCGCGGAGCGCGGGATCGGCGGCCATCGGTCCAGGATCAGTCGCGGATGGGAGCCGGATCGTAGCCGTGCCAGCCGTCGTTCAGGCGCAGGAAGAGGCCGGCCAAGAAGGTGAGGACCGCCGAGCCGAAGGTGCGCGTGGTGATCTCGGCCACGTCGCGCTTGGGGTCGAGCTCCACGAAGTCGATCGCCCGCACGCGTGGGTCCAGCCCCAGGATGAAGAGCGCTTCCAGCAGGTCGACTGGGTCGATCCCGTCGGCAGTGGCGGCTGCCGTGCCGGGGGCGTAGCCGAGCTCCAACACGTCGATGTCGACGGTGACGTAGATGGCGTCCGTGCCACGGCCGGCGATCTCGAGCGTCTCGGCGATCACCGATTCGATCCCGGCGCGGCGGATGGCGCGTGCGGTGTAGATCGTGCCGCCCCGGCCCTCCACCCAGCGCTTGTAGTACGACGCGTTCATGAAGCCATGGATGCCGACCTGCACCAGGTTTTCGCCGCTGACGCGGGCTCCCGATTCGAGGATGCCGCGGATGGGCGTCCCGTTCGTCGGGCCGTGGTCCATGACCCGCACGTCGTTGTGCGCGTCGAAGTGGATCAGGCCCACCTGCTGGTCGGGATGCGCCGCGCTGTAGGCGCGCACCGCCGGGGCAGTGATGGCGTGATCGCCGCCGATGATCAACGGGAAGAAGCCCTCCGGCTGCGACATCAGCGCGGTCAGGCACTCCTGGATGTTGGTCAGGCCCTGCATCAGGTCGATGATCGGGGTTGACACCTCACCGAGGTCCCGCACCCGCAGCGCCGACATGTCGACGTCGTAGTCGGGCGTGAAGGTGGTGAAGATGGCCCATGCGTCGCGCAGGGCGTTGGGCGCGGCGAACGCCCCGTTGGGCAGGATCGACGTCTTGCTGAATGGCACGTTGACGATCCCGACGTCCAGGGGCGAGGCGAAGTCCCACGGCTCGATCCAGTTGTTGACCCGCAGCTCGTTGCGGTCGTTCCAGTGCGAGATCTTCACCTTCTCGGGCAATAGCAGGTGCGGGATCTCGCGCGGCGGTCGCGGCCGCTCGTAGGCAGCGACGGTCGGCCTCTGCGAGGTGCTCACGCTCCGTCCCCTTCCGTGGCGGGCTCCGGTGGACCCGAACCGCCGCCGCCGGGCCGCTGCGGAGGCGGCAGCATGTTCATCTCGATGAACTCGTCGCTGAGGCCGCCAAGCGGGTTCTCGCGGGTCGGAAGCCCCTCCACGAACGGGAGCAGCTGCAGCTTGGCGATCTCGAAGATGCGCCGTAGCTCGGCGACCGGCTGCGGATGCTCATCGACCCGCAAATCCCAGAGCGGGTACTCCTCGCGGTCGACGACGAGGAGGGCGCTGCACTGGCGTCCGCGCTTGTCGCCACCGCCGGCCTGCCCAGCCTCCAATGCCCGCACCAGCCGCTCGGCGAGGTCGAGGTCGGCGGTCTCACGGAACGAGTCCGCCATGGCCGACACCGTCTCGCCGGCGATCAGCATGTTTCCCTGCGCCGCGAAGTTCCGCCCGCTGACCTCGCCGTACCAGGTGGTGCACTCGATCCCGGAAAACGAGGCGCTTCCCCCATCGGCATCGACCATGCCGAGCTGGCGCACTTCGCGGCCCGGATCGTCCGACAGGACGCGGTCCATCGCCTCCGGCGCTGAGAGGCCCTCCTCCATGAGGCGCAGGGCATCGATCGCCAGGTAGAGGCTCGGCCACGACTGGGTCGCGACGGCGCCGACCCCGGCCCGGGCCCAGGTCACCATCCGACCGGCCCCGACGTCCGCTGTCGAGACGGCGACACCCAGCTGGCCGGTGCGCTCGCACCGGCCGACGATCGAGAAGGTGGTGAGCGGCCTCACCGGGTCGACGCCGATCAATACGCCGGGGTGGGTGCGGGGGCAACGGTCCCTTCGAGCTCCGCCTCATCGGACGCGGCAAGCGTCCGCTCCTGACTCAAGTCCTGGCCCCGCGCCAGGAGGTAATACAGCAGAGCTGAGAAGGGAAGGCCGATGAAGATCGAGAAGTCGGCGCCGTCGGCGGCCTTCGCCACCGCCCCGACGAAGAAGGTGCCGACGCTGAAGAACGGGATCATCACCGCGAAGCCGACGAAGTAGGCGAGCAGGCCGCGCCAGTTCCATCGGCCATAGATGCCTCGCGGGTTGAAGATCTCCTTGATCGCGTAGTCGCCTTTCCGAACGAAGTAGAAGTCGACGAGGTTGACGGCGGTCCACGGGGTCAGGAAGTAGATCAGGACCACCAGGAAGTTGTTGTAGTCGCCCAGGAAGTCCTCCGGGATGAGGAGGCTTCCGCCGGTGCCCAGGATGGCGATAACCACTACCGCGACAATCCGCTTGTTGAGCGTGGCCTTGATTGGCGAAACAGTGTCGACCGCGGCGAGCCCGGCCAGCGATCCGGAGTACAGGTTCAATGCGATCACCGACACCAGACCGATCAGCGCGATGGCGAGGGCGAATGTGCCGAAGCCCTTGAAGATGGCGTCCCCGCCCGACACGATCGAGTCGACCGGAGCGGCACCCGCGTATGCGGCCAGTAGCAGGGCGCCGAGCGCGATCATCCAGAGCGACCCGATCGAGGAGCCGAAGTAGGTCCACCAGAAGGTGGACCTGGCCTTGATGTCCTTGTTCAGGTACCGCGAATAATCGGACACGTAGGGAGCCTGCGACACCTGGTAGGCGGCCACCGCGATCAGCACCACGAGGAACGGGGTCAGCTGGAAGCCGGTCGTCGAAAGCTGCTCAGCGGGCAGCTTCGCCGTGAGGATGACCCCCACGGTGAAGACGCCGAAGACCGGCAGGAAGATATACGTCCCCCACTTCTGGACGAAGTGAATCCAGTCGTAACCGCCCAGCGTCAGCACCAGCGCCAGGCCCGCCATCAGCAGGATGCTGACCTGTGAGGGCAGCGCGGGGACCACGGTGCTGAGGGCAAGGCCGGCGATGATTGTGTTGAAGACGTTGAATCCGACATACAGGAAGACGCCGATTGCCTGGGGAATCAGCGCTCCGTAGTAGCCGAACTGCGGCCGCGATTGGATCAGCTGCGGGATTCCAAGGCGCGGTCCCTGCACCGAGTGAAAGGCCATGAAGAAGGTGCCGAACACCTCGCCCAGGATGATCGCCACCAGGCACCAGAAGAGGTTGAGGCCCAGGCTGATGCCAATGAATCCCACGGCGAGAGTAGCCAGCTCGGCATTCGCCAGGAACCAGAGCGTGGCCTGGTTCGAAACCTTGCCGTGGCGCTCCCTCTGGGGGATGTAGTCGATCGAGTGGACTTCGATGACGCCTGGGGTCGCGGCCGCGGTCGGTGAGGTCATGGGTCCGTCCTCTCCTCCATCGATCGGAATGCACTGTACTCGCCGTGGATAATAGCCAGCACAATCCGATACTTGGACGGCAACAGTCTATCGGTATCAGTCAACCGAGTGACCCAAAACCAGCATGGCCGAATACACTCGATCAAAGCGACATCACCTCGACCTTGCCGAGCGACGCATGGTCGAGATGCTGCAGCAGGACGGGCGGACGACGGTGGCCGAGCTTGCGCGGGCCCTCGGCGTCACCGAAGTCACGGCCCGCCGCAAGCTGAAGCGCCTGCTGGGAGACGGGATCATCCGCGTCGTGGCGACGGTCGATCCGTTCGACGTCGGCTATGAGACCCCGGTCATCATCGGCCTCAAGGTCCAGCGCAACCGCCTCGACGAGATCGCAGAGCACCTCAGCGGCCTCCCGCAGGTTCGCTATGTGGGTGCCAGCACCGGGAGAGTCGACCTGATCATCGAAGTCGTGACTCGCACGAACCAGGATCTCGCCGACTTCCTGCTGACGGAGCTGGGCGAGATCGACGGCATCACTGACTCAGAGACGAACCTGATCGTGCGCATCTACAAGCAGTCATGGGACTGGGCGATCCGGGACGAGCCGGACTAGCAGAGGCCATAGGAACCTAGACATCTGGGCTAGATATGGCCTAGATTCCTCCTATGGTGAGGCGAGTGACCGAGGCGGCGACTCCCGATGTTCGGATCGGTGAGGCTGCGGCGATGATCGGCGTGTCGGTGGAGACGGTGCGCCGTTGGGCGCGCAACGGGCGGATCCAGATGAGCCGCACGACTGGCGGGCAGCGCCTCATCGCGATGAGCGACGTTGCGCGGCTGCTCGACGAACGTAGACGCGATCGCACGGATCGCCCGATCGTTGCGCAGTCGGCCCGAAACCGCTTCGCCGGGATCGTGACGCGAATCCAGAAGGACCGGGTGGCGGCCGTGGTCGAGGTCCAGGCGGGGCCACATCGGGTCGTCAGCCTGATGACCGCGGAAGCCGTCACCGAGCTCAATTTGAAGGTGGGCGACGAGGTCGTCTGCGCCGTCAAGGCGACCAGCGTGGTGGTCGAGGTCCCGTCGCGGGCCTATTCGCAGACGACATGAGGCGCCAACGGCTCATGGTCTTCGGGGCCGTCGCGATGGCGCTTTCGGCGTGTGGCACGGGCAATGCCACATCTCCCTCGGCCGCTGCGAGCTCATTCCCTCCGACTGCAACCCCAGTACCCGTTGAACTGACGGTCTACGCGGCCGCCTCTCTCAAGGGCCCGCTGGATGCGATCGTCCTGGCCTACGAGGGCGGTCACCCAGGCACCAAGCTCACGGTCGCCACCGACTCCTCGGCGGCGCTGCGGACCCAGATCGAGCAGGGCGCGCCGGCTGACGTCTTCCTCTCGGCCGACACTGCCAATCCTCAGAAGCTGGTCGGTGGGGACCTGGCGAGCGGCCAGGCAATCCCCTTTGCGGGCAACCTGCTGACGGTGATCGTGCCGACCGATAACCCCGCCAATATCCTCTCGCCCCTCGACCTGGCGCGTTCTGGCGTCAAGATCGTCGCGGCCGGCGACGAGGTGCCGATCACCACATACGCTGCTCAAGCCGTCGCGAACCTGGCGAAACAGCCCGGCCATCCCGCGGATTTCGCCGCGCGCTACCAAGCCAACGTCGTCTCGCACGAGGACAGCGTGAAGGCGGTGGTCGCGAAGATCGAGCTCGGCGATGGCGATGCCGGGATCGTCTACCTGACCGATGCCAAGGGATCGACCAAGGTCGTCCCCATCGAGATCCCCCCTGCTGCCAACGTTCGGGCCGACTACGCCGGAGTCGTTATGCGAGCATCCAGCCACAAGGCCGCGTCGCAGGAATTCCTGGCCTGGCTCGCCGGACCGGAAGGCGAGGCAATCCTGTCTGACTTCGGCTTCCTCCCGCCTGCGTGAGCGAGCGGAGGCCTGCTCAAGGCCGATGGCCGGCCTGGTTCCTCGCCCCGGCCATCCTGCTTGCGACCTTCCTGGCGCTGCCGGTCGCGGTGCTGATTGGTCGCGCTCTTGTTGGCGGATCGATCGGGGAGGCACTCGCGTCACCCATCGTCCTGCGAGCGCTTGGGCTCAGCCTCGCAACGACCCTGCTCAGCCTGCTGGCGATCATCGCGCTCGGCACGCCCCTCGCCTACCTGCTCGCCCGCCGGTCCTTCCGAGGTCGATCGCTGGTGGAGACGATCATCGACCTGCCGATCGTCTTGCCGCCATCGGTGGCCGGGCTCGCGCTCCTTCTGGCGGCCGGCCGCCGCGGGTTGCTGGGCGGCACACTGGGTCTCATCGGGCTTGAGATCCCGTTCACCACGATCGCCGTGATCCTGGCGCAGATCTTCGTGGCTGCCCCGCTGTACGTGCGGTCTGCTCGGACCGGTTTCGCTGCCGTTGACCTGGAGCTGGAGGACGCCGCGCGCGACTCGGGAGCATCCGAATGGGAGGTCTTCCGGCACATCACCGTGCCGCTCGCCGCTCCTGCGATCGCCGCCGGCGTGGTCATGAGCTGGGCGCGCGCGCTGGGCGAATTCGGCGCCACGATCATGTTCGCCGGCAACGTCACCGGGCGCACCCAGACGCTGCCGCTGGTCGTCTTCTCGGAATTCCAGGCGGGTGACCTCGAGGCCTCGATCGCGGCTGGTGCGATCCTGGTGCTGGCCGCATTCGCCGCCCTCGTCGCGGTTCGGGGGCTACGCTGGGGCCGCGCCCTCGATCTGCGCGGGACCGGCTAGGCGCCATTCTCCCCGGTATACATGGGTCAGCTTTCTGACCGTCGGCATCATGTGGGTGAATCACCATCAGATGTTCACCCGGTGACCGCGACCCTCCAAGCCGCGACGGCTCGGTCACACCATGTACTGGTGGTGACGTGCCCACAACTCGGTCCACTGCCGGACTGTCAGCTTGCGGCCCGACCTTCGGATCTCGTCCGTCTCGATGGGGATCCGGTCCGCCCGCGTGCGGCGCCATGTCGCGGCGAAAGAGGCCGAACAGCCGCCTCGTCATCGCGCCACGCGCCACCCACGTCATGGAGGCCGTCGGTCCGACCAGGTCCGGTACATCGGCCAGCGGACGGTATGTCGCGCTGATCTCCCCATCCGAGTGGTCGTAGGACATCTCAGGGGATGATCCCCAGCTCGTCCAGCGAGGCGTCGAGCTCGGCGGGATCGCGGTACACCCGGAACGCACCGGCCTGGGTGAGCTCGTCCTCTCCGTAGCCGCCGGTCAGCAGGCCCACCGACAGCATCCCGGCCCGTCGGGCAGCGAGAAGGTCCCAGACCGCGTCCCCGACCACCGTCACGTCGCGGATATGCACGCCCATCCGCTCCTGGCAGGCGAGGAACAGGTCGGGCTCCGGCTTGGCGCGCAGGACGTCCCCGCGCTCGACGACGGTGACGTCGTCACCGATCCCCAGCGCCTCGAGGGACGCGTCGATCTCGGGCCTGCGGCCGGAGGTGGCAATCCCGAACGGGATCTGGCCCTCCCGCAGATGGCGCACCAGCTCGACCGCGCCCGGCAGCGGGCGCCGTTCAGGGAGCAATTCTCGGAACAGCTCGCCGTGCCGGCTCTGGATTTCCTCGACCTCCGTCTCGCTCAAGGGGCGGCCAAGCTCCCGGGCCACGGCGCGCGTGAAGAGGCCACCGCTCATGCCAATACGCCGATGGATGCGCCAGCCCTCGATCGGCAGGCCTGCCTCCGCAAGCGCCCGCTGCCAGGCGAAGACGTGCGCGTACACGGTGTCGATCAGGGTGCCGTCCAGGTCGAAGATCAGGGCTCGCATGTCGATCGCAAGTGTGGGTCATATGCCCGATGACCGTCAGATGCCTCGGGCAGCAACGGCGGGGCGTGAAGGTCCCAACGCCCGATGAATTGGTCGAGGCGACGAAGTACGTCGAAACCGGGCAGATGACCGGAAACGTCGTTCTGGTACTCGCCGACCGCGGGAAACTAACGGAGTGACGCAGAGTGAACAGAGCCAGGAGGAAAGTATGGAGCCACAGCCCGGGCTGTTCGTAACCAGCCTAGCCGCTGACACCTGGGAGCCGGATCCCGACGTGGGCGGCCTGATGAACATCCTGTGCGACGTTCCGGGCACATGGGCGGGATTCACGCGCTTTGATACCGATCCTGAGCCAGTCCCCTGGACCCCTCCCCGCCGAGAGTCATTCGTGATCCTGCTGGGCTCAGTTCGGATCGAGGTCGCCGGCGAACGGACGCTCGAGCTGAAGGCCGGCGATGCCGCTTCTCTGGCGGCTGGCACCGACACGATCTGGCACATCAGCGCCCCGTTCCGCGAATTCTGGGTGATCGGCGGCTGATTCCACATCAGTCGAGCGCGCTCACCCGCAGATGCTATGGCACGGCACCAGTGCCGTTGTGCACGCCCGCCGGCAGCGCGATACTCCGCGGTGCATGGAGCTGAAGACCCTCATACCCGGCGTCATCGGTTCCTTCGTGGGCGTGATGGGCTGGCTACTGGTCGGGCTGTACATCCAGCGCCGCCAGTTCATGCGCCAGGCGCGCAACGCCGCGAAGGCCGTCTACTTCGAGCTCGACGTCAACCGCGCTGCCGTCTCCGTGGCGCGAGACCACGGCCTGTTCGTCGACCTTGACCGTTCCTCGTTCGAACGCCTCCTGCCGGAGCTGGCTACGCTCCTCTCAGTGGCCGATCTCAAAAATGTTGTGGGCGCCTACATGTCGCACGCCGGATACCGGCAATTTGCAGCCCGCGCGGATCTGCCAGTCGATGTCCGCCGACAAGCCCTCACTGCGATCGCCGAGGCTCACGATCGGGCGCTCGAGACTCTCCGGTCCCGCGCCTTCACTGACCAGGAGGCCCGCGCGGTACGCCCACCCGACGGCCTCGAACGGCCCGCGGCGACAGCAGATTCGACAGCGAGCGCGCGATCGTGACTGATATCAACCACCACGAGCTCTTGACCGACATGGCGGCGGTGATTGGGCGTCACGACTGGGATCGGCTGGAAGACTTTTATCATTCAGATGCCGTGCTGGAGTATCCGCAGTCAGGCGAACTCTTCGTTGGGTTCGCCAACATCCGCGCGCAGTTCGCGAACTACCGGGACCTGGAGCCCGGCACGACCGAGCTGAGAGATGTCATCGGCGGAACCGACTATGCATTGACACCGATGTACACCGTGATCGCGGTGGAGGGCAGCGGCAATCGGGGTGTTGCCCTCCTGCGCGCTCACTACCCGGATCAAACCTGGTGGTGGGTCATCAATATCTATGAACTGCGGGATGGCCGGATAGCTCGTGCACGCAACTTCTTTGCGCCGGAGTTCGATCCGCCCGACTGGCGAGCCCCCTTCCGCGAAAAGCCAGACCTCCCCCGATAACCGGGCTCAGGCCCGCATTGGGCTCATGAGCTGGAAGTAGTTGTCGTCCGGGTCGGAGAAGGTGGCGATCAACCCCTCGTACCCCTCGCCCATGCTGTACGGCTCGCGGATGACGTTCGCACCGGCCTCCCTGAGGTGGGCGAAATCGGCCTGCACATCGGCGCTCTCGATGTTCCAGATCATCCGACCCGGCTGGGCGCTCTTGCCCCTAACCTCGTCGTGGGGACCGACGGTGACCATGCCGCTGCCGAGCTGCCACACGCTGTAGCCCCCCTCGGCGAAGGCCGGCTCACCGAAGAGCTTCGTGTAGTAGTCCACCAAGGGTTGTGGGTCCTCGGAGCCGATCAAGATGCCGCTCAGGTTCATGGGGTGCCTCATATGGTGGGGCAGCCATTAGACCACCCCTGATCACCGAGCCGAGCGCAGACTTCAGTTGGCCCGTTGCCGCTGGCCTGGGCCTTGCGCAGGCGGCAGCTCCAACTGCCACCACGGAGGGCAGAGCTGCGTTCTCGTTGAACTGCCCGATGCCAAGGATGACCAGTGCGTTAGCGGTGAAAACGCCCACGGCTCGCACGCCGGCCACGATGCCGAAGGAACCGGCTGATCTCGGGCATCGAACGACGCTACCCTAAAGTTGATTACTCTCCGATTTCGGTCGGGTGATTGGACCCGGCTGCTCCGGCGAACAATCATTAAGGAGATCTCCCTGGACGCTGAGCCGATCATCGAGATGCTTGGCCATCCGCTTCGCCTGGCGGTGATCGGCGGTGGGCCGGGCAGCTTCATCGGTGCCATGCACCGGACAGCCGCGCGACTGGACGGTCGCTACGAGCTCGTGGCAGGGGTGGTCTCATCCGACCCCGAGCGCTCCAGGACAGCAGGCACTGCCATGGGGATTGATCCCTCCCGTGCCTACACCGACGCGATCGGGATGCTGGATGCCGAGAGCGAACGCGAGGACGGTGCCGAGGTCGTCGCCATCATGACCCCCAACGACAGCCATCATGGCTATGCCCTGGCAGCCCTGGACCGCGGCTTCGACGTCATCTGCGACAAGCCGATGACGAACACGCTTGACGAGGCCCTGGACATCGTCCGCAAGGTTGATTCCACCGGCCAGGTCTTCTGCCTCATGCACAACTACACCGGCTACCCGATGGTGCGCCAGGCTCGCGCGCTGGTAGAGGATGGGCAGGTCGGCGAGATCAGGCTGGTCCAGGTGGAGTACGTCCAGGGCAACAAGGCCGATGAGTACGACCCGAACCCTGCGAACGGGTTGCCCTGGCGCTATGACCCGGTGCGTGGCGGACCGTCGCTGGTGATGGGCGACATCGGGACACACGCGCACAACCTGGCGCGATTCGTGAGTCGTCTCGAAGTCACGGAGGTCGCCGCCGAGATCGGCCACGTGATCCCGGAACGGCTGGTCGACGACTACGGCGCCGCGCTGCTGCGCTTCGACAACGGTGCGCGTGGGAGCTTCTGGGTCACCCAAACGGCAGCTGGGGTGGAGAATGGGCTTCGGATCCGCGTGTCCGGCACGCAGGGCAGCCTCGAGTGGCACCAAGAGCGGCCGACGCGGCTCACGTTCAAGCCGCTCAGCGAACCGATGCGCGTGTACACACCGAATGGGCCTGGGGCGCTGCCCGCTTGCATCCGGGCATGCCGGATCGTGGCCGGGCACCCAGAGGGCTTCCACGAAGCCTTCGCCAACGTCTACTCGGACGCTGCCGAGGCGATCGCCGCGCGGCGCACCGGCCGCGAGCCCGATCCACTGGCGCTGCAGTTCCCGAACGAACGCGACGGCGCGATCGGGGTGAAGTTCGTGGAGGCGGCAGTTGCATCGAGCGACGCCAACGGGATCTGGACCGACGCCAGGCTTTCACTCGAGGAGCAGTCCTGATGCCTGAACACCGCGAGATCGGACATGCTGAGGCGCGGGGCCTCATCGCGATGGTCGGAGACCGACTCGAGGCCAGAGGAGAGGGTGCCGCAGTCGCCGTCGTCGACCGTCACGGCGAGCTCGTTGCGTTTCTCCGCACCGACGGATGTGGATTGGCGTCGATCAACATCGCCATCAACAAGGCGTTCACGGCAGCTCGCGAACGTGTCGAATCGAGCGTCCTCGGCGAGCGGTCCCGAACCGAGGGTTTCCCCGTCACCAATTTCGGAGACCCACGCTATGTCGGATGGGGTGGCGGGGTCCCGATCATCGTGGCCGGTGAGGTGATCGGAGCGATCGGGGTCAGTGGACTGCCGGAGGCCGCCGACGTCGAACTGGCCCACTGGGCGGCTGGGAGCCTTGCCACGACGCGTTGACTCCAACTGCGATTACAACGTTATCGCTGATTTGGCGGTCTCCTCGGCTACCGATGCCAGGGCGGCAATGAATTCCGACTCGATATTGAGGGACTCGATCCGAGCGAATGCCATCCCGGCCTGATCAGCCTGGGCCTTGGCGCCGATGTCAATGTCGTACAGGACCTCCAAATGGTCGGCCAGGAACTGGATCGGCGCGACCAGGACCGCACGATGACCGGCATCCCGGAGCTCGGGCAGCAGGTCGGTGAAATCGGGCTTCATCCACTCCCCCGGCTCATGCCCCGCTGACTGCCAGCAGAAGTGCCAGCGCTCAGCACCGAGCCCAGCGCGCGCGGCGACGAGCTCGGCTGTCTCGCGCAACTGATCGAGATACCCAGGCTCCATCTCGGCCACCCGACGCGGCAGCGAGTGAGCGGTCAGCAGTACTGGCGCCCCGTCCCTGTCAGGAGCCGGAAGCCGTTCGAGCCCCTCGCGAATCCGGCCGGCGACCGCCTCGACGAAGTGCACATTCCGGTACCAGGCTGGGGCGAGGCGCACCTCCGGGGCGCGGTCGCCAAGCGTGAGCGCCGCGTCCGCGAGCGCGCGCTCGTAGCCGCTCATCAGCATCCCGGAGAACTGCGGGCTCATGACGATGCCCACCACGAGGGTACAGCCGGCGTCGGCCAGAACGCCCAGGCCTGCCTCGATGGTCGGCTCCGAGAAGCGCATGCCGGCAACCGCGCGCGCATCCAGCCCATCGCCCCGCAGCCGCTCCTCGAGCGCCGCCGCCTGCGCCTGGGTAATCGGGATGAGGGGAGAGCCGCCGATCAGCTCGTAGCGGCGGCGGAACTCGGTCACCAGCTCGGGAGTCGGCTCGCGCCCGCCACGCACCGCGCTCAGGTAGCGCAGCATGTCGTTCAGGTCATCGGGCGACCCATAGGTCATCAGCAGCACGCCCAGCGGGCGATTGTCGGCGATCATCGGGCGCTCTCTGCATGCACGAGCTCGACGAGGCGGGCCAACAGGTCGGGATCGGTATCTGGCAGGACGCCGTGCCCCAGGTTGAAGATGTGGCCCGGCCGCTTCGCCGCTCGCCGCAGCACGTCCAGTGCCCCCTCGCGTGTTGCGTCCCACCCGGCGAGCAGCCGGGTCGCATCCAGGTTGCCCTGGATGCCGCGGTCATAGCCGATCCGTTCCCAGGCGACGTCGAGCGACTGACGCGCATCGACCCCGATCACGTCGCCGCCGGCGTCGGCCATCAGCTCGAGCAGCGCCGCGGTTCCGGTCCCGAAGTGGATGGTCGGAGCGCCCCGCACCTCGGCAAAGATGCGCGACACGTGCGTCTGGACGTAGGTCACGTAGTCGGCCGGCGAGAGAGCACCGACCCAGGAGTCGAAGATCTGGACGACCTGGGCCCCGGCGGCAACCTGCGCGTTGAGGTAGCGGATGACCACCTCGGTCAGCTTCTCCATCAACGCATGCCACGCCGCCGACTCTCGGTACATGAACGCCTTGGCGATCGCGTAGTCGCGTGAGGGCCGTCCCTCGATCAGGTAGCAGGCCAGGGTGAAGGGCGAGCCGGAGAATCCGATCAGCGCCTGTTGTCCAGCGATATCGCGACGGACAATGCGGATCGCCTCCATCACGAAGGCGACCTCCTCCGCCGGCTCGATCAGCCGCAGCCGGTCGACGTCCGACGCGGAGCGGACCGGGTTGTGGATGATCGGGCCAATTGATGGCTCGATCTCCAGATCGACCCCCATCGGTTCGAGCGGCAGCATGATGTCGGCGAACAGCACAGCTGCGTCGACGCCGAAGGTGCGCACCGGCATCAGCGTCACCTGGGCGCACAGCTCCGGGGTCTTGGCCAGCGTCAGGATCGGATAGCGCTCGCGCAGCGCACGATAGTCGGCCAGTGCCCGCCCGGCCTGGCGCATGAACCAGACCGGCGTGGCGTCGGGCTGCTCGTGGCGGAGTGCCGCGAGGAACCGGCCTTCGCCGGTCATCGGTTGGGTGGGTGCCTCAAGCATGTGATGCACGAAGCGCTGCGAAGGCATGGGCTGCCGCCTCGAGCGTCGCGTCCAGGTCCGCCTGGCCGTGTGCGGCGGAGATGAACCAGGCCTCGTGCTGCGAGGGCGGAAGCATCACCCCTGAGTCGAGCATGGCGTGGAAAAAGCGGGCGAAGCGCACATCATCGTCGAAGAAGACGGTCAGCAGCGAGCCCGCGCGCGCCAGACGCACGGACACGCCGGCGGCAGCGGCCGACCGGGCGAGGCCCTCCGCCAACCACGCGCCACTCTCCTCCAACTGGTCGTAGATGGAGGGGGTCAGAGCGCGCAGCGTCGCGAATCCGGCAGCCATGGCCAGCGGATTACCGGACAGGGTGCCGGCCTGGTACATCGGCCCCAGCGGCGCAACCAGGCCCATGACCGTCGCGGAACCCCCGTAGGCACCCACCGGCAGCCCGCCGCCGATGATCTTGCCCAACACTGTCAGGTCGGGTGTGATTCCGTAGCGCTCCTGAGCGCCGCCGCGCGCCACCCGGAAGCCGGTGATCACCTCGTCGAAGATGAGCAGCGTGCCGTGCCTGGCAGTCAGAAGGCGGAGGCCCTCGAGATATCCGGGCTCGGGAAGGCAGACGCCCATGTTGGCCGCGACCGGCTCGACGATCACCGCCGACACGTCCTCTTCCTGTGCCAGCAATTCCGCCACCTGGTCAAGGTCGTTGTACTCGACCACCAGGGTGTCCGCGGCGGCACCGGCCGTAACGCCGGCGCTCGACGGCAGGCCGGTGGCGCCGGATCCGGCACGCACCAGGAGGGCGTCGGCGTGGCCGTGATAGCCGCCGGCCATCTTGATGATCCGGTCTCGGCCGGTGAAGGCACGCGCCAGGCGTATCGCCGACATGGCCGCCTCCGTGCCGCTGTTGACAAATCGCAGCTGCTCGATCGAGGGGACGGCCCCCACGATCTCCTCCGCCAGCGCCACCTCCCCGGCATTCGGCGCCCCGAACGAGGTACCCCGACCCGCCGCCTCGACGACCGCCGCGATCACCTCGGGGTGAGCGTGGCCGAGGATCATCGGTCCCCACGAGCCGATGTAGTCGATCAGCTCGTTGCCATCGACGTCCCACAGCCGCGCCCCGAGGGCTCTCTCGATCACCCGGGGTCTGCCGCCCACCGCACCGAAGGCGCGCACCGGCGAGTTGACGCCGCCCGGCAGGACGCGCTCGGCGCGGGCCATCAGCTCCGCGGAGCGGGACGTGGTGGCGAGGTGGCTCATGCGCCTGCCCCGGAGAGCTTGGCGAGAATCTCGCCCAGCGGCGAATGGATCGCGGTGATGATCGGCGTGTCGCGCACCGTCGAACGGCGGCTCTCCGTCTCGCGCAGCTCGCGCACGAGGTCCTGGAAGGCGACCAGGTCATCGGTCTCGTAGGCGACGATGAACTCCTGGTCGTCCAGGCCGAAGGAATAGGCGAGCAACTGGCGCACCTGCGGGTATTTGTGCCCAACCCGCATGTGGCCCTTCATCACCTCCTGCCGCTCATCCGCGGGTGTGAGATACCATTCCACGCTCTTCGTGAACGGGTAGACCACCAGGTACCGTGAGCGGTCCCCGCTGAAAAGGCTCTGCTCCTGGCTGGTGGGCCGCTTCACGTATTGGCTCGGCCGGGTAAGCCCGATCATCGAGGTGGCCGGGGTCAGCCAGCGACCGACCCCGGACGTCAGCAGGTCGGCCGCCGTCTCCTCGACCTCCTCGATCCGCTCGGCCATCCTCCACAGAAACAGATCCCCGTCCGCCCGCAGGCCGATGGTGGAGTAGGCGTGCTGTATCAGCCGGGGAGCGCTGCGCTCGGCAGCCGCGCAGAAGAGATCCAGGTCTGCCCGGCGTTCGTCAGCAGGCCGGCGACGCCAGGCGGGGTCAAGGCGCAGCAGCCAGGCATGCACGAAGCGCTCGTCGCTCATCGCGGGGCTTGCTCGCGCAGCCAACCGGCGGCCTCGGCCGCGAAGTAGGTGACGATGATGTCGGCGCCGGCGCGGGCGATGGCCACCAGGCTCTCGAGCGCCGCGGCTCGACGGTCGAGCCAGCCGTTCGCGGCGGCGGCGCAGATGGCGGCGTACTCGCCACTTACCTGGTAGGCGGCGATCGGGACATTGGTGCGAGCGCGAGCGGCGGCCACGAGGTCAAGTGCCGGGAGCGCCGGCTTGATCATGATCATGTCGGCCCCTTCTGCCAGGTCGGCCTCGACCTCACGCATCGCCTCCCGCCTGTTGGCTGGGTCCATCTGGTAGCTGCGCCGGTCGCCGAACGCGGGTGCCGAGTCGGCCGCTTCGCGAAACGGGCCGTAATAGGCGGAGGCATGCTTGGCTGCATAGGCCAGGATCGCGGTCTCCCCGTGACTGGCGGCGTCCAGCGCGCCGCGGATGGCCGCGACCTGGCCGTCCATCATTGCGCTCGGCGCCACGACATCGGCCCCGGCGTCCGCCAGCGAGACGGCCGTTCGCGCCAGCAGTTCCAGCGTGGCGTCGTTGTCGACCACGGCGTCCTCGTCGCTCCCGGCCAGGATCCCGCAATGCCCATGGCTGGTGTATTCGCACAGGCAGACGTCGCCGATGACCACCAGCTCCCGGTCGGCCTCCCGGAGCAGGCGGATCCCCTGCTGCACAATCCCGTCGTCCGCCCATGCCCCGGAGCCGGGGGCGTCCTTCTTGAGGGGAAGGCCGAAGAGAAGGACCGATCCGACCCCGGCGCTCCGCAGTCGCGCGGCCTCCCCAACGACCGCGTCGAGGCCCAACCGGTCCTGTCCGGGCATGGAGCGAATCCGCTCCCGGCCGGTCAGCCCGGCCTGGATGAAGATCGGCTGGACGAGCATCGCCGGATGCAGGCGCGTCTCTCGCACCAGGGCGCGCAAGCCAGGCGAGCGCCGCAGCCGCCGCGCGCGCAGGGCAACGCCGGCAGTGCGGTCCGTGACGACCTGGAGGCTCATGCAATCTCCTTCGTGAAATACCGGTAGATGGCCTCCGCCAGTGCATCCACGGTGTGGCTCCCGGCAACAACCGGCACCGCGAACCCGGCTCGCCGCGCAATTCGGGCGGTGACCGGTCCGATGCAGAAGGCCGGCAGTGCGGTCGCGCGCAGTGCCTGAGGTGGAGAGAGCAGGGCCTGCAGCCCGCGAACCGTCGAGCCGCTTGTGAATGTCACGCCGTCGAGCGGCTGCGCCAGGGCGGTGCGAAGCCGATCGCGAGATGCGGGTGGCCCTTCGACCGTTCGATACGCAACGACCTCCTCGACCAGCGCCGCGCGCTGAACAAGCGCGTCCCGCAGGTTGGGCGTGGCCGCATCGGCGCGGGCCAGCACCACGCGCCTGCCGGCCACCTCGCCCAGGCCCTCCGCGATCGCCACCGTGCGATACCGCGCCGGAACATGGTCGACCCGCAGCCCGCCTGCGCCCAGAGCCGCCGCCGTCGCCGGCCCGACGGCCGCCACGCGCAGGCCTGCTGGGAGCGAGCGGTCCATCGCCGCCAGGCGGGCAAGGACCGCCGCCGCCCCATTGACGCTGGTGATGACCAGCCAGGCAGCGCCGTCAAGTGAGCGGATCGCCTCGTCCAACGGGCCGCCCGCGGCAGCGGGAGCGGTCTCAACGGTCGGAACGCTGATCGCGCCGATACCTCGCCCCGCAAGGAGTGCCATGAGCTCAGCTGCTTGCGAACCCGGACGGGTAACGAGGAGCGTGGTCACCACATCACCCCGTCGCTTCTCTGATCTGCCCCGCTGCCTCAGCAACGACCTCAGCGGCGCGATCCGCGGAACCGCTGACATCCACGCGGGCGAAGCCGTGGCGTCCCTCGTAGGCCGCTCGCAGTCGGAGACGCCCATTGGACACCTCGCCCAGCGCGCCGAGCGGCGCCAGGCAGCCGCCGCCCAGCGCTCGCAACAGCGCCCGCTCGGCTTGGACTGCCGCGCGAGTTGGCGCATGGTCGAGGTTGGCAAGCTGAGAGCTGAGGGTCGGCTCTCCTGCTCGGACCTGGAGCGCCAGCGCCCCCTGACCGGGAGCCGGCAGCATGACCTCGAAGGCCAGTCGCTGATCCTCGCGCGTCGCCACGCCCAACCGGTCGAGCCCGGCCGCTGCCAGCACAAGGGCGTCGTACTCGCCGGCCTCGAGGCGGCGCAAGCGCGTATCCACGTTCCCGCGAATGGGGCGGGCCACGAGGTCCAATCGCGTGGCGGCCAGTTGTGCGGCGCGCCGCACGCTGCTCGTGCCGATGGAGGCTCCAAACGGCAGGTCGTCGAGCCCTCCGGAGTGGCGGCTCAGCAGGCAGTCGCGCGGATCGCCACGCTCCAGGATCGCACCCAATCGGAGGCCCGACGTCGAAGCGGTGGGCAGATCCTTGAGCGAGTGCACAGCGACGTCGATCCTGCCCTCCAGCAGGGCCTGTTCCAGCTCCCCGGTGAACTGCCCGTCGGTGGCCTCGAAGTGGCCGACCGGCCGCCGCTCGCTGATGGCATCGCCTTTCGTCCGGATCTCGATGACCTCGACTGAGCCGAGGCCCAGCACCCGGGTCACTGCGCCGGCCGCCTCCTCCGCCTGCGCCAATGCCAGCCGGCTGCCGCGCGTGCCCAACCGGACCGTCGCAGTAGCAGTCATCACTCGATCCCGAAGAGCTCCCGCACCCGGGCGGCAGCTTCAGGATCCCGTCGGAGCCGAACGGTGGGTACGTGGAGGAGCTCGCCGAGCATGGCGACAGTCATAGCCTCCACGGCTGCCGCCTGCTGCTCGTCGAGGCCGCTCCGCAGGCGGAGGCGTTGCAAGTGGCGCCGTCGCACCTCCTCGGCGTGGGCTCGTAGCATGGCGATCCCGTCGCCGCTTGCTCGGACCTCCAGCCAGGCCGCGAATGCTTGCGCCTCGTCGCGCGCCTCACCACGCAGCCGGCGCTCGGCGTCGGCTGACAGACGGCCGGGCTCGATGGTGCTGCCCAGCCGATCCAGATCCAGCAGCCTCTCCCCCAACTGAGTCGCCGCTTCACGACTGACAACGCTCGGTGACGACAGATCGACCACCAGCGGCGCCCGCTCGCCATCCAGGTGCTGCGCGTCCAGGAGCACCGCATCGCCGCGGACGGCGATCGCCACCACATCGTGCTGGACCACGCCGCCCAGCGCCTCGGCGATGAGCGAGGCCCTATGTCGGTCGGGGTGCGGCAGGTCCATCACGACATCGGCCCCGCGCTCGCTGCTCCGGGATGCGACCGTAACGGATGCGTTGCCTTCAGCAAGCCGCCTGGCCAGCAGCCGTCCCATTTCCCCTGTGCCCACCACCAGCGCGCTGACTGAACGTCCAGGCTCCGAGGTCAGCCGCTCCTCGATCCAACGCGCCGCCCGATCGGCCAGTGAGCGATCGCCGACGGGGTAGGCAAACGACCGCACGCGCTTTCCAAAGCGAATGGCGCGTCGCATCAGCTCGTTGGTAACCGGGCCGGTCTCGGATCGATCCAATGCCGATCGATACGCATCCCGCACCTGCCCCAGGACCTGCTCCTCGGCGAGCACCGCCGAATCCAGCCCACCCGCCACCAGCATCATGCGTTCGGCGGCGGCCATTCCCCGCGACCAGTGCAACGCGCCGGCAACGTCGGACAGGTCCGACGCCTGCATCCCGAACGCGATCAGCTCAACCCGGTGGCACGTGTGCAGGACGATCCCTTCGCTCGTACCGCTGACGCGGTCAGCCAGGACTCGCGCGAGCTCCTCGCGCTGACCGGTATCGATCTCCCGGAAGGTGGCACCTGCCACGACCAGCGAGTCCAGCTCCGATGAAGAATCCGCGACCTCAGGGCTGACCTGCGAACGCACTAACGCACCTGCAGCAACTACGGGGCGGGGCGAGTTAGCGGCACAATAGCGACGCACCGCGACCCTGGTCAATTGGAATCATAGGTTTTCCTATGTTTCCGACCATTTCCG
>JBDTQD010000017.1:0-32640 GCA_039932375.1 Chloroflexota bacterium | reverse complement strand
GCACGCCTGTCGAAGCGCGCTGGTATTGCCCTACCTGCGATCGGCCGGTCGAGGGACGCGAAGCGGAGCAGGTCCGCCGGGTCTAGCCGCTAGACCCCGGCCATGTGCTCGACCCATTGCGAGCGCCAGTTGGGCGCCTCGAACGGCGCGGCGAAGTAGTCGGTCTGCCTGATGATCTTGCCGTCGCGGAACTCGAAGATGCTTGTCACGTAGGAAAGATCTGCGCCATACCTGCCAGTCGCCTCGACCACGAAAAGGTCCCCGCTGCCGCTGATGCGGCGTAGCTCGTAGGCAGGCGAGCCACCGGGGTAGTTCTTGAAGACGAGGGTGCAGGACTGCTTACCGACGATCCGCTCTCCCGACTGCGGCCAATCAACCACCGCGTCGTCTGCCATGGCCGCCATCGAGCCGTCGATATCGCCGGCGTACATGGCCGCAAGTGTCCGTTCCAATGTCGCCCGGTTGTCGTGACCGCTCACCTCTGCACCTCTGCACCTTTGCTACCCGGCTCACCTGAGCCGCGGTTTGAAAGCGTACGCCCGATCCCGAGTTCACGCGCCAGTACTCGTATGGCGCACTCAGCATCTCGGACTAGAAGGTCGGCTCGCGTTGGACCAGCGAATCGGCCGATGGCCAGGTCTTCCTTGACGGTCAGATCCTGGAGATCCATCCGCCGCGCCGCCTTGTCCAAACCCTCCACGTCGTGCACGAGGCGGAGGCCGCGAAGGACCCTCCGTCACGCCTCGAGTGGGAGATCACGCCGATGGGCGAGGCCTGCAAGCTGCGGGTCCTCCATGCCGACCTGCGCGAGGCGACCACGGAGTACAGCAGCGGCGGGTGGGAGACGATCTTCTCTGGCCTCAAGCGCTGCTCGAGACCGGCGAGCCGTGCGCGTCGGCGCCGCGATGTAGCGACCTAGAACGGCTTGACCACCATCAGCCAGAGGAGGACCGCCAGGCCGATGAAGCCGACCGCGGCGAGCTCCACGGCTCGCGGTGAGTCGAGCATCCGCGCCAGCGCTGCCGGATCCGTCTCGGGCGGGCGGGTGTCCTTCTTGTCGTAGAACCCCGCGACGCCGAGCGCATGGCGCACTCGGTCGTAGTGCATCACGCCGAAGAAGCTCATCAGGCCGAAGAGAACAACGAGCACCCCGATCGAAGCCCAGATCCAGACGCGACCCCAATAGCCGCCGACGAATCCTTCAGCGATGCCCGAGATGAGCAGAAGCAGCACTGACAGGGTCGAGGTGGGCAGGGCGAACTTCGATAGGTCGAGCAGGGCGTTGACTCGGATCGGGTCGCGCTCGCCCCGCAGTTTCAGGGCAGCGAAAGCGGAGACGCCATGCGCCAGTGCGAAGCTGAAGCCGGCTGCGATGTGTAGGAAGACGAGCCAGGGCTGCCAATCCATCGGGCTTATCTCCTGCGGCTCGGAGCTAGGCGGGTGTTGGCACGGGCTCGCGAACCAGCCCCCACGCCCTGAGACCGATCGTCACCGCCAGCCAGAAGATGATCAGGGCCAGGACCGGATGGAGGGCCGCCACAAGCGGCGTGTCTGTCCGCACGGTCGCGAGAATCGGCTGGAAGAACTGCACCACCAGGAGTGCCGCGTTCCACCAAAGCAGGCGCGACCCGACACGCGCGATCGCGGCAACGATCAGCAGCAGGACGGGGACCAGGTGCAGGACCCAACCCAGGCCGATGTGCGGCTCAAAGTCATGCGCGGCGCTGAACAGGGCAAAGCCCACCAGGAAGACCTGCAGCAGCAGGCCCGCCACGTAGATCCAGACGAATGCGAGATACAGGTAGCGGGCGCCGGACACCATCGCGAACACCCTCCAGCACGACGACAGGGGTCCAGGTAGCGTGGCGCAGATAATACTGTGCCCATGTCCACCGTCATGCCCCTCTCCGAACCCTGGGCCAGCGTCCGCCAGCGGCTGCGCGAGCGGGGCCTGCGATGGACCCCTCGACGGCGCGCCGTGGTCGAGGTGCTCGCCCGCAGCGACGGCCACATCACCGGCGCCGAGCTGATCGAGCGATGCCGCGCGATCGATGCGGCCACGATTCCGTCGACGGTGTATCGGACGCTCGACGTCCTCGAGGAGCTCGGGCTCGTACAGCACGGCCACGGCGCGGACGGTCGCGAGGAGTTCCACGTCGGGCCCGAGGGGACGCATGGACACCTGCATTGCGCCACCTGCGGCGGGCGCTGGGAGATTCGCGCCGGGTCGGGACGGGCAATCATCGAGGCGCTGCGCGAGTCGAACGGGTTCGAGGTCGATCTCTCGCACGTCACTGTTGTGGGGCGCTGCCAGGACTGCACCAAGGCTGCGGCGGCTCGGTGAGCGGTACGACGTTCCTTGACCTGCCATCGGCTCGGCCTGAGGCCCTTGTCGCAGGGGAGGCTGACGTCGCCATCCTGGGGATCCCGTTCGGCGTGCCCTATCCATCTCCGGGACTGACCGCCGGCTGCGCAGATGCCCCGGCGGCGATTCGCGCCCGCTCGCAGCGCCTCGCTCGCTATGCCGACCACCACGACTTCGACCTCGACGGCCCGATGCTCGTGGGATCGCCCTCGCTGCGGATCGTCGACGCTGGTGACGTGGCTGGCACGCCCGGGGACGGCAATGGCAATGCCGCGCGCGCCGAGGCAGCGGTGCGTGCGTTGCTGGCCGCGGGTGCCGTGCCGATCGTGCTGGGGGGAGACGACTCGGTGCCGGTCCCCGTCCTGCGCGCTTATGCCGAGCACGGACCACTCACCGTGGTGCAGATCGACGCGCACCTCGATTTTCGCGACGAGGTCGCAGGTGTGCGCGACGGTTACTCGTCGACCATGCGGCGGGCCGCCGAGATGGATCATGTCGAGCGCATCGTGCAGGTCGGACTGCGCGGAGTCGGGAGCGCCCGCTCCTCCGACGTGGCCGATGCACGCGCCGCCGGGAACCTTCTCGTCACTTCGCGCGAGCTGCGCGAGCGTGGGATCGAGTGGCTGGCCGCCCAACTGCCAGCGGACGCATCGGTCTTCATCGTCTTCGACACCGATGCGCTCGACCCATCGGTCGCCTCCGCTGTGAGCGGCGTGTCGCCTGGTGGCCTCTCGTTCGACGAAGCAGGCGACCTGCTTGGCGGGGTGACCGCCAGGTGCCGCGTGGTTGGCGCCGCCTTCACCGAGCTCGTGCCGGCGCGCGACCTCAACGAGGTCTCGGCGTTGGTTGTGGTGCGCCTCGTGATGCGGCTCCTGGCAGGGATCGACCGGGCTCGCTGAGGGCTACTCGCCGACCTGCCTCAGAACCAGTCCTTTGCCCGGAAGAAGAGCGCCGCGCCGCCCATCGTCACCAGCATCAGCCCAAGGGCCAGCGGGTACCCGAGCGGCCAGCTCAGCTCCGGCATGTTGCGGAAGTTCATGCCGTAGATGCCGGCAATCAGGGTCGGCACCATCAGAATCACGGTGAGCGCGGTCAACCGCTTCATGATGGCGTTCAGGTTGTTGCTGGTGACCGAAAGGTTGGCCTCAAGCGCCGATGCAAGCAGGTCGCGCTGCAGGTCGAGCTGGTCCAGCACGCGCACGAGGTGGTCGTAGAGGTCCTGGAAATAGGGGGCCGATGCGTCGTCGACCAATGGAAGGTCACGGCGCAGCAGTGCGTTGGCCACGTCCCGCAGCGGCGCGAGGTTCCGGCGCAATTCGAGCAGCTCGCGCTTCAGGCCCAGGATCGTGCGCAACGTCTGCTGGATCTCCCCACCCCGCAGGATCCGATCCTCGAGGTCCTCGATCAGGTCGGTGAGCCGATCCAGGAGGGGAAAGTAGCCGTCGACCACCGCGTCGAGGATCGCGTACAGCAGGGACCCCGGCGTACGGGCGACCGCATCGGGCCGCGCTCGGAAGCGGCGGTCGACGTCCTGGATGGCGGGCGAGTCATTCCATCGCACGCTGACGAGGTACCCCGCCCCGGCGAACACGTGCAGCTCCCCGAGCTGGAACGATCGGGTCTTCTGCGCGGCCGGGAGCACCTCGTAGGCCACGATCATCTGCTGTTCGGAATACGTGTCCATCTTCGGGCGCTGCTTCCGCTTTTCCAGGTCCTCGAGCGCGACGGGATGCACGCCGAACTCGTCGCGCAGGAGTGCGATGTCGTCGGCGGTGGGGGAGGCGATGTCCAGCCAGACGACGTGCTCCGGCTTGCCACGCAGGACATCGATCTTCGTCAGGTCCTTGGCTTCGAGCACGCGCAGCTCACCGTCGGGGAGCCGCGCCAGGCAGTGGCGGTTGGCGTGGCCTTTCATGGAGGAGTGGAGTCTACGACCCGTCGAACGACCATCGGCTGCCATCCCACCAGCCATGGAGCAGCTCTCCCGCATCGGTTCGCGCGAAGAGGTCGATGCGATCGGGTCCCCAGGAGCAGGCCGCCGGATCTCCGGCGATCGCTACGCCGAGCGACTCCCAGGGCTGCCAGCCGCCGGGTTCATACCAGCGGTGCTGAAGCGTGCCGTCTCGGCCTCGTGCGAAGACGTCGATCCGATCCGCTCCCCAGCTGCTGGCCGCCGGGCTGCCGACCAGCTCGCCGCCATGAGCGTGGCGCTCGTGCCAGGCAGCGCCGTCCCAGTAGGTGTCCCACAGCTGGCCATCGGCGCCGATGAAGAAGACCTGCATCTCGTTCTCGCCCCAGGTCGCGACCGCGGGTCGCGAGCCAACCTCGCCGCCCATCGATTCCCATCCCGCCATCGGTCTCCTCCAGGTAGCTCGTCCGGCCACCCAATCATGCGACGCCTCGGCCTCCGCTCGCATCGCGTCACGACCTATGCTCCACGCGATGGATCCCTGGAAGACGATCATCGAGCCGTTCCGGATCAAGAGCGTCGAGCCGATCCGAATCACCTCGGTCACGGAGCGCGAGGAACACCTCCGCGAGGCCGGTTACAACCTTTTTAACCTGCATGCCGCCGACGTGATCATCGACCTGCTCACCGATTCGGGGACCGGCGCCATGTCGGCCGAGCAGTGGGCGGGGATCCAGCGCGGCGACGAGTCCTACGCCGGATCGCCGTCGTGGTTCCGCTTTTTGGAAAGCGTGCAGGCGCTCTTCCCCTTCAAGCACGTGATCCCCACCCACCAAGGGCGTGCCGCCGAGAAGATCCTCTTCTCCGTGGTCGGCGGCCCGGGCAAGGCGATCCCCAGCAACACGCACTTCGACACCACGCGGGCCAACGTGGAGTTCACCGGCGCGGAGGCGGTCGACCTGGTCATCGAGGAGGGGCGACACCCATCGGTCATTCATCCGTTCAAGGGCAACATGGACCTCGCCGCGCTCGACTCCTTCATCCGCGACAAGGGTGCCGAGGCAGTGCCACTGGTGATGGTCACCGTGACCAACAACTCGGGCGGTGGCCAGCCGGTGAGCCTCGAGAACCTGCGCGGCGTCCGTGAGATCTGCGACCGGTACCGGCTGCCCCTCTTCCTCGACGGGTGCCGCTTCGCCGAGAACGCCTGGTTCATCAAGGAGCGTGAGCCGGGCTACGCCGATCGACCGATCCCCGACATCGTGCGCGAGATGGCGTCGCTGGCCGACGGCATGACGATGTCGGCCAAGAAGGACGCGATCGCCAACATCGGTGGCTGGCTGGCTCTCAACGACGACCGCTGGGCCGACGACGCCCGCAACCTGTTGATCCTGACGGAGGGATTTCCCACCTACGGCGGCCTGGCGGGACGCGACCTGGAGGCGATCGCCCAAGGACTGCGCGAGGTGGTCGACGAGGACTATCTGCGCTATCGCATCCGTTCGACCGCGTACCTGGGCGAGGCGCTGGTCGAAGCAGGCATCCCTTGCGTGCAGCCGATCGGTGGGCATGCGGTGTACGTGGATGCGGCCGCGCTGCTGCCGCACATCCCGCCGCTCCAGTACCCCGGCCAGGCCCTGGCGGTGGCCCTCTACCGCGAGGGCGGGATCCGGGGCTGCGAGATCGGCACGGTCATGTTCGGCATGCATCCCGACGGGTCCGAGACCCCTGGCCCGATGGAGCTGGTGCGCCTTGCGATCCCGCGACGGGTCTACACCCAGTCGCACATCGACTACGTGATCGAGGTGGTCCGCTCCGTTGCCGCGGGCTCCGCCGACCTGCGCGGCTACCGGATCGTCGAGCAGCCACCACAGCTGCGCCACTTCACCGCCCGCTTCGAGCCACTCTCATCCGGATGAGCCGCAATGGCTGGACGCTCGTGGCGGTGGTGCTCGGCTCCGCCATCGTTTTCCTCGATTCGACAATCGTCAACGTTGCGCTCAAGGCGATCGGGGAGCAGCTGCCGACCAGCGTGGTCGGTGTGCTCGAGGGCGAGTCGTACGTCGTCAACGGCTACCTGCTGACCGTCTCCGCGTTGCTCATCCTGTCCGGCGCCCTGGCCGACGCCTATGGACGTCGGCGGCTCTTCATCATCGGCCTGATCGGGTTCGGCGCCAGCTCGGTGCTCTGCGGACTGGCACCGACGATGGAGCTGCTGATTGCCGGGAGGCTGGTGCAGGGCATCTTTGGCGCGTTCCTGGTGCCGAGCTCGCTGGCCATCATCACGGCCACCTTCGACGGGCCGGAGCGCGGCCGCGCCTTCGGCATCTGGGCAGCGGCCTCGAGCGCTACGACCGTCCTTGGCCCGCCGGTTGGCGGCTTCCTGGTGGACACGTTCAGCTGGCGAATCGCCTTCCTGATGAACGTCCCGCTGGTCGTGCTGGCGGTTGTGATCGCGATGCGCTGGGTCGCGGAGAGCCGCAACGAGTTGGCGCCGACGCGCTTCGATTGGCTCGGCGCTACTGCGGTGGCGCTCGCGGTGGGGGGGCTCGCGTTCGGTGCGATTCGGGGCCAGCAGCAGAACTGGACCGATCCGGTCGCCTGGGCAGCGCTGGTAATCGGGGCCGTGGCTACCGTTGCCCTCGCGCCGCTCATGATCCTGCGTCGCGACCCGCTCATCCCGCCCCAGCTCTTCCGCTCCCGGAATTTCACGACCACCAACATATCGACCTTTCTGATCTACGGCGCGCTCTACGTCGTATTCGGCTACCAGGCGTTGTTCCTGCAGGGAACGCTCAGCTACTCCGCGCTGGCCTCGGGTTTGGCCGGGATGCCGATCAGCCTGGGGCTGGCGTTCCTCTCCACCACGTTCGGGCACCTTGCCGGCAAGCGAGGGCCACGCTGGTACATGGCGGTCGGGCCGGCGCTGATGGCAGCCGGACTCCTGTGGCTGACCAGGATCCCTTCCAGCAGCACCCCTTGGCACGCGCGCATCGAGGCACCGGCCAGCCTCATCCCGTCGAGCGGTTACCTGCTCGACGTCCTGCCGGCGATGCTGGTGTTCGCCATCGGAATATCCATCCTGGTGGCCCCCCTGACGACCGCCCTGATGGGCTCCGTGCCGGCACGCAATTCAGGCCTCGCCTCCGCCATCAACAACGCGATCAGCCGGATCGGGCCGCTGCTGGCCGGGGCCGTCATCTTCATCGGTGTCTCGGCCAGCTTCTATGCCGCGCTGCATGCCCGCGTGCCCACGCTCGACACCAGCTCGGCAGCAGTCCGAGCAGCCATCCCACCCTTGAACCCGCCGGGTCCGGGTCTTCCGGCCGAGCAGGTGGCCGCGGCGCGTGAGGCGTCAACGGACGCCTACCGCCTGGCGATGCTGATTGCTGCAGCGCTGTGCGCCGCTGGAGCCGTCACCAATGCGGTCGGGATTCGCAACCGGCCGAGCGTCGACTGAGCTCATCTGTGACCCGGCCGGTATGATCGCGTCATGACAACGCTCGCCCAGCGCTTCTCTGCATGGCGCTACGTCATGAACCACGCCAACATGCCCGAGGGCGTGGAGATGGACTGGTTCGGCAAGTGGCTGGTCGTCACCCGCGCGGCCGTCTTTACCATGACCGCCACCTCGGGCCTGATCGGCGGCCTGCTGGCGATCGGCACTGCCGGGGCCTCGGTCAACTACTGGTATCTCGCCCTGTCGATCATCGGCCTGGTGATCGCGCACGCCGCCAACAACATGATCAACGACTACTTCGACCTGGAGGGCGGAGTCGACACCGACGAGTACGTCCGCGCCCTCTATGCCCCGCACCCGATCCTGTCGGGTTGGCTCTCGAAGGCCCAGCTGCGCAACGCGATCCTGCTCATGCAGGCCTTTGACCTGGCGATCCTGCTGCTGCTCGTCTGGGCGCGGGGTCCCTGGGTCGCCGCCTTCGCCTTCGGCGGCCTCTTCATCAGCGTCTTCTACGTGGCCCCGCCGATCAAGCTCAAGCACCACGGCCTCGGCGAGCCGGGCGTCTTCATCGTGTGGGGGCCGCTGATGATTCGCGGGGACCTACTTCGTGGCAACCGGGACGCTTCCCGGCTGGGTCTGGATCGACTCGCTTCCGTACGCCATCCTGGTCACGACGGTGCTCTTCGGAAAGCACATCGACAAGATGTCCGCCGATACGGCCAAGGGGATCCACACGCTGCCCGTCATCCTGGGTGAGGCGCGTGCCCGGCGGGTGGCTCAATTCCTCATGATCGCCTTCTATCCGATCATCGTCGGCTCCGCGCTGGTCGGCTGGATCGGGCCGTTCGTGATGCTGGTGTTGCTCGGGATCCCGTTGCTGCTCAAGGTCCTTGGCCAGTTCTCCTCGCCGCGGCCCGAGGCGCCGCCGCACAGCTACGTCGGCTGGCCGCTCTGGTTCGTGGGCGGCGCCTTCACCCACACGCGACGCGCCGGCGCGCTGCTGATCATGGGCCTGCTGCTGAACGCGCTGCTCCCCGGGGTGCGCCTGCCCTGGGCGTGACCCAGGACGCCGGCCTCTTCGGCCCCGGCAGCGCTTCGTGGCGGATCGATCGCGAGGTACTGCTCCTCGCAGGCGGGACGTGCGCGCTGCTGATGCAGCTGGCCCATCCTGCGGTGGCCGCCGGCGTCGCGGAGCATTCGGACTTCAGGGCCGATCCGTTCGCGCGGCTGCGTCGCACGCTCAACGCGTCGTACGCGGTCGTCTTCGGCAGCACGCCGAGAGCGGAGCGCGCGATCCGGCGCATGAATGCCATCCACGCGGTCGTGGCGGGCACGGTGCCCGAGACCGGAGGCCCGTACCGCGCCCTCGACCCGGCGCTGCTCTTGTGGGTGCACGCCACGCTGGTGGACACGGCGATCCGTGTCTACGACCGCTTCGTGGCTCCGCTCTCGGCAAGCGACGCTGAGGCCTACCACGCCGAAGCCAGGCTGATCGCGATTCGCCTCGGCGTCCCGGATCAAGTGCTTCCTGCCACGTTGGTTGAGCTGCGCGCCGAAATGGCTCGCCTGATCGGGAGCGGCGATGTGGTGGTCACGCCCACAGCACGGTCATTGGCCACCACGGTCCTGTATCCGACCCGGTTCCCTCCTCGACCGATCTGGGACCTGGCGCACCTCGTATCGCTCTCGGTCCTGCCTGCAGAGCTGCGCCGGGGGTATGGGATTCGCTGGTCGCCGCGCCGAGAACGCGGCGTTCAGAGGCTCGCCGCCGTAAGCCGCCGCGTGCTGCCACTCGTGCCGCTTCCACTGCGGCATGTTCCGGCCGCACGTTCCGCGGAGCGGAGGCTGCGGCGGGCCAAATTCGCCCAGTGACCCGGCGTACAGGGGTGGCTATGATGGCGTCCCGCGTCTCGCGGCCCTGATCAACCAGCGCCGTCGCGGCGTGTTTCGAGGACCTCGTTGAACCGATTCGCGAAGCTCGCCGTCGCCGCCTCGATCGCCACCTTCGTCCTGATCGTGGTCGGCGGGCTGGTGCGCGCCACCGATTCCGGGCTCGGCTGCCCTGACTGGCCGCTCTGCTTCGGCGCCTGGGTCCCACCCCCCGATCTGAACGCGTGGATCGAGCACAGCCACCGCCTGGTCGCCGCGCTCGCAGTCGGCCCGCTGGTGGCGGCGGTGGCGCTGATCACGGTCTTCAGCGGGCGACGCAGGGATCGCGTCTTGCTGGTCTCGGCCCTGGTGGCCGGGGTGCTGGTCGTGATCCAGGCATTCCTCGGCGGCCAGGTGGTGATCCAGCAGCTCCGCGCCGAGCTCGTCACCGCCCACCTCGCCATGGCGCTGACCGTGCTCGCGCTCACCATCTTCATCGCCGATCGGGCGGTTGGAGGCGCCCTGCCGCGGCCGGTCCGCGGGTCGCTCACTGGCCTCCCCGTATTGACCGGCGGCGTGATCTTCACCCAGATGCTCCTCGGCTCATGGGTCAGCGGCAGCGGAGCCGGCCTCGCCTTCCCCGACTTCCCGCTCATGAACGGCACCCTCTTGCCATCCCTCGCCGCTCCGGGTCAGGTCGTGCAGGTTGCGCATCGGCTGCTGGCCGTTGCCGTCGTCGTGCTGGTGCTGTGGACCGCGCGCCGAGTTCAGCACATGACCATCGAACCCGAAGCTCGCCGGCTGGCAGGCCTGGCCGTGGTGCTGGTCCTTGTCCAGCTGGTGCTGGGGGCGGCCAATGTCTGGTCGCGCCTGTCGGCGCTCTTCGTGGTGCCGCATCTTGCGGTCGGCGCAGCGCTCTGGGCAACGATCGTGCTGCTCTACCTGGCGCTCCGGCGCGCGCCGATGGCGGAGTCCGTGCCGCGGCCTGCTGGCGCCTCCAGCGGGCCGGACGAGGCTGGCGTCGCTGGCCGCGCGGCCACCCTGCGTGCCTATGTTGCCCTCACCAAGCCGCGCATCATCGAGCTGCTGCTGGTGACCACGGTGCCAACGATGGTGCTCGCACAGCGTGGCGTGCCATCGGTTTGGCTGATGGCGGCGGTGGTGTTGGGCGGCTCCCTGGCGGCGGGTGGCGCGAACGCCATCAACATGTACCTCGACCGCGACATCGACGACCTGATGCGCCGCACCCGGCATCGTCCGCTGCCACGCCACGCGGTGCAGCCGAGCCGCGCCCTGGCCTTCGGCATCGCCCTCAGCATTCTCTCGTTCGCCTGGCTGACGCTCACCGTCAACCTGCTCTCGGCCCTGCTCGCAGCCAGCGCGATCGCCTTCTACGTATTCGTGTACACACTTTGGCTGAAGCGCACCACGCCGCAGAACATCGTCATCGGTGGCGCCGCAGGGTGCGTCCCGGTGCTGGTCGCGTGGGCCGCGGTGACCGGCACGGTCCAGGTGCCGGCGCTCGTCCTCTTCGCCATTGTCTTCTACTGGACCCCGCCGCACTTCTGGGCGCTGGCGCTGCGCTACCGGGGCGACTACGCCGCTGCCAGCGTGCCGATGCTGCCGGTCGTCCGTGGCGAGGCGGAGACGGCGCGCCAGATCGTCCTCTACACGATCATGCTGGTCGCCGTCTCACTGCTCCTCTTCCCAGCGGCGCGGATGGGGCTGATCTACCTCGTCTCGGCGGTGGGCCTTGGCGCAGCCTTCGTCTGGTACTCGCTCCGCGTCCTGCGCGACGTGAGCGATGGGCGCGCGGCGATCCACCTCTTCCGCTTCTCGATCAGCTACCTGACCCTGCTCTTCGCTGCTGTCGCAGCGGATTCCCTCCTGCGCCTGCCGCTCACCTGACGCTCAGTCGGCAGGCGGTTGCACCCGGCTGAGGCGCGCGTCCTCGCGAGCATCCTCGCGTGCCGTTCGGCGGTCCTCGGCGCGAGCCCAGGCGGCGACCACCAGGCCCATTGCAGTCAAGAAGACGACGTCGCCGCCGACCCACATCAGCATGCCGCCGACGTTCTGGTCGACCAGCGGGGTCGGACCCCAAGTGCGCAGGTTGGTCAGGTAGTGGGCGTAGAGGCTGGTCGGAGCGCTCATGAGGGCGATCCCCAGGAAGGAGTTCTGGGGCATCGCCAGGAACAGGTAGAAGAGCCGGAGCGGATGGGGCAGGCGCCAGCGCGCGGGATCGGCGCCGATCACCGGCCACCAGAAGAGGAGCCCGGCGCCCAGGAAGACGAGGTGCTGAACGTCGTGCAGCCAGGAGATCTCCAGCGCGTCGTTGTAGAGCGTGCTGAAGTGCCAGCCCCAGTTGACGGCGGCGAACAGGAGCCAGGCGAGCAACGGGAAGGAGAGGACCGCGACGACGCGGCTGTGCAGGACCGCCAGCAATCCGCGACGGACCGATGGCGACGCCGCGCGCAGCGCCAGCGTCGCCGGCGCCCCCAGCAGGATCAGTGGCGCCGCGACGAGCTCGAGCAGCATGTGCTGGAACATATGCACGCTGAAGAGCTGCCCCTCGTACGCCTCGATCGGCGAGGTGAGAGCGATGCCGATGACGGCCAGTCCCGCCGGTAAGGAGAGGACTCGCCAGCGCGGATGGGGGTGCCCCGCGTGGGCGCTCGCCACTTGGCGGGCCAGCAGCCACCAACCGATCGTCGCCGCGGCAAGGCCCGCCAGCACGATCGGCTCGAAGCGCCATTCGAGGAGGACGGCGGGGAACGACGGGGGAGGTGGCGTGCCGCCGTGAGCCAAGGCCCGTCCCGGCAGCGCAATGGCCAGCAAACCGGCGACCAGGATGGAGAAGAGGATCCGCATTGCCATGCCATTCTGGCCGGATCCCCAGCCGAGCGCGGAGCGTGGAACCCCAGGACGCGAGGATGCGTCCAACGCCCATGAGACGAACCGTTCAACCGTTGCTGCCCGTCGTCGCCGCGCTTTCGCTCTTGCTCGCCGCCTGCTCCTCTGGCCCCGGCGGATCGACCGGCCCGATCACGCATCCCTCAGGCGACGACCTGGTGTTTCGCATGGAGTACAGCGGCGGCTTCGTCGCTCCTGCCTTCCTTCTCACCAGCTTTCCCCAGTTCACGCTCACCGGCGACGGCCGCGTGATCGTTCCTGGAGCTCAGGTCGATCTCTTCCCAGGTCCGGCATTGCCCGCGGCGAACGTGCGCCGCCTCACCGAGGCAGGGATCCAGGCGATCCTCAACGAGATCGCCCGAACCGGCTTCTTCGGCGCCAGCATCGAGTTTCGGGGCGCCCGGAATGTCGTGGCCGACGCAAGCGACACGGTCTTCACCCTGCACGCCGACGCACAGAACGTAAAGGTCGTGGTGTACGCCCTCGGGACGCTCGAGCCCGGCGCCAATGTCGCGGGGATGTCGGCGGCCGAGTTTGCCGCCCATCGCATCCTGTTGAAGCTGAGCGAGCGGCTGACCAACCTGGAGGCCTGGCTCCCGGCCAGCGCCTGGGCAGAGGCGAGCTGGCGTCCATACCAGCCCGATGCGCTTCGCCTGCTGGTCCGAAACGCGGACGCCGACCCGCCCGACGACACGGGCATCGGCAACAAGCTAGTCGACTGGCCCGATGCCTCGGACCCCGCGACGTTCGGCGTCCTCAACGCGCTCGCCGGCCAGCGCTGCGGTGTCGTGAGCGGTCAGTCCGCTCAGGATTGGTACACCGCGCTCTCAAGCGCAAACCAGCTGACGCGCTTCCTCAAGGACGACCATCGCTACGAGGTCGTGGTCCGGTTCATGCTGCCGGACGAGCGGCGGGAATGCCCGAAAGCCGCGGCCTGATCGACGCCTGAGCCGCGACGGCGCATCCGCCGCTTGGTGCGCCGGGTAGCGCGCATCGGTACAATACGGCCCGCGTGCCGGCCCTGCGGTGGACGCGCCCCCGAGCAGTCCCGCGTCATCGGTCCACGATGAGGAGCATCGAGACGAGCTGATGTCACGACCGATGGCCCGACCGCGGTTTCGGGCCCTCCTTCGCGCCGGAGCCCTCCTCCCGCTGATCGTTTTGGCGGCCTCGTGCGCCATGGTCCCGCCCACGCCGCACACTACCCAGGCCAAGGACGTCTTCTGGCTCTACAACGTGATCCTGGTGATGGGTGCAATCGTCTTTGTTGCGGTCGAGGGCTTCATCGTCTACTCGATCGTCCGATACCGGCGCCGCGACGATCGGCTCCCGACCCAGATCCATGGCAATAACCTGGTCGAGGTGATCTGGACCGCCATCCCCACGGTCATCGTGTTGATCCTGTTCGTCCTCTCGACACTGACCCTCAACGCGGTCTCGGAGCCGGCCAAGCATCCGGGCGTCACGATCGAGGTGGACGGCTTCCAGTGGCAGTGGACCTTCCACTATCTCGATGGCGATGCCGATCCGAAGAACGACGTGTCGGTCACCGGACCGCCCGCCATCATGGGCGTGCCGGTCGGCGAGCCGATCAAGCTGATCCTGGTCTCGAAGGACGTGATCCACTCGTTCTACGTGCCTGCCTTCCTGGTCAAACGCGACGTGGTCCCGCTCCCCGCGGGGAAGCCGAACAACGAGCTGGAGTTCACCGTCACCGATGTGGGCACCTACGCCGGCCAATGCGCCGAGTTCTGTGGCGACCTGCATGCGCGGATGACATTCAGCGTGAAGGCGATGTCACGCCCGGACTTCGACAAGTGGCTCGCTGCAATCCGCTCTGGCGCCACGCCGGCGCCATCGGTCCCGGCGACGGCTGCGGTCCTCAAGATCACGGCGGCCAACATCGCCTTCGACCCCAAGGCGCTGGAGGCGCTGGCAGGGCAGCCGTTCAAGATCGAGATGACCAACAGCGATGCCCTCCAGCACAACGTGGCGATCATGAAGGGCGGTCAGGTCGTCTTCAGGGGCGCCCCGTTCATGGGTCCGGGGACGACCACCTACACCGTCGCGGCGCTTGCTGCGGGCGAGTACACCTTCATCTGCCAGATCCACCCGATTGCGGCCATGACCGGCACGTTGACCGTAAAGTAAGCGCGAGCCGAGCGAGGAACCGATGGCAACCACGACGCTGACTCCCACCGCCGAGAGCTATCGCCGCTCATGGGTGCTCGACTGGCTGACCACCGTCGACCACAAGAAGATCGGCGTCCTGTACATCGTCAACTCGTTCCTCTTCTTCTTCGCGGCCGGCATCCTGGCCCTGGTCATGCGCTCTGAGCTGGCGGTCCCGGGGCTCCAGTTCCTGGATGAGCGGACCTACAACCAGGCCTTCACCATGCACGGCACGATCATGATCTTCCTGTTCGTGGTGCCGATCCTGTCGGGCTTCGCGAACTACATCGTGCCGCTCCAGATCGGCGCACCGGACATGGCCTTCCCGCGCATCAACGCCCTCAGCTTCTGGTTCCTGCCGCTCGGCGGGCTGTTGATCTTCTCCGGCTATCTCTTCGGCGGGGCAGCGGCCGAGGGATGGACGCTGTATACCCCGTTGAGCGGCGGGACCTACTCGACCGGCGTCGGCACCGACCTGTGGTTGATCGGCCTGCTGCTGGTGGGCACCGCCTCGATCCTGGGCGCCGTCAACTTCATTGCCACTATCTTCAAGATGCGGGCGCCGGGGATGACCCTCTTCCGGATGCCGATCCTGGTCTGGACCGTGCTCGTGACGGCGACTCTGATCCTCCTCGCCACCCCGGTCCTGGCGGCCGGCATGATTGCCCTCTTCATCGACCGCAACTACGGCGGCAGCTTCTTCGACCCGAACAATGGGGGCAACCCGATCCTGTGGCAGCACCTCTTCTGGTTCTTCGGCCACCCCGAGGTCTACATCGTCATCCTGCCGGCGATGGGCGTGGTGAGCGAGATCCTGCCGGTCTTCAGCCGCCGCCCGCTCTTCGGGTATCGGGCATTTGTCTTTGCCACGATCGCCATCGGCCTCCTCAGCTTCAGCGTCTGGGCGCATCACATGTTCACCACCGGCCAGGTCTTCCTGCCGTTCTTCAGCTTCATGACCGCCCTGATCGCGATCCCGACCGGAGTGAAGATGTTCAACTGGCTGGCGACCCTGTGGCGCGGCTCGATCGTCTTCGCCACGCCGATGCTCTTCGCGCTGGGCTTCCTCTCGATGTTCCTGATCGGCGGCATCAGCGGCGTGATGCTCTCTGCTCCGCCGGTCGACTTCCACCTGCAGGACACCTACTTCGTGGTGGCGCACCTGCACTACGTCTTCTTCGGCGGGAGCGTCTTCGGCGTCTTCGCGGCGACCTACTACTGGTTCCCGAAGATGACCGGCCGACGGCTCAACGAGCGGCTCGGCAAGGTGCACTTCTGGATGCACTTCGTCGGCTTCAACCTTGCCTTCTTCCCGATGCACTTCCTGGGCATCGCCGGCATGCCACGCCGCATCGCTGACTACTCACCCGACGCCGGCTGGACCCTCTGGAACGTGGTCTCGACGGGGGGTGCCTTCCTGATCGCCGCCAGCATCCTGCCGTTTCTGGTCAACGTGGTGGCCACCTTCATCAACGGCGAAAAGGTGGGCGACGACCCGTGGGAGGGGAACACGCTGGAGTGGGCGACCAGCTCCCCGCCGCCGCCCTATAACTTCGACAAGCTGCCGCCGATCCGCAGCGAGCGACCGGTCTTCGATCTTCGTCATAAGCACGACGCCGAGCATTCCGGCGCTGAGGCCGTCCTCGTCGAAGGAGGCCACTCGTGAGCGCAGAGGCCCCGGCCATGCATACCCCGGAGCAGCGGCCTGCGGTCGCCCGCCGTGAAGCGGGGATGCCTACCCCCCTGGTCGGCATGCTCCTCTTCATCGCCAGCGAGGTGATGTTCTTCGGCGGCCTGTTCGCGTCCTACTTCAATGCCCGCGCAGTGCACATCGGCGTGTGGGGACCTCCCTCGCCCGCGCCAGAGCTGGAGATGCTGCCGATCGCGCTGCCGATCACCATCATCCTGGTGGCGTCGAGCTTCACCATGCAGTTCGGGGTGTGGGCCATTCGGCGCGGTGACCAGCGCTCCATGCGCAACTGGACCCTGCTGACGCTGGTGCTCGGCGTGACCTTCCTGATCGGCCAGATCTACGACTACACCACGCTCGGCTTCGGGATCAGCGACGGCGCGTTCGGGACCGTCTTCTACACGCTGACCGGGTTCCACGGGGCCCACGTCTTCGGCGGTGCGGTGGGGCTCACGATCTTGGCCGCGCGCGCCTCCCAGGGACAGTTCAGCAAGCAGAACCACGTGGCGGTCGAGGCGATCAGCTTCTACTGGCACTTCGTGGACGTCGTCTGGATTGCGCTCTTCAGCACCCTGTACTTCCTGCGCTAGAGGCCGATGAAGTGAGCGACGCCGCCTTCGGGTACCTGCTGCTGGCGCTCGGCATCGCATTCGTGCTGGGCGCGGTGTACGCCGTCACCAGTCATATCAGCGCGCCGTCGGCGAGACCGAAACCGCCGCCAGGCGTTCACCTGCCGAATCCGAGCGCACTCCCCGTGATCCTGGCGGTCGGCGGCGCGTTGCTGGGCGCCGGCCTCGCCTTCCGCGCCGATAAAGAGCTCGCCAACCCGTTCCTGGCGATCCCGGGGCTGCTGATCTTCCTGTACGCCGTGGTCGCATGGGTTCGCGCCGCCGGGCGGGAGTGGGAAGAGACGGAGCGCGGCCCGCACGACGGCGCGTCGGGGCAATGAGCTGCCGATGACGACGACGGCCCGCAACCCGGTCGCTAGCCCCGCGACGCCGACCGCAGCCCACCTGCCGCGTGGCTACTACCTCGGTGCTGCCCTCGCCCCGATCCTCCTGTTGGCCGCCTGGGGAGTCCTTCTCCTGGCGCGCGCCACTCCAGTCGCCCCCGCGCAAATCGGGGATCCGGCACCGGCATTCGTGCTCGCCGATCTCGATGGAAACCCGGTGCGCCTGGCGGAACTGCGCGGGCGACCGGTGATCGTCAACTTCTGGGCCAGCTGGTGCGGGCCATGCGTGGAGGAGTTCCCGCTGCTGACCGACGCGGCGACCGCGCATCGGGCCGATGGGCTGGTCGTGGTCGGGATCGTGTACCAGGATCGATCCGAAGCGGCCCGCGAGTTCGTTGGCCGCATGGGTGCGACCTGGACGGCGGCGATGGATCCGGGCGACCGTGTGGCAGCGCGATACGGCATCGTTGGGCCGCCCGATACCTTCTTCATCGATCGCAGCGGAAGGATCGCGGCGCGCCAGATCGGCCAGCTCAGCGCGGCCGACATGCAGGCCGGCCTGAGCCAGATCCTGGAAGGGGAGCGATGACGATGGAGCCCACGGTGCCGGCGGTGCGCGAGGAGACAGGACTCGTCCTCGATAGCACGCACGACCTGCACGTCGACCACGTCGATCCCCAGCAACAGGAGGTCAGGCAGAACTGGCGAGTGGCGCTGCTTCCGCTGGCCATCGTCGCCTTCACGCTGATCGCGTTCATCGCGGCCGCCTGGACCTTCCTGGCGGCACTCCCGCATTCCTGACGCCGCCACCTGACCCGGCTTCCTCAGGAGGGCGTGGCGGCCTCCGGCTGCGGGTACCGGAGCGCCACGTACTCCTCGAGGATCTCCAGGAAGCGCGGCACGATGTCGTCGCCGCGCAGGGTGGTGCGCAGCTTTCCGTCGACGAAGACCGGCGCAACCGGCTCCTCGAAGGTGCCCGGCAGGCTGATCCCGATGTCCGCGTGCTTGCTCTCGCCCGGTCCGTTCACCACGCAGCCCATGACCGCCACCTTCAGCTCCTCGACGCCGGGGTGCGCCTGGCTCCAGATCGGCATCTGGTCCTTCAGGTAGGCGCCGATGTCGCGCGCCATCTCCTGGAAGAAGGTCGACGTGGTACGGCCGCAGCCGGGGCAGGCGCTGACCTGCGGCGTGAAGCTGCGCAGGCCGAGCGATTGGAGGACCTGCTGGGCGATCTGCACCTCCTCGGCGCGATCGCCGCCCGGCGAGGGGGTGAGGCTGACTCGGATCGTGTCGCCGATGCCGCGCTGCAGCAGGACCGCCAGCCCGGCCGTCGACGAGATGATCCCGCGCGAGCCCATGCCGGCCTCGGTCAGCCCAAGGTGCAGTGGGAAGTCGCAGCGCTCGGCGAGGCGGGCGTAGACCTCGATCAGATCCTGGACGCCGCTCACCTTCGCCGACAGGATGATCCGGTCGTGCGCCAGCCCGGTCTCCTCTGCCAGCTGCGCCGAGCGGAGCGCCGATTCGAGCATGGCGTCGATCATCACGTCGCGCGATTCCCGCGGCTCCGACAGCAGCGCATTGGCATCCATCAGCTCGGTCAGGAGCTGCTGATCCAGCGAGCCCCAGTTGACGCCGATGCGGACCGGCTTGTCGTTGGCGATCGCCACCTCGACGATCTGGCGGAACTGCTGGTCGTGCCGCTTGGTGCCGACGTTGCCCGGGTTGATGCGGTACTTGGCCAGGGCCGCCGCGCAGGCCGGATATTTCGTCAGCAGGAGGTGCCCGTTGTAGTGGAAGTCGCCGATCAGCGGAACGCCGATCCCGAGCCGGTCGAGCTTCCCGCGGATGATGGGCACCGCCTCGGCCGCCGCGTCATTGTTGACCGTGACCCGGACCAGCTCGGACCCCGCGTGCGCTAGCTGGGCGACCTGGATGGCGGTGGCGTCGGTGTCGGCGGTGTCGGTGTTGGTCATCGACTGCACGACGATCGGGTGTCCGGAGCCGATGAAGACTCCGGAGACGTCGACAGTCACGGTTTGGCGACGTTCGATCATGCGACCATCGTATCGGTTCCGCGTCGCGAGGCTCGGACGGGCCCTCCCCGGAGGGCGGCCCCCGCCCGATTCCGGTACCGTGCCCGCATGCGCACCCAACTCACGCTGCTTGTCACGCTCTGCCTGGCCGTCGCCGGCTGCTCCGCGCCCGTCAGCTCCTCGCCGTCGCGCTCCGTCCTCCCCGGTGCCAGCTCCACATCGTCCGGGCAGTCCAGCGACCCGCTCCACTCGCTCTTGCTGCGCGACGTGCGGACCGGCGCCACCTTTACGCTGGGCGAGCTGGCCGCGGAGCGTGCGGTGCTCCTCGAGACGATGGCCATCTGGTGCACGAACTGTCGGGGGCAGCAACGCCAGGTGGTCGATGCGCACGCCCTGACCGATTTCGAGTCGGTCAGCCTGGATGTCGACCCGAACGAGCGGGCCGCCGACCTGGCCGATTACGCCGATCGGGAGGGCTTCGACTGGCACTTCGCCGTGGCGGACGGCGACCTGGCACGGATGCTCCGCGAGCGGTTCGGCACCGCGGTGCTCAACCCGCCCTCGATGCCCAAGATCCTGCTTCGGACCGACGGCAGCGTCGAGCTGATCGGGCTCGGCCAGCAGCTGGGCGCCTCCGAGCTGGCAGCCATCCTCGGCGGCTGATCGGGTGGGGGAGCTGCTCGGCGCCGCCGTGCTCGGGATCGGGGCCACCATCACGCCCTGCATCCTGCCGCTCTATCCCGGCTTCCTGGCCTACCTGACCGTCGGAGCGAACGAGAGCCGGCGACTCCCCGCGGCGGCCACGGCGGCGCTGGTGTGGGCTGGGGTGGTGGTGGGGATGATCGTGATCGGAGCCGTCTTCGCCGCGCTAGCGGCGCCGCTCGGCGACTTCGTCCGCGTGGTGCTTCCTGTTGCAGATGGGCTGCTTATCGTGCTGGGCGTGCTGCTGGTCTTCGGCCGCAACCCATTCGCCCGCCTGCCGCAGCTCTCGCCGCGCATCGTGGGCCGCGGCGGACCGGCGGCCGGGGCATTCGCCTATGGGCTGCTGTTCGCGCCGATCGCCGTTCCTTGCTCCGGGCCGCTGCTAGTCGTGATCTTCGCCTATTCGCTGACTATCGGCGACCTGGCCGCTCAGTTGGCCTTCTTCCTCGCCTTTGGAATCGGCTTTGGGCTGCCGCTGTTCTCGATCGGGCTGCTTGACCAGCTGACTGGAGCTCGCGTGGCCCGGACCATGGTTCGCTGGGAGCGGCCGGTCCAGCTGGTGCTTGGGCCTGCGCTGGTGGTCGTCGGGGCCTGGGACCTGGCCATGAACCTGCCGCTCCTGCTGACGTGAAAACGCTTGCGTCTTTGCGCAAATACTGATACCTTGGACGACACATGACCGCCCCCAGTCCGCCCAGCACGGGCACGCCCGATTCAGACGCCACCGAGACTCGTCACCACAAGCTCGCGATCATCGGTTCCGGCCCTGCCGGGCTGACTGCCGCCATCTATGCCGCACGCGCCAACCTGGAGCCGATGGTCTTCGCCGGCAACACGCCGCTCGGCCAGCTGATGATCACCTCGGATGTCGAGAACTACCCCGGCTTCCCGCACGGCATCCAGGGTCCCGAGCTGATGCAGCTCTTTCGCGACCAGGCGGAGCGGTTCGGCAGCCGGCTCCTCGACAAGGACGTGACTCGCATCGACTTCAGCGAGCGCCCGTTCGGCCTGTGGGTCGGCGATGTCGAGTACCGCGCCGACGCGGTGATCGTGGCCACCGGGGCATCGGCACTCTGGCTTGGGCTGCCGTCCGAGGAGGAGTTCCGTGGACGTGGGGTGAGCGCATGCGCCACCTGCGACGGCTTCTTCTTCCGCGACCGCGAGATCGCGGTGGTTGGCGGCGGCGACACCGCTCTGGAGGAGGCGCTCTTCCTGACGAAGTTCGCCTCGAAGGTGACCATGCTGGTCCGCCGCGAGGCGTTCCGGGGCAGCAAGATCATGCAGGACCGTGCCTTCGCGCACCCCAAGATCGAGGTCCGCTGGAACTCCGAGGTGACCGACGTGCGCGGCGAGATGACGGTCAACCAGCTCGCCCTGCGAGACACCGTCAGCGGCGAGGAGTCGACGGTCGACGTGCAGGGACTCTTTATCGCGATCGGCTACAAGCCGAACACGGACCTCTTCGCGGGCCAGCTCGATCTCGACGAGCGCGGCTACTGCAAGATCGAAGGCGGCAGCCAGACGAAGATTGACGGCGTCTTCGTGGCCGGTGACGTCCACGACCACCTGTATCGCCAGGCGGTCACCGCAGCGGGGGACGGCTGTCGGGCCGCCATCGACGCCGAGCGCTGGCTTGAATCTGTCGGTGAGATCCAGGTGTCGACCGCGACGAACTGGTAGTCGCGGTCCGGAGCCCTAGTCGAACAGTGTCGCAAGCAGCTCCGGGGTGACCCCCTCGCGACCGCCGGCGGCGAGATGCTCGAGCGTCGTGCGCCAGCGTCGGTCGGCGGCGAAGGCGATCTCTAGCTCTCGACGGCCGCCGTGCAAGTCCCCGTTCGTTGCCAGTTCCACTCCGCGCCAGAAGACGAGCTCGTAGGCGTCGGGGGCGATCTCGCGGGCACGCTCGTACCGCTCGGCCGCGGATTGGCCATCGCGCGCGCCGTCGCCCTCCTCGTCGAGCAGGTCGTAAGCGAGCTGCATGGTGACGATGCGACGCAGCTCAGGCACTGGATCTGGATGGTCCTCGATGCGCATGTCCATCAGGCGGCCGCGCCAGGGCGCCGCGTGCAGGTCGGCCGAGGCGACCATGATCGCGGCCGATTGCCGGCCGCGCACGTCTCCGCCCTCTCTCTCCGCAGCCTCCATGGCGCGTAGCAGTCGCTCGACGAACGGAGCGCCTTCAGCCAGTGCCTCCTCGTAGGCCGTCGCCATCGCCGGCCAACAGGTGTCGCGTTCGAGCAGGTTGCCCTGCACGGTAAAGCCGTCGCGCACCAGATGGCCACAGGCGGGGATGCACTGGGCCCCGGTGTGCGCTGCGGCCTTGCCGATCGCATCCACCACGCCGAGCTGCCGGACCTGGGCCTGGTCGTCGCTGGCCACCAGAGCGGCCACCACCTCCTCGGCCGCTCGCCCTGCGCGCAGCAGCTCGAGCCCGAGCGGTCCGAAGCTGATGTTGACCGACGCCTGGGTCGCGATCGCCCCGACCCCCGCCTCGAGCCAGGGCACGACCGGCCCCACGCCCAGGTAATGTGACTGGACGGCGACCCCGAAGCGCCCGGTCTCGGGGTCACGAGCGACGATGCTGTAGGTCATGGCTGCAGGGTAGCCGCCTTCGCGATCTGCAACCAGCCGGCGGCGCCCGCCTCTGCCGGCAAGGCGCGGATCACGCAGCTGTCGAGGGCCGCGCGATACGGCGCCAGCAGTGCTGCTGCCTCGATCGGTTGGACAGCAGCGATGCCGGGGACCTTCTCCCCGGAGGCACCCTCGTCGTCGAAGAGGCGGGCGTAGGGCCTCGGTCTGCCACGGTATCGGTCCGCCTCGGAGATCAGCCGGGAACGCGCATCCGGCCCGATTGCCATGCGCACGTACGCGGCGACCCGCGGTGTCGGTCGACCGACCAAGGCGGCGCCTCCGGCGATCCGCTCGCGGGACCATGCGATGCGTGCGGGGAACGACCAATTCAGGAGGACCAGATCCCCGATCTCGCCACCGAGCGCGCACATCCTCGGACCGAGGGCCGCCACCGCGACGCGAACGTCCGGCAGGAGGCGCCGAAGCATCTCGACGCCATCGCGCACGCTGTCGAGCGACGAGCCGGAACCGGTTCCGACCCCGAGGACCAGCCGCGGGTGGGGTAAGCCCAGCGCCTCAACCTCGGTGGCGATCTCCTGCGGATTCCGCTCGGAGAGCGGCGCGACGCCCAGGCACAGGTCGAGGCGCCGGGTGGTGCCCAGGGCGGCGGCAAGGGTGGCGAGGCCGGAGCCGAGCCGAGCATCGTTCGCCCACAGCTCGTCGTAGCCGAGCTCCTCGAGCCCTTCGCCGAGCTGGGCGAGACCGACCGACGATGGCTCACGCTGCGCGGTGATCCCGAATCCGAGATGAGGTTCGAGGGCCGGATCCTCCATCTGCCGGATGATGACAGGCGCCTGCCGAATCGCTACGCTCGTCGCCCACGGATCGCACGATACAGGAGGGTGGCATGCAGGCATTCATTGTCGAACTCCCCAACCAACCGGGCAGCCTTGCAGAGGTGTGCGAGGCGCTTGGCGAGCGCGGGATCAACATCGGTGCGACGGCCGGTGCGACGGCCGGCGCGACGGGGACGCTCGCGTTCACGGCGGACGACCAGGAAGGCGCGCGCGGCGTGCTGGAGGCCCACGGCTGGACCTTCCGCCAGGTCGAGGTGGTGGTCGCCGCGCTGGAGCATCGGCCCGGCTCGCTTGGTGCCGCCGCCCGTCGCATGGCCGACGCCGGGGTCAACCTCGAGACGATGTTCGCGACCGGCATGGACGGCGGCAAGGTGCAGATCGCCTTCGGGGTCAGCGACGCAGGCGTGGCACGACGTGCACTGGGAGATCTGGCCGCCGGCTGAACCGGATCAGGCTCGCGTCTCGCCCACGGCTCCCTCGCCCTGGCGTGGGCCGAGCGCCTGTCGACCAACCACGGGCAGATCTGTGACAAAGCCCCAGAGCCCGTACGCGGCAAGCTGCTGCATGCGGCCAGGGTCATTCACCACGTAGCAGCCGACCAGGCGCCCATACGCCCGCGCCACGGAGAGGAGGGGCTCGGGATCGAGCCCGAGATCGCCCTCAAATGGGTGAACCGCTGCGTGGCCGTGCTGGACGGCATACCTCAGCGCGGGCTCGAACGGCTGCGACGGCACCAGCAGGTAGCCGGTCGCGAGGCCCGCGTCCAGCTCATGGGCGCGGTCGATGGTCTGCTCCTCGAAGCTGATAAGAGTCGCGGCATCCGCAGCACGCACGCGCGAGGCGCGCAACGCTTCGACCGCCGCGTCGGTGGCCCGGCGCGCTTTCACCTCGACCACGAGGCCGATGGCGTCCGGGAGCCAGTCCAGGACTTCCATCAGGGTCGGCACTCTCAGCCCCTGCGCGCGGAAGGGGTATGTGCCATCGCCGGCGTCGAAGTGGTATCCGGCGTCGGCAGCGCGGATCTCCTTCATGTTCAGCATCGCGATCGAGCCGCTCCGATCGGTAGTCCGATCCAGCGTTTCGTCGTGAATCACCGCCAGCTCGCCATCGGCCGTGAGGTGCACGTCCAGCTCGATGGCATCGGCTCCCATCTCGACCGCCAGCCGATAGGCCTCCATCGTGTTCTCGGGTGCGGCAGCATTCGCGCCGCGGTGGGCGACGACCAGGGTCATGGCGCCTCCCCGGGTGGGGCGATCGCAGGCTCGACCGGTGGGAGATACCGCCCCTCACTGCGCCACCAGCCGGCCGACCGCAGGAGGGTCAATCAGCCGCCGCGGGGCGTTTCACGCGCGGATCATAGCGACCCTGTACCCTTCGCCCCGGCGAATCCCGAACGTTTCGCGCACCCGAGGTGACCCTTGTCCAGCGTCTCTGGCTCGCCCGCCCCCGACGAGCACGTGAGGGAGCTGCATCCGACCGGCATATTCGCCGCGCTCGGGCGGTTCGACTTCCGGTTCCGTCGCTGGCTGCCGATCATCGGCCTGATCATCGTCATCGGCACCAACGTCTGGGCCGCGAGGGCCGGCGGGACCCTGATCCAGGGCGGCTGGGTGATCGACGGGTCGGAGGAGCAGCGTGCAGCCTCGCTCATCTCCGAGCGATTCGGCACCGAGGCCACCACGATGCTGGTCGTCTACCAGGATCCAGCCGGCGACGCAGCTTCGCCCGCCTTCCAGGCGACCGTCGATGCGAGCCTCTCGCGCGTTGCCGCCGACACCGCGGTCGACAAGGTCCAGACGTACGCACAGACCGGCGCGACTGCCCTGCTCAGCAACGACGGCACCATGACCATGGCTGTCGTCTACATGCGCCAGGGGGTCGAGAGCGCGGTCAACGATTCGGGGCGCCTCGCCGACGAAGTGGCGCACCCCGACGGAGTGACGATCTGGATCACGGGCATTGCGCAGGTCTACCACGAGTTCAACGCCAAGATCGAATCCGACCTCTTCACCGCCGAGGCGATCAGCCTGCCGATCGCGCTCCTGATCCTGCTCGCCGTATTCGGCACCCTGGTCGGCGCGGCACTGCCGCTGATCGTCGCCGGCCTCGCCATGCCGACCGCCTTTGCCGTGATCAACCTCCTGGCCGGCGTCACCGCCATGAGCATCTTCGTCACGAACATCGCAACCATGATCGGCCTGGCGCTGGCGATCGACTACTCGCTCTTCATGGTGAGCCGCTTCCGCGAGGAGCTGCGCCATCACGACGTGGAGATCGCCCTGGAGCGGATGATGGGCAGTGTCGGCAAGGCAGTGGCGGTGTCCGGCATCGCGGTCGCCGTGGGCCTCTCCTCGCTCGTCGTCTTCGACGCCGCCGCGCTCCGCAGCATGGGTCTCGGCGGGATCGTGACAGTGGTCTCGACCCTGATCTTCGGGCTCACCGTGCTCCCGGCCCTGCTCGCGCTCCTCGGCTCGCGCGTCAACCGGCTGCGCATCCCGCTCCCTCGCTTCCTGCGCCTGGTCGAGGATGATCCGCGGCGGGCGGACCTCCGCCAAGGGCGCGGCGTCTGGGCATGGATCGCGGCCCGCGTCATGCGCCGTCCGATCGTGGTCGCGCTGCCGGTGCTGATCCTCCTTCTGGTTGCCGGCTCACCGTTCTTGGGAATCCAGCTGTCGACCGGCCAGAATCTCGGTGACCTGCCGCCGATCCCGGCGCGGATCGGGTTCGAGGTGATCTCGAACAAGTTCCCGGGTGGCGAGAGCGACCCGATCACCATCGTCGTTACCTGGCCCGGCGATGATCTCGGTGGGACGCTGCCCGCCGATCGACAGGCGGCGCTGGCGGCCTATGCGCGGCGGATCAATGCGCTCCCGCTGGTGACCGAGGTCGACAGCGTGCTCACGCCGCCGCCCGGAATGACCGCAGAGGCGTATGCCGCGTTGCTGGCGCTTCCTCCGGCCCGGCGACCTGAGGCGGCTCGCGGGCTCCTGGCCGATTACATCTCCGGCTGGCTGGCCGGCGACACGGTCAAGATGCGGGTCTTCTCGACCGTCGTCCCCGACTCCAACGACGGCCGGGCGCTCGTCGTCAAGGTGCGCCAGGTCAACCCGCCTCCCGGCGCCCAGACCCTGACCGGCGGCCTTCCCTCCCGCTCTGCGGATTTCATGACCAGCTTCAGCGCATCGGTCCCGATCGCGATCCTGATCGTGGTTCTCGTGACCACGGTGGTCCTGTTCCTGACCTTCGGATCGGTCTTTCTGCCGATCAAGGCCGTCCTCATGAGCCTGATCAGCGTCACGGCCAGCTTCGGAGCGCTCGTGTGGATCTTCCAGGAGGGGCACCTCTCCGGCCCGCTCGGCTTCGAGACCTCGAACACGATCGGGGCCTGGCAGCCGATCATCATGTTCGCCATCCTGTTCGGCCTGTCGATGGACTACGAAGTGTTCCTCCTCTCCCGGATCCGGGAGCGCTACCTGGCGACCGGGAACAACACGCGGGCGGTGGCCGAGGGGATCGGCCTCACCGGCGGGATCATCACCGGTGCAGCGCTGATCATGGTCGCCGTGTTCGCGGCCTTCGGCCTGTCGAGCATCACGTCGATCAAGTCGCTCGGCGTGACGATGGCGCTGGCCGTCCTGATCGACGCCACCATCGTGCGCGGGCTGCTCGTGCCTGCCTTCATGCGAATCATGGGCCGCGTCAACTGGTGGGCGCCGGCCTGGCTGCAGCGAGGTGTCGCACGACTGGGACTGTACGAGATGGGCTCGACGTGACCGATGCGCAGCGCCACCGCCTGCGGCGCCTCACGGATCGATGGCGCGCGCGGCATGAGTCACGCCTCGCCGCCGATCCGCGTCCGGTGGCAGATCCTGAGCGTCAGGCCCGAGCCGATGCCTACTTTCCGTGGCGGACCGAGATGCCGGCCGAGTACGCCGCCCGTTTTGGAGCGGCGATGACCGGCTATACGTATGACGCCTATTCGTATGCCGACCCGAAGCTGGAGGCGTGGCTTCACGAGCTCGGCGAGCTCCTTCGTCAGCGTCGACGGCGCTGCTGATGGCACCGGGGTGGGCCGGCCAGCTGGTCCGCGACGTCTGCGCCGCTGCGGAGGTTTCGCCGCCGATCCTGCGTTGGCGACGCGCGCGGCGCTCAGCGTCTTCGGGCGTCACGCGGCCGGCTTCCGGCAGCATCGCGGTCACCGCGGGGACCGATGAGCTGGACCAGCGGGTAACTCTCCTCCACGAGCTGGCGCACTGGATCGCCCCGCAGGCGCGCCGCCGGCGCGGGCGCATGGCGCATCACGATCGACCCTTCTACGCGATTGCCTTTTCCCTGTATCGCATGCACGGCATTCCCGACGCCGATGCGCTCTCCAGGGAAGGCGGGCGCTACCCAAGCGCTCTGCGTCACGCCCGGGCGCTCGACGTAGCCGGGGCAGAGGATGCATGGCTCGACCGGCGGGCCATGCTGCGCGAGACTGCCCGAGTGCGCCGCGTCCCTCGCGTCCTGGTGGCGGAGCACACCGTGCGCCTCGTTCGCGACGGCCGCTGGACCTTCTGCGCGATCTGCGGCGCGCGCATCGTCGGCCCCGTGCTCGCCCGGCTGCGCCGCCGTTCGGGACGCCACACCCTGCTCGGGCTGGTCTGACCCATGGACCCCGCCCTGCCGCTGGCGGGGATCCGCGTTCTCGACTGCTCGCGCGTCTATGCCGGACCGATCGCCAGCATGTTGCTCGCCGACCTGGGCGCCGAGGTCTGGAAGCTCGAGCCGCCCGACGGCGACGAGACAAGGGGTTGGGGCCCTCCCTACTGGGGTGATTTCGCCGACCGTCGCAGCGCCTATTTCGCGTCCCTCAACCGCAACAAGGCCAGCCTCGTGGTCGACCTCAGGACCGATGCCGGGCGTGCCCTGCTCGACCGCCTGGCGGGTCAGTGCGACCTCCTGCTGCACAACTACCTTCCATCGGTCGCAGCCAGGCTCGGCCTCGATCCCGATCGGCTACGGACCGTGCACCCGCACCTGGTGGTGGCCTCGGTCGGCGGCTTCCCGGGGAGCGGGGATGCGGCCGAGCGGCCCGCCTACGACCTCGTGGCGCAGGCGATGAGCGGCCTGATGTCGATCACCGGAGAGCCGGACGGCGGACCGATGAAGGTCGGCGTGGCGCTGCTCGATCTGAGCGTCGGCCTGCTGGCTGCTATCGGGGCGCTGGCGGGCCTCCTGGCGCGAGAGCGAGGGCGCCCTGGGACGCACGCATCGGTCAGCCTGATCGAGGCGGGGGTTGCCAGCCTCACCAACGTGCTCGGCCACCACCTCGCCACCGGCGAGGAGCCGCTCCGCTGGGGGACCGGCCACCCCGACATTGTGCCGTACCAGGTCTTTGCGGCGCGAGACGGGCACCTGGTCGTGGCGGTCGGCAACGACGCGCAGTTCTCGCGGTTGCTCGACGTGCTGGAGCTGGACCCCGATCCCCGCTACGCCACCAACGCGGATCGCCTGGCGCGCCGGGGAGAGCTGGTTTCGCTGCTCGCCTCGCGGATCACCGAGCGCGATCGCGACACGTTGGTCGCCGCGCTCACCGGCGCCGATGTGCCGGCAGGCCCGGTCAACCAGGTGAGCGAGGCATTGGCCGCCATGGAGGGTGCGCACGACGGTGCCTGGACGCAATCGGCGGCCGGGATGCGCCTGGCTCCCGACCCGATCCGCATCGATGGCGAGCGCCTGCCGCTCCGCGCGCCGCCGCCGCGCCTGGGTGAGCAGACCGACGAGATCTTGCGCCAGGCAGGCATCAGTGACGAGGAGATTGCCGAGCTACGGGCCCACGGCGTGGTCGCCTGACTCAGCGGTAGACGCCGTTATGGCCGATGCTGAATCTGCCCGGCTGGGGGAAGTAGGTGAGTCCGTGGGGCTGCCTGCCGACCACGATGGTCGCGGTGACCTTGCCGGTGCCTGTGTCGATCACGATCACGGTGTTGTTGTATCGGTTGCCGGTCCATAGCTGGGTCCCATCGGGCGAGACCTGGAGCATGTCGGGCGATCCGCCGACCCGCCAGGTGGCGGTCACCTTGCGGGTCGCAAAGTCGATGACGCTGATCGTTCCCGCAAGTCGGTTGCTCACGTACAGGGACCGCGTGTCGCGGCTGACCGCCATGCCATGCGAGCCCTTCCCGGTCGGGATGAACGCGATCTCCTTCATGAGGATCGGGTCGATGACCGAGACGCCGTGCCGACCCTGGTTGGTCACGAAGAAGACCGTCCCGTCGGGCGACAGCCTCACGTCGATCGGCTTGCCGCCCACGTTGATGTCCCCGACGATCGACATCGTCACGACGTCGATCTTGAGGACGTGCCCGTAGTACTCGGTGCTGGCGAGCATGTATCGGCCTCCTGCCGACATGTCGGCGTGGTCGATGCCTGCCCACGGGATCGGCAGCCGCTTGAGGACCTTCCACGTGCGCCGATCGTAGAAGTCGATTCGATTGACGTCCTCCGCCATCACGATGGCTTTGCTGCCGTCCGTTGAGAAATAGAGGTTGTATGCCGATGGCGCATTGATCGGGCTGACGACCTTGATGGTGCGCGGGTCAACGGTGGTCATGAACGGGGAGCCGTAGTTGCTCACGTAGAGACGCGACAGGTCCCAATCGGGGGTGAGGTGCTCCGGCAGGTCTCCAGCGCGCAGCGTGGCGATCACCTTGAGCGATGCGACGTCGATCACGCTGATCGTCCTGTCCGCCTCGTTCGGCACATATACCCGCGCCGGGAGGTCGGCGACCGATGCCGGCAGGACGGTCGTGTTGGTGGCGGCCCACACGTTCCACTCACGGGCGGCTGGAGCCAAGGAGTCCAGCAGGTTCGGCCGTGCCCCGTCGCCTTCCGAGACCCAGCCCTTGAGCGCTGCCACTTGGATCTGCCACCAGCGCATGCCACCGATCTCCTCCGGTCCGCCGATCACCTGCACAAGCTCGCCGGCGTTGACCACCTCGGAGGCCGATGGGCTGGCCGCGCCGCCCGCCTCCGGCAGGACCTCCACGCGGTCGAGCATCACGCGTGCAATGGTTCCGGTTCCTGCCACGGGGTGCAGATCCGGCGTGGGCGAGGGAGCTGTTGTTGGCGTGGGGGTCGCTGTCGGCGTGAGCTTGGCGGATGCGGTGCTGCTGGGCGGAGGCGGATTCACCGCGCACGCCGCCAGCCCCGCGGCCAGCAGGATGACAACCAGAGGCAGACGGGTGTGGCCGGAATCCAGTCTGGGCGGACGCGGGGAGTCCCCAGGATGCATGCCGTGCATCATAGGGCGGCGGGCGGCGGCCTCAATCGCCGCGTCAGGACACGTCCTCCACGACCTCCGCGGCCAGGGCTTCGATCTCGCGTCGGTGGACGGTGACACGATGGGCCACACAGGACACCTCCGAGCCGTACTGACTGGCGGGCGGCAAACGTTCGCGTCGTACCACGTAGTACAAATGGCGTCCCGCCGCGAGGCGGGGTCTGATATCGTCGGGCGAGGCTGCTTCGTCGAAGGCACAGGCGAGCGTGTCAGTGGCCGATGGGGGTCCTTCGCGTAGCGGAGGGCGTATACGCACGAATCCGCGTATTCCTATCCGGTGCCGCAGCGAATGAGCAGAACGGGCTTGGCCCGCCGTGCGATCCTCCCGATTCTCCTCGGGTGCATGGTGGTTGCCGCCACGCTGGCCTCCGCTCCGCACGTCGAGGCGGTCACCCGCACTTGGGACGGCGGAGGCGTGGACAACAACTGGTCCACCCCTGCCAACTGGTCCGCCGACACGCTGCCGGTCGTGGGCGACACGGTCACCTTCAACGCCACCAGCACCAAGAATGCCACCATCGACGTGCCGGTCACGATCGCCACCTTCCAGATGGTCGCCGGATACACCGGCATCGTGACCCAGAGCAACACCTTCACGCTCACGACGTCCTACACGCAGTCCGCCGGCACCTTCAACGGCGCCGGGCCTGCCATCAACATCACCGGCGGGACGACTGTGAACGCCGGCGGGACGTTCAATGGTGGCAGCTCGGGCATCACCCTGACCGGCGCGCTGACGGTGAATGCCGGCGGCGCATTCACCAGCACAAGTGCGACGCTGACGGTGACCGGGGCGGTCACGTTCGCCGCCGGAGTCTTCACCCACAACGGCGGCACGGTTGTCTTCTCGACGAGCAGCGTGACCTTGAACCTCGGCGGAGCTGCGACATTCAACAACGTGCAGTTCCTGTCCGGCACCAAGACGATCAGCGCCGCCAACACGATGACCGTCCTGGGGACCCTGACCCTGACCGGTGGAGCGGTGAACACCGGCACCATCGCCCCACAGGGCGACATCTCGGTCGCATCAACATTCACAGGCGGATCCGGGACGCTGCTGATCAATGGCGGCGGGGCACAGGCCTGGACCGGTGGGGGTTCCGGCAGCGATTTGCCGCTGGTCAACATCAACAAGGGTGGCGGCACGCTGACCATGACCGGCACGTTCCGGACCACCCGGAACTGGACCTGGACCGCCGGCACTGTGGCCGCCTCGGGTTCGACGGTCATCTTCGCGGCGACCCTGACCGTGGCCGGTACGCACACCCTGGGAGCAGTCGAGATGGCCGGTGGCATCGTCACCATCGCGACCGGGACGACCCTCACCGCGAGCGGAATGGTGACCCTGACCAGCGGTTCCCTGAACCAGGGCGGCGCGACGGGGACGCTCGCCGCCCAGGGCAGCGTTGACGCCCAGATCGGCTTCACCGGCGGCGGCACCGCCACCCTGCTCATCAACGGGAATGGTGCCCAGACCCTGACCGGCTTCCACACCTCCACCACCGGCGCGCTCCCGAACGTTGATATCAGCAAGCCGTCCGGCACGCTCACCATCGCCGGCACGCTGCGCACCGGCCGCAACTGGACCTACACCAGCGGTGGTCTGACCGTGGCGGGCAGCACCCTGGTCTTCACCGCCGGCACCATCACCGGCTCGCACTCACTTGGCGCAGTCGAGATGCGGGGTGGCACGATCACCATCGCCTTGGGCACCACCCTGACGGTGACGGGATCCCTGAACCTGTTCAGCGGCACGATCAACACCGGCACACTCGCCGCCCAGGGCAGCGTTGACGCCCAGATCGGCTTCACCGGCGGCGGCACCG
>JBDTQD010000016.1:0-34492 GCA_039932375.1 Chloroflexota bacterium | reverse complement strand
GCGGTCCGAGCTCGGCCGCCGTGTGGACCTGCGCATGGCCACGGTGCAGTCCGCACTCGAGAACGACCCGCAGGCGGGCCTGCAGGAAGGCAACAGCAGCACGGCTGGCGTGTGGGTGGTCATGTTTGACGCAAACGGGCAGCGGACTGAGGCGAGCGCGGATGCCCCCGCTTTGACTGCGATGCCCTCCACCGGCGGGGCGATAACCAAGGGTGGCCGGACATTCATCATCCGCGCCGAGCACACACAAGATGGGCTCGGTCTCGTGGCGGGCGTCGGGCTGGAATCCGTGGCGACGGCGCAGACGGCACTCGCCGGGCTGCTGGGACTCGTTGGCGTCGTGGCCGTCCTGCTCTCCGGCCTGGGGGGCTGGCTGCTGGCCGGTCGTGCCCTCGATCCCGTGGCGACCATGACGGCCGAGGCCGCATCGATCTCCGAGGCTGATCTCGACCGGCGCCTGAACGAGCGCGGGCCAATGGATGAGCTGGGGGTCCTGGCGCGGACATTGAATCGAATGCTGGACCGCGTCGCTGAAAGCGTGCGGCGGCACCGATCGTTCCTGGCAGCTGCGTCGCACGACCTGCGCACGCCGGTGGCGGCGCTTTCTGCGGAGCTCGAGATCGCCGACGATGACCGCGTATCGCCCGACGAGCTGAGAGCGGCCCTGCAGTCTGCGCGCGCGGATGCCGCTCGGCTAGGGAAGCTTGCCGACGACCTCCTCGAGCTCGTGGCGGCTGAGGCGGCCGGGCGGGCGCTCCTGCGGGCACCGATCGTGATCGGGGAGTTGGCCGGAAGCGTGGTGCGCCGCATGGAGCCGCTTGCGCGCGACGCGGGAGTTGATCTGACTGCAGACGCAGGCAATGCGATCGCCAACGTGGATCGCGTCCGTGCCGAGCAGGCCGTCGGCAACCTCGTCGCGAACGCGATTGCACATGCCCCCCGCGGCTCGGCTGTGGAGATGGTCGCGCGGCTGGAGCCGGCTGACCAGGGCGCCGTTCTGATGATCGAGGTGCTCGACCGCGGACCGGGCGTTCCGTCAGAGGAGCAGGATCGCATCTTCGAACCATTTCAGCGCGGCGTCGGGGCTCCCGGAGCAGGTGCGGGACTTGGGCTTGCAACAGCGCGAGCGGCTGCGGAGGCCCATGGCGGGCAGATCGGTGTGGACGACCGTCCGGGTGGCGGTGCCCGTTTCTGGATGCGCCTCCCGGCTTGATCTCAGCCAGCGCGTTGCCACGTGTCATGCTTTCGAGGAAGTCGTTCAGCTCGGACACGGCTCACGGGTGCGGGCCGGTCCCGTGCCATGGGATTCTCGGAAGCAGCTGCACCAGGCGACCACGAGCCGGTCTCTTCAGGCAGCCTGGATGTCGCGACGGGTAAAGGCCAGCATCCCGGCCGCGCTGAAGACCAGCGCCGGCGCCGCCAATGCGAGGTAGCGCCACGCCTCGGTGGCATTGACGAGTGGATCACCGCCCATCGCCCAGTCCCACGGCGAGATGTGTCGCCACGGAGCGAGCACGTTGCTGATCGGGAAGAGCGCCATGACAACGTACCCGGTGACGACGAGACCAATGCCCACTCCCATCGCGAGCCCCGGGCGCGCTGTCCAGCCCGCAACCATCGCCGTCAGCCCGGCGTACCAGAGTCCGAGCAGCAGACACATGACAATAGTGGCCACCAGGCGATCCGTGCCGATGGACAGGCCGAACCCCGCGTCAGAGGCAAGCTGCGCGACGAGCATGACCGCGGAGATCACCAGCAGCCAGACCCACGCGCCCAGCACGCGGCCGGCGAAGACCGACTGTCGGGAGACGGGCTGGGCAAGATAGGCCTCCATCCGTCCGGAGTCCTCCTCGCCCGCGGTCTGGCCATTCGTCAGCAGGACCGCGGCAACCGCCACAAGCAGCGGGACGATGACGGCGTACAGGTTGCCGCGCAGGAATCCGGCGGGCGACCCGAAGTCTGCCAGGCCAAACGCGTCGATCACCGGCTGGGGCAGGGCGTCGACGATCTTGCTCAAGTCGCCCTCGGACCGGAACGCGGGCCAGAAGGCGACGGTGAGCGCGATCAGGGCCCCCAGACTGAATGCCCAGACCATCCCGCTGCGTCGCAGGGAGCGCAGCGGGATGGCAAGGAGCTCCCAACGCTGGGCGGTCATGCATCCCCCGCGTACAGGTCCAGGAAGGCATCCTCGAGGTCGGGATCCTCAACGAGCATGGTTGTCACCTGCTTTCCCGCCAATGCGTCGAGCAGAGGCTGGACTGAACCCGAGAGGGTTGCCGCGAAGTGCCTCCCCTGAATGACAGCGCCCTCAAGACCCGGCACCGCCGTCAGGCCGGGTGGGGCGTCTCCCTCGAACCAGATCTGGACGCGCTGGCGAGCTCGTCCGCGCACCTCGTTGACAGTGCCCTCCGCGACAATCACCCCGGCCCGCAGGACCGCCAACCGGTCGGCGACTCGCTGGACCTCGCTCAGGATGTGGGACGACAGGAAAATTGTTGCGCCCGCTGCACGCCGCTCCGAAACAAGGGCCAGGAATTCATGCTGCATCAGCGGGTCCAGACCGCCGGTGGGCTCATCCAGGATCAGCAGTTCAGCATCCGTCAGAAAGGCGCTGAGGATCGACACTTTGCGACGATTGCCGCTGGAGAGGTGCCGGATCGGTCGGCCGAGGTCGAGCTTGAAGCGCTCGGCCAGCTCGTCGAGGCGATGCCGATCGAAGCCGCCGCGGAGGTTTCCTATCGACTCCAGCAGCCGGCGCGCGGTGGTGCGCTCGGGGAGCCGAAGCTCGCCGGGAACGTAGGTGACGCGTCGCCGGATCGCCACACCGTCGTGCCTGGGGTCGAGGCCGAAGACCTCGACTCTTCCGGCCGTCGGCCGCAGAAGATCGAGGATGCATCGGATGGTCGTGCTCTTGCCAGCGCCATTGGGCCCGATGAAGCCAAACACCTCGCCAGCCCGAACCTCCAGGTCGATGCCGCGTACGGCGTGGAGCGGTCCGTAGTCCTTGACGAGTCCCCGGAGCAGGAGGGGCGGCGGAGCAGTCGCTGCCATCCTGCCGAGCCTATCACTACAGCCGGGGCGCCTACTGACTCCGGCGTCAGTGCTCTCTAAAGACGAGTGCGGCGTTCATGCCGCCGAAGCCGAACGAGGTCGACAGGGCAGCGGCCGGGTGCGCGGCAAGCGGCTGCCGAAGCACGTTCAGCCCGCAGCGCTCGTCCAAGTTGACCAGGTTGCAGGTTCCAGGCAGGAGCCCATGGCGAAGCGCCATGACCGTGATGGCCGCCTCGATCGCCCCACTTGCCCCCAGCGGGTGACCGTACAGCCCCTTGGTCCCCGAGACCGGCACCCCGGCCGCGTGCGACCCAAGCGCCAGATGCAGTGCCTTCGCCTCGGCCAGCTCGTTCAGCTGGGTGCTCGAGGCGTGCGCGTTGACATAGCCGATCTCCTCGGCCGTCAGACCGGCATCGGCGAGCGCGGTGGTGATGGCCGCGGCTGCGGCCTCGCCGGACGGCAGCGGCGCGGTGAGGTGGTAGGCATCGGTCGAGGCGCCAAAGCCGGCCACCTCGCCCAGGATCATCGCCCCGCGCCGCTCCGCCGACTCCCACGCCTCGAGCACCAGCACCGCCGCGCCTTCACTCATCACGAAGCCGTCGCGATCGACGTCGAACGGCCGGGAAGCCGTTGCCGGGTCGTCGTTGCGCTGCGAGAGGACGTGAATCATGGCGAAGGCGCCGAAAGTGAGCGGTGCCAGCGGCGCCTCCGCGCCGCCTGCAACAGCCACGTCGACCATGCCCGAGCGTACGGCATTGAATGCCTGCCCGATCGCCACTGCACCCGACGCACAGGAGTTGGCATTCCCCACTGCCGGCCCGCGACTGCCAAGGTCGATGGCCACGTTGCTCGCTCCCGCCCCGCCGAAGACTGCGGTTGCCAGGGTTGGCGCCACCGCTCGCACGCCGCCCAGGACATACGCCGCGTGCTGCTCCTCGCCAAACGCGACGCCACCCAGCGCAGATCCGATCCAGACGCCCGTGCGGCCATCGGAGCGGTCGGCGTCGGTCAGGCAGGACTGGCCGATGGCCATCCGCGCGGCTGCGACCGAGAGCTGGCTGAACCGATCCAGTCGCCGGGCGCGTTTGGCGTCGAGGTGGTCGGCGGGCACGAAGTCGTCGATCTGTGCGGCGATGCGGGAGGGGAACGGCGACGCGTCGAAGCGATCGACCGCCCGCACCGCCGAGCGACTCGCCAGTACGCCGGCCCATAGCCCCTCGGCTCCCGAGCCGATCGGCGTCACGGCCCCGATCCCCGTCACCGCCACGCGTCTCACGAGCCCCCCTCCGCCAGGACCTTCACACGGCTCAGGGTCCGGCGCGCGATCGCCTCGATGAACTGCGGACCGATGATGCGCTCCGCTGCGAAACCGCCGATCAATGGCCAGCCCAGCTCGAGGCTGTGCTCGATGCTCACCTGCCAGCCACCGTCGTTCGGCTCGAAGCGCCAGGCGACCTGCATGCCCCGCGTCACCCCGCCGGTATGGGTGAACTCGATCCGGCGTTCATCGAGGAACGGTCGCTGGACCGCTTCCCAGCGGACCGGGATCGCGCCGCGGCGGGCGCCCATCGCGAAGCGCCGCTCGCCGTTCGAACCAGGAAGCCTGGTCACGTATCGATAGTGCGGCAGCCGCTCCGGCCAGCGTTCGACCTCGGCCGCCAGCGGGAAGATCCGCTCCAGTGGCGCGTCAATCTGGATCTGGACACGGCTCCTCACGGCCGCAGCACCTGGGCCAGGAAGAGCGGCGACAGCGCGTCGCTCGCCGGGCGGCAGTCACCAAGGGCGCTGCCCAGTCGATCCGCAGTGGCCGGCCGAGCCGCAAGCCGGCGGAGCGCGTAGCCCATCAGCGGCGGGGTCGCCAGCATCCCCTGCACCAGCCAGGTCAGCGCGTCCTTGGCGGCGAAGGCCCGTCGCCGAGCGGCAAAGTACCGATCCTCAGCCCCGTGGTCGCCGTCGGCCAGCGACTCGGCGGCGGCTCGGGCAGAGCGAAGCGCGCGGTAGATCCCCTCCCCGGTGAACGGGTCGATGAACCCCGCGGCGTCCCCGATCAGCATCCAGCCACGGCCGGCGGCGCGCGCCACCCGGTGGCCGATCGGCGACATCCCCCGGATCGCGGTAAGGCGCTTCCGGCCGCGCAGGCGTGTGGCCACGGCAGGGATGCCGTCGATCCCCGCCTGGAAGCGGTCATGGGCAGTCCGCCGCGTCCGCCGGTCGAGCGGCAGCGCCATCCCCACGTTCAGCCGCCCGCCGGCCAACGGTGCGAGCCCGACGTACCAGCCCGGTCCAACGTGCATCTCGCCGTGTTCGACTAGGTCGGCCTGGCCCTCGTAGTGCGCGACCATGCCAAGCCGCCTGGGCGCAATGACAGCGCGCTCAACCCCAAGCCGAGCCGCAACGCGGGACCGTGCCCCATCGGCCCCGATCAGCCATCGGCAGCTGACAGTGCGTCGCCCGTCCGACGTCTGGAGGAGCGCCCCGCTGATCCGACCATCGGTCCAGACCGGTTGATCGAAGGTGGTGTGCTCGAACAACTGGGCGCCGGAGGCAACCGCGTGGGCCGCCAGGGCCGCATCGAACACCAGGCGATCGAGTCCCCACGCAGTGCGCGGACCGGCCGCGTCCCGATAGCGGACGTCGGCCGCGTCGTCCCCGCGGATCACACGCATGCCGGTCAGCGGGAGAGCGCTCCCCCGCCACGCGTCATCGCCGATTCCCAGGAGGCGCAACTCCTCGACGATCCGGGGACTGGCATATTCGGCGCACGCCTTCGGCCGCGGGTGCGCATGGGTCTCGACCACCACCACATCGCGACCACCTGCCGCCAGCGAGGCAGCCACCGCAGATCCGGCCGGCCCCGCACCGACGACAAGCACTTCGCAGTCAATGCTGGGGCCGGTCACCGGTAGATCGTGGTGACCCGCGGCCAGAATCGCGGGCTGCTCGAGACGCGCGCCAGTCCCGCCCGCTTCGCCAGGGTATCGAGCTCAGCGAGCGTGTACGCGCGACGCGCCGAGAGGACGCCGTCGTGGCGGGTGTAAGCACCGCGAGTGAGGACAAGCACGGCTGCCGCGATCATCACGAAGGGCAGGATCCCTCGCCGCAGGTCGTTGACCACCACGCCGAGCCGCGCGACGCGGCGCATTTCCAGCAGGGCAGCCACCGCCTCATCGGGGTCCAGGTGGTGGAGGAGCATCGACGAGTGGGCCACGTCCACTTCACCGTTGCCCAGGGGGAGAGCTGCCGCATCGGCCTCAACAAGCGACACATTGCTGATACCCGCCAGGTTACGGGCGGCGATCTGCAGCACCTCGGCTCGGTTGTCGACTGCAATCACCTCGGCGTGCCGACTGCGCCGCAGCCTTCGGACGAAGTCGCCTGACCCGGTCCCGACGTCGAGAACCGTTGCCTCGACCTGCTCCCCGAGCAGGCGATTGACCGCTCGCACGCTGTCGCCCCCGCCTCCGGGAAGTCGATTGAGCATCGCCATCTCGCGCAGGTTCGTGCGCAGCGCATCGATGTCGAGCTGCTCGCCATCAAGCAGCTCGTGGGCAGCAGCGCGGGTCTGGAGAAGGCTCACCACGAGGTCGTCACTATGCGCGATGTCCCGCAGGAGCGCTCGCGTGGCACCATGCAGGCATGCGACTGGATCGGACCATCACGGCAGTCGATGCGCATGCCGGGGGCGAGCCCGGGCGGGTGATCATCGGCGGCGTCCACGACGTCCCCGGCGCGACCATGCTCGAGAAGCGCAACCACCTGGCGGAGCACGGCGACCACCTCCGCCGCCTCATGCTGCGCGAACCTCGCGGCTACCCCGCCACCTGCTGCAACCTCGTCCTGCCTCCCACCGACCCGAAGGCCGATGCCGGCTTCGTGATCATGGAACAGGCCGAATACCCCGCCATGAGCGGGTCGAACACGATCTGCACCGCGACGGTCCTGATCGAGGAGCGATTTGTGCCCGTGACCGAACCGATCACCGAGCTGGTGCTCGAGGCGCCCGCCGGCCTGATCCGGGTCCGCGCCGAGGTGCACGACGGCAAGGCTCTCTCGATCACATTCGAGAACGTCCCCGCCTTCGCCATCGAGATCAACGCGCCGGTCGAGGTGCCGGAGATCGGCCGGGTCAAGGTCGACGTGGCCTGGGGCGGCATGTTCTTCGCCATCGTCGAGGCCTCGGCGCTGGGGCTGCAGCTCACGCCCGACGAGGGGCGCGACATCGTGCGGCTGGGCGAGATGGTCAAGGCCGCGGCCCGCGAGCAGATCCCGGTGGCGCATCCCGAGCACCCCGACATCCGCGGCATCAGCATCGTCGAGCTGACGGCACCGCCAACGCTTGCAGGCGCCGATGGCAAGAACACCGTGGTCGTCTCATCCGGCACGCTCGACTGGTCGCGTCCCGCTTCGTTCACCGGCGTGTTGGACCGATCGCCATGCGGGACCGGAACCTCCGCCCGGATGGCGGTGCTCCACGCCCGCGGCAAGCTGCGAATCGGCGAGGACTACGTCCACGAGGGGATCCTGGGAACGGCCTGGACCGGCCGCCTTCTGCGCGAGACTACGGTGGGGCCCTATCGAGCCGTGGTGCCGCAGCTGACCGGCAGCGCCTGGATCACCGGCCGAGCCGAGTACACGCTCGACCCCGATGACCCCTTCCCCGCCGGCTTCACCGTCGGCGACCTGTGGGGCCTCACCGACTGAGGTTCGACTCTTTCCTCCAGTGGCACGGTGTCCTATAGTGGACGACCCGCGGCTCCATCGAACGGTCGCGGTGGGCTGATCCGCCCGAAGGGCGAGCGCTGCCTCACAGGAGGACGATTGCGAGATGGCGACAGTCACGTTCGACCACGTGAGCAAGCGCTTCCCCGGCGACGTGATCGCCGTCAACGACCTCAGCCTCGAAGTGTTCGACGGCGAGTTCCTGATCCTGGTCGGGCCATCCGGCTGCGGTAAGACGACCGCTCTCCGATGCGTCGCCGGGCTGGAGACGATCAGCGACGGGAAGTTGCTGATTGGCGACCAGGTGGTAAACGACGTGGCCCCCAAGGACCGCGACATCGCCATGGTCTTCCAGAGCTATGCCCTCTACCCGCACATGTCGGTGTACGACAACATGGCCTTCGGCCTGAAGCTGCGGAAGATGAGCAAGACCGACATCGACGCGCGCGTGCGGGAGGCGGCCGGGATCCTTGGCCTCGACCGCTACCTGGACCGCAAGCCGAAGGCCCTCTCTGGCGGGCAGCGGCAGCGGGTTGCCCTGGGCCGCGCGATCGTCCGCGAGCCGAAGGTCTTCCTGATGGACGAGCCACTCTCCAACCTCGACGCGAAGCTGCGAGTGCAAACCCGGGCCGAGATCGCCCGCATCCACCGCCGACTGGGCACGACGATCGTGTACGTGACCCACGACCAGGTCGAGGCGATGACGATGGGCGACCGCATCGCGGTCATGAAGGACGGGCTCCTGCAGCAGGTTGGAACGCCGCAGGAGCTCTACGGCCACCCCGCCAACCTCTTCGTGGCCGGCTTCATCGGCTCGCCATCCATGAACTTCGTCACCGTCACGGCATCGGGTGACCAGCTGATGATGGGGGACGCCAAGCTGACCTTGAGCGGCGAACCGGCCAAGGTCGCCGCCGCGCGTCCGGCGGGGTCGAGCCTGACCATCGGCTTCCGGCCCGAGCATCTCGAAGTGGCGAATGGCGTGGGCGACCAGGCCGTCCGCTTCCCGGCGACAGTCGACGTGGTCGAGTACCTGGGGAACGAAGAGCTGATTCATGCGCGGGCGGAAGGGAACGACGTCGTGGCGCTCCTGTCGTCCGCTCGGAACGTCAAGGCGGGAGACCAGATCGAGCTGGCGGTGCCACTCGACAAGCTCTACGTCTTCGATCCGGAATCCGAGAAGGCACTGGTCAGTTGACTGCGCTGGAGCAGCGGACCAACTAGCCACGGGCAGTTGCCACTGATTGGTGGCGTCGTATTGGAGGAAGTCATGTTGCGACAATTCCGTTGGTTCATTCCGCTGGTGGTCACCGCCCTCGTGCTGGCCGCGTGCGGAACGTCGACAACCGGAAATGCCAAGCAGGTCACCGTGATCGGCACCTGGACTGGTGCCGAGCAGGACGCCTTCCTGGCGATGGTCAAGCCGTGGGAGACGGAGACCGGCAACAGCGTGAAGTATCAGGGCACGAGGTCGATCAACGACATCCTGGCCGCAGGCGTGCCGACTGGCGTCCTGCCGGACCTCGCAGGGCTCCCCGGTCCGGGGCAAATGGCCGAGTACGCCAAGGCTGGAGCGCTGCAGCCGCTGGATGACGTCATCGACGTCGCCACCTATACCAGCGAGACCTCACCGGCCCTCACAAAGCTTGGCAAGGTGGGGGACAAGACCTACGGGGTCTTCGTCAAGGCCGCCCTGAAAGGCCTGATCTTCTACAACCCCAAGCTCCACGACTACTCGGCAAGCCCGCCCGCGACCTGGGACGACCTGACGTCGCAGGGGACCGCCAACCAGGGCAACGCCAAGGCGATCTGGTGCCTCGGCCTCGCATCCGGAGACGCGTCCGGCTGGCCGGCGACGGACTGGATCGAGAACATCCTGCTGCGCCAGGCCGGCCCGGACGTCTACAACGACTGGACTGCGGGCAAGGTCAAGTGGACCGATCCAAAGATCAAGGCCGCATTCGACCTCTACATGCAGGTGGTCAACAGCTCGTTCGGTGGCGGCACCAACGCGGTCGCGACGAAGTTCGAGCTGGCCGGCGATCCGCTCTTCAGCAGCCCTCCCGGCTGCGAGCTCTTCCAGCAGGCGAGCTTCATGTCCGGTCAGGGCGCGTTCAAGCCCCTCAAGCCGGGGACTGACTACAACGCCTTCCCGTTCCCGGCGATCAATTCCCAGTACGCCAAGGCAGTCGAGGGCGCCGGCGACCTGTTCGGCATGTTCCATGCCACCGACGCGGCCAAGTCGCTGATGAAGTACCTGGTCACCGCGAAGGCCCAGGACATCTGGGTGAAGATCGGTGGGGCGCTGTCGGCCAACAAGAACGCGACCGACTACCCCGACGCCTTCAGCAAGGCCCAGGGGGCGGCTGTCGCCAACGCCGAGCAGTTCGTCTTCGACGCGTCCGATCAGATGCCATCGGCCATGAATGCGGCGTTCTGGACGCACCTGGTCAGCCTGACCTCCGGTTCGGAGACGGTTGACGCGGCGCTGACGGCGTTGCAAAAGGTCGCCGACGATGCCTACAAGCCGGCCCCGTAGCGCCGGCTGACCCATCCACCGGCCGAGGCGTGGCGAGATGCCGCGCCTCGGCACATCGGAGCTCCTGACCCCGGAGAAGCGGCATGACTGACAAGTTGATCAACGCGGTCATCGTGGTCGTCGCTGTGCCCGCCGTTCTGATCGGCTACATCTGGGCGACGGAGCAGGTGCTCCGGATCCTGCCCGAGCGACAGAAACCGCGGGTTCGCCCGTGGTTGTGGCTGGCGCCGGCGCTGGCCCTACTGGCGCTCTTCCTCATCTATCCGATGATCGGGACGATCATCCACAGCTTCCAGGACACCGCCGGCAAGCACTTCGTGGGACTCGACAACTTCGCGTGGTTCGTGGGGAGCGCAGATGCCCTCACCTCGCTGAAGAACAACCTCCTGTGGCTGATCTTTCTGACGCTCCTGGTGGTCGGCCTTGGCCTCCTGGTGGCGGTCCTGGTCGACCGCGTGCGATATGAGCAATTCGCCAAGAGCGTCATCTTCGTGCCGCTCGCCATCAGCATGGTCGCCGCCGGGGTGATCTGGCTCTACATGTACCAGTACAAGCCGGCCGGCATCGAGCAGACCGGGACGCTGAACGCGGCGATCGGAGTCTTCGGGCTGGGACCGGTCCCCTGGACGCAGGTGCAGACCTTCAGCATCAACACTTTCATGCTGATCATCGTCATGGCCTGGATGTGGACCGGCTTCGGGATGGTCATCATCTCGGCCGCACTGAAAGGGATCAACCCCGAGCTGATGGAGGCGGCGCGGATGGACGGCGCCACCGAGTGGCAGGTCTTCAAGGGAATCGTCTTCCCGCTCCTGGTGCCGACCCTCGTGGTCGTCTCAACCACCATGATCATCACCGCCCTGAAGGCCTTCGACATCGTCTTCACCATGACCAACGGGACCCTCGGGACCAACGTCATCGCCAACCAGATGTATACGGAGATGTTCAAGAACACCCAGTACGGTCGGGCGAGCGCGATCGCAGTTGTCCTCCTCGTCGCCATCATCCCGATCATGTTCTTCAACATCGGTCGCTTCAGGCAGCAGGAGGCCGTTCGATGACCGCCGTCGGCGCCCCGGTCGAGCTTGCAGGCCCGAAGCAGGGCTGGTTCAGCCGTCTCCACATCGGCCTCCATACCGCCCTGATCGTTCTGATGATCATCTGGGCCATCCCGACCATTGGGCTGCTGGTCAACTCCTTCCGTCCGGCGACCGAGGCGTTTGGCACCGGCTGGTGGCAGGCGCTCTTCCCGCCCTACCACTTCACCTTCGAGAACTATGCCCACGTCCTGGGCCAGAGCAGCCTCGGCACCAACTTCCTGAACAGCCTGTTCATCAGCATCCCGGCGACGGTCATCCCCATCTTCATCGCCGCCTTCGCCGCCTATGCCTTCAGCTGGATGGAGTTCCCCGGTCGCAACATCCTCTTCGTGGTGGTCGTGGGGCTGCTGGTGGTGCCGCTGCAGGCGACGCTCATCCCGGTGCTGAGCATGTTCGCGAGCTGGGGCATCGCCGGGACCTTCCTGGCGGTGTGGCTGGCACACACGGCGTATGGGCTGCCCTTTGCCGTGTACCTGCTCAGGAACTTCATGGGCTCGCTGCCACGCGAGGTATTCGAGTCGGCGGCGATCGACGGGGCGAGTCCGGTCACCGCCTTCTTCCGTCTGGCGCTGCCGATGAGTGTGCCCGCCATCGCGGCCCTGGCGATCTTCCAGTTCCTGTTCGTGTGGAACGACCTGCTGGTGGCGCTGATCTATATCGGCATCGTCAACCCCGACAACCTTCCGATGACCGTGGTCATCGCAAACCTGGTGGGCTCCACCGGCTCGGGAATTGAATTCCTCGGCGCCGCGGCGTTCATTTCCATGATCTTGCCGTTGGTCGTCTTCTTCGCCTTGCAGCGCTTTTTCGTGCGCGGCATCGTGGGCGGCTCAGTCAAGGGCTAATCCTCAAGCAGATCCAGCACCAGCGCCGACCAGGCGAACCCGCTCGCTCCATGGCCCTGCCCGGTCTCGGGGTCGTAATGCTCCCGGAAGCCTGAGCGCTCGACAAGCCGCAGGCTGGCATCCTCGATCCTGGCGGCCAGCGCCTCGCGACCGTGCCGCCGCAACCCTCGACCGATGTACCAGTTGGTGTTGATCCAGCTGGGTCCGCGCCACAGGACCGTCCCGCCGGCGGGTGCCGGCCGGTACGCAGGATTGCGGCGCGAGACGCTCGGCACCCGGTAGCTCGTCCCGAAGTCGGCCGGATCCTCCAGCCGCGCCGCGATGCGATCGACAATCGCGGCGGGCAGGTCCGCGAGCAGGATCGGCAGCAGACCCGCGACCGTGTCCGCCGGAAGCAACGCCTCCTGCGCCCCGGCCAGCCCGTGGAAGTCTCCATCGACCGCTGACCAGCACTTCGCGAGCAGGTTGGCCACGGTCCGGTCGGCGCGCGCATGGAGCTGGGCCGCCCCTTCCGCGTCGCCTGTGTCGGACAGGAGGCCGGCCAGCACTCGCTGGTTCTCGGCATATAGCCCGTTGACAGCCGCGTCCTCGACCACGAAGCGGTCGCGCTCGAAGATCGCCTCGGCCTGGTGCCCGAGCACTGCATTCGACTCCGCCACTCCCCGCCAGGCCGCTTCGAACGCCGCTGGATCGTCGCCCCCAACGCCCAGGTAGGCATCGTAGGCGGGCGTCTGATCCATCCCCGATTCGTGCGGCTCGACGATGGCGATCAGCCCGTCGTGATCGGGATCGCGCTCCTGATCGCACCAGTCGTAGTACCGGCGCACCGCGGGCAGCACCTCGCGCAGGTACGCCGCTCCCCTGCCGCGCGCCGCCACCGCAGCGACGGCTTCCGCCAGGACCGGCGGCTGCATGCTCGTCGACAGCCACGGTGATTCCGACGCGAGCTGGTAGGGACCTGGCATGCGACGCGCATCGGGCCAGAAGGTGACGTGCGGCATGAATCCGTTCGGCTGCTGATTGGCGAGCAGGCTCGCCAGCTCGGACTCTGCCCGGGCCACGTCGAGGTGCGACAGCACGATGGCGTGGAAGCACGAATCCCAGAACCATTGGAACGGGTATGTTTCGACCGAGGGGCAGACGTAGTCGTACTCCAGCCCGCGCCAGGCCGCGTACCCCTGGCGACGGTTCATGGCGTACAGCGCCGTCACCTGGGACCGCAGCTCCGCCAATCGATCGCGCCGGGTGCGGCTCATGCTGCAAGCCTAGGGCGGCCGGCGTGCGGCACGTGTCAAGTTGCGAGCAGGTACCCTCTCGCCGTGAGCCGACTGGTCGATCGCCCTGCCCTACCACCCCCCGTTCGAAAACCGCTCGTCGATGACCCGCTCTGGTACAAGGACGCGGTCATCTACCAGTTGCACGTGAAGGCATTCGCCGACTCCTCGGGGGACGGCATCGGCGACTTCATCGGCCTCACCGGGAGGCTCGACTACATCGCCAGCCTGGGCGTCACCGCCATCTGGCTGATGCCCTTCTACCCGTCCCCCCTGCGAGACGACGGGTATGACATCGCCGACTACACGAACGTTCACGCGGACTACGGGACGCGGCAGGACTTCCGGGCATTCGTCCGGGCGGCGCACCGACGAGGCCTGCGGGTGATCACCGAGCTGGTGATCAACCACACCAGTGACCAGCACCCATGGTTCATCGACTCGCGATCGTCGAGCGAGAGCCCGCGGAACGACTGGTATGTCTGGTCGCCCGATGACAAGCGCTACGCGGATGCGCGGATCATCTTCAACGATACCGAGACGAGCAACTGGGCCTGGGACAACCAGCGCCAAGCGTACTACTGGCATCGCTTCTTCTCGCATCAGCCGGATCTCAACTACGACAACCCCGCCGTCCTGCGCGCGGTGGTGCGCGTGATGCGCTTCTGGCTCGACATGGGCGTCGATGGCGTGCGGCTCGACGCGGTTCCCTACCTCGTCGAGCGCGAGGGCACCTCCTGCGAGAACCTGCCCGAGACCCATGCGGTGCTGAAGCGACTGCGAACCGCCCTCGACGAGAAGCATCCCGGCCGGATGCTGCTGGCCGAGGCGAACCAGTGGCCGGACGACGTCAGGCCCTATTTCGGCGACGGCGACGAATGCCACATGGCGTTCCACTTCCCGCTCATGCCACGCATCTGGATTGCGCTGCGCAAGGAGGATCGGACACCGATCGTCGACATCATGGAGCGCACCCCGGAGATCCCGGCCACGGCGCAGTGGGCGCTCTTCCTGCGGAACCACGATGAGCTGACGCTCGAGATGGTGACCGACGCGGAACGCGAATACATGTGGACTGAGTACGCGGCCGACACCCGCGCACGGATCAACATGGGAATCCGACGTCGGCTTGCGCCGCTGGTCGAAAACAGCCGGCGGCGCCTCGAGCTGCTGAACGCGGTGCTCCTGTCGATGCCGGGAACGCCGATCATCTACTACGGCGACGAGATCGGGATGGGTGACAACGTCTACCTCGGCGACCGGAATGGCGTCCGGACGCCGATGCAGTGGAGCGGCGACCGAAACGCCGGATTCTCCACCGCCGATGCGGCCGCCCTGTATTCGCCGGTGATCGTGGACCCGGTGTACGGCTACGCGTCGGTCAACGTGGAGGCACAGGAGCGGATCCCCGGCTCGCTGCTGCACTGGATGCGTCGCATCCTGGCGGTCCGCCGCGACTACCCCGCCTTCGGGCGCGGGTCGCTGCAGTTCCTGCTCCCCGAGAACACGCGCGTGCTCGCCTACCTGCGCCAGCACGAGGGGGTCACCATCCTGTGCGTCGCCAACCTGTCCCGCTTCGCGCAGTACGTGGAGCTGGACATGAGCGCGTTCAACGGAATGGTGCCGGTCGAGATGATCGGCCATGTTCACTTCCCGCGGATCGGCGAGCTGCCGTACCTGCTGACCTTCGCCCCCCACGGCTTCTACTGGTTCCTGCTGACCGATGGCGCCGCGGCCAGCGCTTGATCGCCGGCTCAGCCGCCTGGCGTCGGCGCTCGATCCCGCGTGGCTCGAAGCACAGCGGTGGTATCGGGCCAAGAGCCAGCGCATCGCGAAGGTCGAGCTCGTCGACGCAGGCCCGATCGATCGCCACGCTTGGCTGCTGGTGCTGGGAGCCACCAATGTCAGCGGAGGGGTCAGCCGCTACCTGGTGCCCGCAATCGTCGATGACGATGCCTTTCGCGAGCCGAGGGATGGCGAAGGAGTCTGGCGCGCGATCGCTTCCCTGATCGTGGCGGGTGGCGAGCTCGATGCGGCACGCGGCAGCTGGGTCTTTGCCCCGACCCCGACGCTCGGTGAGCTGCTGCCCGGCGGGGCCGGGGAGCTGGCTAGCGTCGGCGAACGACGATTGGGCGTGCAGCAGTCGAACACCTCGGTGGCGTTCGCCGACCGGTTGATGCTGAAGGTCTATCGGTTGCTGGAGCCCGGCGCCAATCCGGAGGTCGAGGTGAGTGTCTTCCTGACGACGGTCGAATTTGCGCAGGCACCTGCCGTGGCGGGATCGGCGACCTACCTGCTCGACGGCGAGCCACACTCGGCTGCCCTGCTGCAGCAGTTCATGCCGTCAGCGGGCGACGCATGGAGCTGGCTGCTCGGGCACCTCATCGGTTCGCCCGGTGTAGGTGCCGAAGCCATTGCCGGCGTCGAGCAGATCGGCGATCTGACCGCACGCATGCATGCGGCACTCGCCTCGCGTCCCACGACGCCGGGCTTCCCATCGCGGGTCGCGACGTCGGGCGAGCTGGCGGACTGGCGCTCGGCTGCTGGAGGTCAGCTGGACGGGGCGTTGGCCGCCCTGCACGGCGCGCCCCGCATGCGGCTGGCCGCGATCGCCCCGCTCATCGATGGGGGGCTGGACAGCATCACGTCCGCGAGAGAGGTGCGCGTGAGCCGCATCCACGGTGACTATCACCTCGGCCAGCTGTTGCGCACTGAGACCGGCTTCATGGTGATCGACTTCGAAGGCGAGCCGGCACGGACACCTGCTGAGCGGGGTGCGCCGGCATCTCGCCTGCGCGACGTCGCCGGCATGCTGCGGTCGCTGGACTATGCCGCTCATTCGGCGATCGAGGCCGGCGCCAGCCCCGATGGGATGCCCGGCTGGTTGCTTGAGGCTCGGGCAGCGTTCCTGGATGGATACGGCGGGATCGACCCCGACGACCGGTCGCTGCTGGCGGCGTTCGAGCTCGAAAAGGCCTGCTACGAGGTCCACTACGAGGCCGATAATCGGCCCGATTGGGTCTGGCTGCCGCTCGAGGCCCTGGAGCGCCTCGCGCTGGCGGGCTAGGCGGCGACCTTTTCCGCGGCGGCGGTGCGGGCTCGCGCGGCGAGCGTGGCCACCAGGCCGGCAACCTCGGCACGGATCAACGGATCGGTGAGGTGCAGGTCTGCATCGAAAACGCTGGCCGCCGATGGAATGGCGACCTGCTCCTCGAGCACCCCCGCGCCTGCGCGGCGCAGCGAACGCTTGACCGACTCGATCCCTCCGCGAGCACCGCTCGGCGTGACCGAAGCGCCCATCACGGCCGCCACCTTGCTTGCGAGGGCCCGCTGCGGCGGGCGCGAGGCCCAGTCGATGGCATTCTTGAGGACGCCGCTGGTGCCATCGTTGTACTCGGGCGTGACGAACAAGAGGCCATCTGCAGCGTCGATCGCCGACCGCAGGTTGCGGACCGCGACCGGGCTACTGGCCGCTTCGACGTCGCCGTCGTAGAAGGGCAGTGCGCCGAGCTCGTCGAAGGTCGTGATCTCGACGCCCGACGGTGCCAGCTCGGCGGCGGCGCGCAGCAGGGCCCGGTTGAACGATTCCGTGCGCAGGCTGCCCGCGATGCCAAGAAGGCGGGTTGTTGGGTTGGTGCGACTCATGGTCATGTAATTGCTCCATCAACTATCTGTAAGTGAATAGTTGCACAAGCAACCATATCTGTCAAGGAGCGTGCGCCTGGAATTCGCCCTGAGGATGACCACGCACGCCGTCGCCAGCGCTCGCGCGCCGATGGTCATCGGAGCTCGACCGCCACTTCCGGGGCCGCTAGGGATCCCCAGGTTCGCCGCGGAGCAGGTCATCGAGGATCTGCGGCAGTGCGGCGTGGATCCGCCCGCTCAGATCTACGAAGGCACCGCGCGTGTGGTCTGCCGCCATCAGGTTTCCGCCAGCGCGGTGCACCCGGTGAAGCCAGATCCCCGAGACGCGGCGCAGCTGGACCAGGCGGCTGGTCACCTCCACTGTGTCGCCCTCCACCGCGGGCTCACCCAGCACCAGGTGATGGCCGATCACAAGCGGCACGAACTCCGCCTCTTCCATCCGCTCGGGCGACCAACCCGCCCGCTGGCTCGCACGAAAGACGGCGTGCTCCAGCCACTGCACGATGACCTGCGGCCGCACCGTCCCGCCGGGGCCGAGCTCGTACGTGCTGACCGCATGCTCGAAGCTGAATGGCCGACCGTGTACCTCATCGATGACGGGCAAGGCGAGAAGGATCGGAGCGCCAGAGAGCTGCCATGTGGCCGTAGCTTCGGCGACGGGATCGCCAGCCACCGAGAGGCTGTAGCTCACGCGGCGCAGCGGGCCCTCAGCGTCCAGCGGCTCGACTTGGACCGTGACAATCGCACCTGGCGGGGCGGGGGCGCGGTAGGAGATCTCGAGCCCCCGCAGATCGTTGGCAGGGGCGAGGGCGGCATCAGCCTCGACGGCGAGGTCGTGCGCTGCGCGGATCAGCGCGAGATAGGCGCCGTTGTTGATGTGCGCGTGCCGGTCTGCGTCGTCCCAGCGCGTCTGGACGTCGACCGTGGCAGCCATCGGCAGCATGGTAGGCGCCGGGCCGGTGGACGATCGGCCTGTGGGAAGGTGCCGTTTGGCCCATCCGGCCGCCAGCCTTAGACATCACCGTGTGATGCATGCGCGACGCCTTCGGGCGTCACGTAATTAATTTGAGATAGCAGAGGCAGGAATCCCCATGAAGACAGACCGCGCTCTCCCGATCGCGTTGATCGGGCTCGCACTTGCACTGGCGGCATGCAGTTCAACCGCGTCGCCGTCCGCGTCGACGACCGCGTCGACGACCCCAACCACGATCACCGGCACGCTGACCGAGTACAAGATCGACCTCAGCGCCACCACGGCCCCCGCCGGCAGCGTGACCTTCAACGTCACCAACAACGGGACCATGGTCCACGAGTTCGTGATCCTGAAGACCGACACCCTCGCCAAGGACCTGCCTCTGGTCAATGGCGTGGTCGTCGAGGACGATTACAGCCCCGTCGGCGAAGTGCCGGAGACTGCGGCGGGCAAGTCCGGGACATTCACCGCGACCCTGGCCGCGGGCCACTACGCCATCATCTGCAACCTCGTCGGGCACGTTGCGCAGGGGATGGTCACCGACTTCACCGTCAACTGACGGCGGCGAGCCGCCACCATTGGTCTCGACCGGCTGCCGATCAGCCGGTCGATCCTTGTCCGCCTGCTGGAGCCGATGGCGTGTAACGTCGTGCGTACAAACTGGAAAGGGCCCGGAGCCCGTGACGCCATCAGTCCAGGAGAACATCGAATGCGCCTCAATCCACTTCGCCCGCCAGCGATCCTGTCGATCCTCGCTGCCGGCGCCCTGCTCCTCGCCGCCTGCCAGAACGGCGGCGGCGGCAGTACCGCGCCCAGCTCAGGCGCCGCCCTCCAGATCACCGTCTCGCATACCGCGGCCGGCGACGCGCTGGCCGGACCGGACGGAAAGACCCTCTACATCCTGACCAAGGACACGGGCGGCGCCAGCACCTGCCAGACAGGCGCCTGCGCCACCACCTGGCCGGTCCTCAAGGGAGATGGCTCGGCGGTACAGGCAGGAACGGGCGTTACTGGCACCTTCGGCACCACGACTTGGACCGATGGCACCAAGCAGGTCACGCACAACGGTCAGCCGCTCTACTACTACTCCGGCGACACCGCCGCGGGCGACTCGAACGGGCAGGGAACCGGCGGAGTGTGGTTCATCGCGCCGGTCGGCGAGGCGTCGGCCAGTGCGGCCGCTGGGAGTCAGGCGGCGGCTCCCTCCACCGCCTCGGGGTACTGAGCTGCGGGCCGCGCCGAGAGTAGACTCGGCGCACCGTGAGACGCAGAGGCGACCAGGAGCGCGAGGAGGCCGATGCGCGGGAGCAGGCCGAGGCGCGCCGCGAGGCACTGCTCGCCGCGCTGAAGGCGCACGAGGAGGCGGCCAGGGCGCCCGATGCGCCGGAACCCTCGCCGCCCGCCGAACCTGAATCGGCTCCGGAAGAGGCAGAGCCAGGTGGTGAGTCGCTGCCCGACCCGGTTGAAGACACGCCTGAGAAACCGGCGGAGTCGGCTTAGCCGCTCAAATATCAATGTGGCTGCTTGTCGCGACGCGACAGGGCGCCTCAGGTGACACGCGAGCAGTCCCACTGCTCAGGTGACCCCGCAGGACCGGATCGGGTCACGACAAGCAGCCAGGGTAATAACGACCCCGCGAGGGGGAGCCGCCGCAGGCTAGGTGGCCACGAGCGCGTCGTGGATCACCTGGGCGTCATGCAGGAGCATGGCGTCCAGCGTCTCGGCCCCGGATCCGGGCGGTCCGAGCGAGTCGGTGTAGAGCGGCGTGTCGACGACGTGCGCGCCCGTTTCATCGGCGATCGCGCGTGCGAGCTGGGGGTTGACGGCCGATTCGCTGAAGATCGCAATGACGTGCCCGCGCTTGATCGTGTCCGCCAGCGCGGCGAGCTGCGCCGGATTCGGCTCCGCCGAGACGTCCAGGCTCGGGAAGATCGAGCCGACGAAGTGCAGCCCGTATTCGTCCATGAAGTAGCCGAGCGCGTCATGGTTGGTAACGATCCCCCGCCGCTGCGCGGGGATCTCGGCCATCAGACTTCGAATCTTGACGTCGGCCGCCGCGAGCCGCGCGAGGTAGGTCGCGGCACGGGTCGAGAAGCCGTCAGCCAGGTCGGGGCGGGCGACGTCCAGCGCATCGCGCACGTTCTCCACCATCTTGCTGGCATTCGGTGCCGACAGCCACCAATGCGGATCCACCTCCTCGGCGTTGCTGGGGTCGTCGGGGTGACGAAGCGTAACCCCCTTGCTCATGTCGCGAAGGCGATCCTCCCCACCGATCGTGACCAGGGAGTGGGTCAGCCATGTCTCGAGGCTCGCCCCGCTCTCGAGGATCAGGTCCGACTTCTCGATGGCGGCTGCCGCGGGGGGCGTCATCTCGAACTCGTGCGCGTCCGCGCCAGGGGCCAGCAGGACGGTGAGCTGGATCGCATCGCCCCCGACCTCGTGCGCCGCGGCACCAACCTGGGTGGTGGTCGCCACCACTCGCAGGCGCCCGTCGGAGGCTCCCGGGGATGGCCCCGCGCACGCGACCAGGCCGATTCCCAGCGCCAGTGTCGATGCGACCCTCAAGATGAGATGCTGTCTCATGTGTGTGAGACACGGTATCACTTGAAGCGAGGCGAACACAAGCCCTCAGGCTGAGGCGGCAGCCTCCGCTCGGCAGGATGCGCAGCGACCGTAGAAGTCGAGCCGCGCGTCGTCGATCTCGAAGCCGAGGTCCAGGGCGAGGCGATGCGCGATCGGCGTGACGTACGCCTCGTCGATCTCCTCGACGCGGCCGCAACGCGTGCAGGCCACGTGATGGTGATGGGCCGGCAGGCAGGCGACATAGGCGTAGACGTGCCCCTCGAGCTCCAGGCGCCGCGCCACGCCAGCCTCGACGAGCGTCTCGAGCGTACGGAAGACGGTCGCTCGCCCGATCCCCGGCTCATGCCGACGCAGGCCGCCGTACAGCTCCTCGGCAGTCATCTGGCGGCCCTCGGCGGCGAGGGCGTTGGCGACGAGGAGCCGCTGTCTGGTGACTCGCTCGCCTGCGGCGGCAAGCCTGGCGGCGGCCGCAAGGGTGGTCCGATCCATGTGCAAGAGGCTAGCACAGGCGAGACTGCGTATCATGATGGCGTGACCCTCAGCCAACCGGGACTGGCCCTTCGCGACGTCAGCGCCGGCTACGGCGCCGGGCCGGTGCTGCAGAACATCGACCTCGCCATCCCGCCGGGCACGCTGGTCGGCGTGATCGGGCCGAACGGATCCGGCAAGAGCACCCTGCTCAAGGCGATCCTGGGACTCGCCCCGGTGACGACCGGCACCGTGCTCTTGGATGACCGTCCGGTCTCGGAGCAACGAGACCGGCTGGCCTACGTGCCGCAGCGTGAGGCGGTCGATTGGAGCTTCCCGATCAGCGCGGAGCAAGTGGTCATGATGGGGCGCTATCCCCGAGTCGGCTGGCTGCGCATTCCCGGGACGAAGGATCGCGCAGCGGTCCGCGACGCCCTCGAGCGGGTCGCGATGGCCGACCTCGGCCAGTCGCAGATCGGCGCCCTGTCGGGCGGCCAGCAGCAGCGCGTCTTTCTGGCGCGGGCGCTGGTGCAGGAGGCATCGGTCCTGCTGTTGGACGAGCCGATGACCGGCGTCGACCAGACAACCGAGCAGCTCATCGTGAACCTGCTGCGGGAGCTGCGCGACGGCGGAGCCACCATCCTGCATGCCACCCACGACCTCGAGTCGGCGGCCGAGATCTCGGATCGACTCTGCTTCGTCAACCGCCGGATCGTGGCCTACGGGCCGCCGGCCGAGACCTTCACCCCGGCGATCCTGCACGCCACCTTCGGCGGCGAGCTGCTGATCGTGCGCGAGGGGGATCAGACGCATGTGCACGGCGGGGGCCATCACCACGGGTCGGACGACCGACCTGCGGCAGGCTAGGACGGACCGATGAGCTGGCTCACCGATCCGCTCGGCTACGACTTCGTCCTGCGCGCCCTGGCCGAGGTGGTGGTCATGGGCGCAACCTGCGGAGCGATTGGCGCGTACGTGATCGTTCGGCGACTGGCCTTCATCGGCGATGCGATCAGTCACGCCGTCTTCCCCGGCATCGTGCTGGCCTACCTCGCCGGACTCAGCATCTTTGGCGGCGCACTGGTCGCGGGGCTGATCACCGCGTTCGGCATCGCCCTGGTCGCGCGCGGAGGGCGGATCCGGGAGGACGCCGCCATCGGCATCTTCTTCGCCGCCGCCTTTGCGCTGGGGATCGTGCTGATCAGCACGCGCCACACCTTCCAGGGCGACCTCACCGGGTTCCTGATCGGTAACCTGCAGGGCGTTTCGGCGGGCGACATCGCCGTCAGCGCGGGCGTGGGGCTGGCGATCCTGGTAGTGCTGGCGGCGCTCCACAAGGAGCTGGTGCTGGTGTCGTTCGACCGCACCCTGGCCTCAGCGCTCGGCTACCCCGTCTTCGCCCTCGACGCGCTGCTGCTGGTGATCCTGACCGTGACGATCGTGGTCAGCATCCAGGCGGTCGGCATCATCCTGGTGCTGGCCATGCTGGTCACCCCGGCTGCCACCGCGCGCTTGCTGGTCGACCGCTTCGTGCCGATGCTGGCGCTCGGCTCGCTGCTCGGCGCCGCGGTCGGCATCGCAGGCTACTACCTGTCATTCCACCTGGGGACGGCGTCGGGCGGCACGATCGTGCTGCTCGCAACGGCGGTTTTCGTGCTCACCTTCGTGGCCAGCCCGACGCATGGGCTGCTGGGACATCGGCTCCGTCGCCACCCGCAGCACGCGGGCGCGTCTCCCGCCGTCGATCCGCCTTCGGGACATGAGCATGCAGCGGAGGAGAGCTGAAGTGCGATTCCATACCACCATCCTGCAGGGCGACAAGACCGCGACCGGCATCCACGTGCCTGATGAGGTGGTCGATGCCCTGGGCGCGGGCAGGCGTCCACCGGTGAAGGTCACGCTCAACGGCTTCACCTACCGCAGCACGATCGCCGTCGTGAGCGGGAAGTTCATGGTCGGCGTCAGCGCCGAAACCCGCGCCGGCGCTCATATCGCCGGTGGAGACGAGCTGGATGTTGAGATCGACCTCGATACCGAGCCGAGGGAGGTATCGGTCCCGGCTGATTTCGCCGCCGCCCTTGACGCGGAGCCGAAGGCCCGGCAGACCTTCGATGGCCTGTCGCGCAGCCTCAGGTCATATCACGTGACGTCGATCGAAGGCGCCAAGACCGATGAGACACGCCAGCGGCGCATCGCGAAGTCAGTTGAGACGCTGCGTCAGGGTCGCGCCCGCTGACGCTAGCGACCCGAGCGACGCTGGGCGTCCCCCAGGATTCCCCACGCCAGGCCCGCCCCGACGGCGGCGATCGCGAACAGGATCACGATGACATTCGTTGCGCCCGAGCCGCCGCCCGAGCCACCGGACGGGGCCGGCGACCGCGCTGCCGTGCTGCCCGAAGGGTGCGGGCCGGCGGACGCGACCTCGCCCGTCTGCACCACCGCGAACTCCCCGAGCTGCTCGATGTTGGCCGAAAACAGGTCGGGGAGGCCACCGTGCTCGGTCGGCAGCATGACCCAATTCGTCCCGTCGAAGCGGGCCACCTGGCCAACGACGTTCGGGCTGGGGGCACGGAGGATGATGGTCACGACCGTGCCAGGCCGAAGCTGAAGCAGCGCTCCGGCCTGGTCAGTCACCTGCACGCTGTACACGTTGCCCACGATCCGCTGATCGGCCGAGGCAGGCGGGCCGGCCAGGGCCGACGGTTTGATGGTGACGACAATCGAGGTCGTTGCGGCCAAGACGGCGAAGGCATCGGCCTGCGCGACGATCTGCGCCTGGGGCGGGACCTCGCCGGTGGCGACCGCCATCAGGTCGACCGCACCCTTGACGACCGGTTCCGTCACCTGCACGGGCAGAGGTCCGCCCGCCGCACCGGGGGGCGGCTGGACGAAGCGGTACGGCTCCTCGATGAACACGCCGTCGAAGAGGGGCGCTGTCAGCGGCGGGTCGGTGCGCTGCGCCAGCCCCACCGACAACAGGCCAAGGGCCAGCAGCGCGACGGCCAGCCGGCGGCGGTCGCGCATCAGAGCCACCACGTGCTGAGGTCGGCCAGGAAGTGGGCCACAGCCGGAGCGGCGACGCCGCCCGAGGCGAGTCGCAGGCCGGCGAAGAAGATCCCCACGCCGAGGTCGAGCGGGACGACCTGCCAGCCGTAGAGGGGCACATGCATCAGGGCAAAGGCAAGGCTGGTCACGATGACGGCCGCTCCGACGCCGCCGGCCCCGACGCCGCCGGCCCGACCGAGCGCATCGAAGAGCGCACCGCGCAGGAGCACCTCTTCGCCGACCGCCACAGCCGCCGTCACCAGGCTCCAGGCCACGAGCGGCTCAGGCCGCATGCCGATCACCGACGGCAGCAGTGGATGGACCACTCTCGGCAGGACGACCAGCACGCCGCCGGCTGCCACCCCCAGGACCAGCGCGCGAATTCGTGGCATCGACGGCCGCCATCCTGCGGCCAACGCCAAGGCAACCAGGACCGCCGCGAACCCCGTGCCGCTGGCGAACGCGGTCAGCGACGTGTTGCCGTTCACCGCGGCACGGGCAAGAGCGACCGTGGCCAAGCCGACCAGCAGCCACGTTGTCTCCAGCGCCGCACGCCGTCGCGGCATCGCCAGCGCGCTCGCCATCACGGCAGCGGCACGAACCTGATCGATCCTGTCGCGAAGGTGGCCGGCCAGACGAAGGCGTAGGTGCGGATCGCCTGCCACTGCCAGATCACCGCTGCCGCCCGCTCGTTCTGGCCGAGTGTCGCCTGGTCGGCGGAGAAGCGCAGGCCGGCGCCATTGGGCAGCGAGCCGTCCGGCAGGTCGATGCCGCGAGCCGCTGCTGCGACCGACGCCGCGTCCACATCGCGGCCCGCGGATGGCAGAACGCGATTGAAGAGAGCCCAGCCCGCCGAGAAGCCGGAGAGCGCCTCCTCGGTGGCCGCCGACGACGCGGACTCCCCGGGGCCAGAGATCGAGTATTCGGCATCTCCATAGCCAGCCGCCGGGCCGGCGTGGTCGATGGCGGGCGATCCCCAGGCGGCGGCGAATCGGTCGTAGACGGCCCGCGCGTCCGCGGTGAGCGCGTCGGCCTGGAAGCCACCGGTCGGTCGGTCGGAGGCGAAGATGCCGATCGCGTCGGCGCCGAGCTCACCGGCGAAGTCCGGGTCGCATTCGGCCATCGTCGAGCCGATCAGGGCGCTCACCTTCAGGCCGGACGCGACCATCGCCTGGCGAAAGGCGATCCCGTCGGGAATGTGCGAGGCGAGGATGATGACGTCCGGATGGGCGGCCGCCAGATCGGCCATCACCTGCTTCCAGGCGGGAAGGATGAGGCTGTAGGTGGTGCGCACCACGATCGGCATGGCAAGCGACCGCGCCGTCGACGCGGCGGCATCGGCGACCGAGCCGGCGTACTGATCGTCGGCCGCCACGATCGCGACCCGCAGCTTGGTCGTCTCAACCCCCAGCCGCGACGCCAGCTCGGCGGCGGCAAAACGGGCGGAGTTGGAGCCCAGATTGCTGCCGCTCGCGCCGACGCGGAAGACCATCGGGAGGCCACGGCCGGTCAGCCGATCGGCCACCGCTCCGGCCTCCCAATAGACCAGTCCCGCGGCATCGGCCGCCTGGCTGGCGGCGATCGAAAGGTCAGATCCATAGGCGCCGATGACGACCTGCACGCCGCTCTTCCGCAGTGAGGCCATCACCGCCGGCGCATCGGCTTCGCGCTGAAGATCGCGCACATCCAGCTCGATCGGTCTCCTCTTCACGCCGCCGTCGGCGTTGACCAGGTCGGCTGCGATCTGTACGCCGCGCAGCTCGTATCCCGCCAGCTTGGCGGCGTTGCCGGTCAGCGGGAAGACCGCACCAATCCGGATCGGATCATTGGACGGAGCTGCACCGGGCGCCGACGCGGCAGGAGCGCAGGCCGCCAGCACTAGGACGAGGAGCGTGATCACCGGTCGGCCGGGGCTGTGCATGGGTCCTCCGTGCTTCATGGACGGCGCTTCTCCCGGCGCGATTGCCTAGCCGGAGGCGGTCGGCGTCCCCCGCTCGGTGAGCTCCCTCTCACCTGACGAGTCATCGCGAAGGACCGCAATCCAAGCAGGCCGATCAGGCCAGCGGCAATGAGCGCTGCGATCAGGAGCAGCGGGTTGTTGTCTGTGGGATTGTCGGCGATCCTGCCCAGGATCGCGAAATCGCCGAAGGCCGCGGTGTTGGTCAGAAGGAAGTTCTGCAGCCCCGACGGCCCAGTCGGCTGCGCCTGCCATGCCCCGTTCTCGAGTCGCGCAATGCTCGAGTCGGCCGAGATTCCGTCCGGCCCGCGCATCGCGAGCGTGATCGTCTGACCGGCAACCACAGCCAGTGCTGCGCCGGATTGGTCGGTGACGGTGAAGCGGTAGACGTTGCCCGCAAGCGCGACGGCCGGTGTCGTCGAGGGCGGGGTGATTGGGTCGATCGTCACCTTCAAAGCGGTGGTTCCCGCCCGGAGCGACAGCTCGCCACCGTGCGCGAGCAGCTCTGCCTGGGGCGGCGTCTCGTCGGTGTACACCGCGAACGCCGGGCTCGCCCCATTCGCAATCTTCACCGTGGCCGCCGCCGAGGTCGGCGATCCTGCTGCGCCCGACGGAGGCGCGAGGTATCGGTATGGGTCGGCGACCACCACCCCATCGAAGAGCGGGGAGGCGAGCGGAACCACGCCCTGCGCGATCGAGGCGATGGCCAGGCCGAGCGCCAGGACGGCGATCGGCGCCGCGCGGTGCTGGTTCACCTACTTGACCGTGAAGATCGTCTCCGCCGACCAGACCCGCGGGTTGAATGGGGCATGGTCGGCGGCCACGAACTCGGCCTTCAGGACGTAGGTGCCGGGGTGGACCGGCAGGTCCTGCTCCAGACCGTAGTTCATCGATACCAGCACGTTATCGACGTAGAGGTGGACGTGCCCCTCGTCGGGGCGGATGTTGGTCGTCGTCTGTTTCACGATCTTGGCGCCGGTCAGCGTGAGCACGACGTGCACGCTGCCGCCCTGCACCGTATCGCCGGCGACCGGCTGGTCGATGGTGATGACGGCCGGGGACGATGGCCGGCTCACGCTGGGGCTGGGCGTGGACTGCCCGCCGCACGACGCAAGCAGCAGCGCGATCGCCACGAGGGAAGCGAAGCGAGGCTGTTGACGCGGGGTCATCGGCTGATCATGGCCCAATCTTGGTCTGGAGATGAGCATGCAGGGGGTCGCCGCCAGGAGCCTGCCCGATGACGTCAATCCCCAACGAGCCAGCGGCGAGCGTCACGTCCGCGACGAAATGGCCGGGCTCCAGCTGACGAGGGACAAGGATCGATGCCGCCCCATCGGTTGGCGTCAAGGCGACCGTGGCGTTGGGCACCGGCAGCTCTGCGCCCGCCGCATCGAAGAACGTGGCATGAAGTTCGTTGGGCCCCGCGCCGCCCGGATCGGCGTAGACCTGCACTGTGGACCGATCCGCGAAGTGGACTGTGTAGATGGTCGGCGTGCCCGGCGTGGCGCTGATGTCCAGCAGCTGGGGGGCGACCTGCGTCGCCACCACCAGGGGCACCTCGACCGTTCCGCCCGGTCCCGCAACCGTGGCGGTTACCTTCCAGATGCCATCCAGGGAGAGGTTCCCGCCGTTCGCCGCGAAGCGACCTGACCCGGTCGAGGCCAGGTCGAGGGTGGACTCCCCGATCCCCGAGCGCGACACCAGCTGGAAGCGAAGCGCGACGCTCTTGGCGGACGCCGGAACCCCAGTGTCGTAATCCGTCACGGTCGCCGTGAACTGGTTGAAGCCCGCCGCGCCGGGCTGCACCAGAAGGCTGACCTTCACGCTCGTTCCGAAGTCGCTGCCCACCGCAACCACCGGGCGGGCGATCGGCTCCGGCGCGGTGCCCGCCGCGGACGGCGGCGCCAGGTTCACGAGGAGCCCGGTGAGCGCGAGCACCGCAGCGCCAATCGTCAGCTCGACCGAGCCAACGCGGCGGAGACCGCCGAGCGTCTGCCCAGCAACGGGAACGTTGAAGAACCGGTTCGTCGCGCCGAGCAGTGCCAGCAAGCCAAGCGCGAGCGTCTTCAGGATCACCACGATCCCGAAGCCAGTCCCGAGGAGCGCCCCGATGGTCTGGACCTCCGAGAGGGCACGCAGGAATCCAGTGCCGGCCACCAGCGCCAGGGCCAGCCCGGCCCAGGTCGAGAAGATGCGAACCGCCTTCCCCTTCTCCACGCTGGGGAGGCCCCGAACGGAGACCAGCAGTGCCGCCAGTCCCCCGATCCAGACGCCAACTCCCAGGACGTGGAGCCACTGCACGCCTACCTGCAGGACCCACGCCCCACCGCTCGCCGCATGCCCGTTGAGCACGTCCATCAGCATCGCCGCTGCGGCGACTGCGGCCAGTAGGCCGAATTGCCAACGCTGAGCCTCGGACCGTGCCCAGAGGACGACGACGATGATCCCCGCCAGGATCGCCACGCCGACGCGTTCGGCCCCTCCGATGCCGATCGAGCTGCCCAGCAGCGTGCTGACGTCGACCTTCGCGTCGGCCCATTGGACCCCGATCACGGCCACGGTTCCGACGGCAAAGACCGCCCAGCCGATCCCCGCCATCTGCACGATCGAGCGCGGCGGGTGCGGTTCGATGGCGAACCCCAGGAATCCCGCTCCGAAGAGACCGACCAGCCCCAGGTAGAGCAGCCAGCGAGCGACATCTGCGGGCAGGGAGCCGCTTGGGCTGACCGTGCCGCCACTGGCGCTCCCCGGCCCAGGCGAGGGTGGAGGGACACCCACCCCGAATGCGAACGACCCGGCCGCCAGGTGGCCATCGACCTTGGAGACGGTGCGCCAGGCGACCGTGAAGACGCCGTCAGGCAGCGGCTTCAGCGCAACGCGAACCTGGGTCGGCTCACCCGCCACCCCCTGGATCGGCCCGGCCGCCTGGTCGTGACCCGATGCGTCCAGGACCCTGACGGCGGTGAGCTTCAGGTCGGGGGCCTCCCCGAAGGTGAGGCTGACAAGGGTCGGCGGCGTGGCGAGCGTGGCTCCGGCCGCCGGGTCCGAGGCGATCAGGAGCGCATGCGCCGCCGCCTCTCGGGGGAGCGCAAGAGCTCCCCCGAGGACGAGGGCTGCGAGGAGCGCTCCACGAACGACTGCGCGCATGCCTACCTCCGAGTGACCTGCCCGCGTCGCCGGGCCGCCATCAGCGACCAGAGCACGACGATCAGCCCAGCCAGGCCGATCCCCCCTCCCACAAGCAAGGCGCGGGCGGCCGCCTGGTTGGCCTTGTCTGCACTCGCCTGGGCGGCATCAACAGCCGCCTGGGTGGGTCCGGTGCCGTTGGCGGCCAGCCGCGAGTCGATCCGATCGAGGCGCGTCACCAGCTCGGTCAGCGTTGGCAGCTTCGCCGGGAATTGGATCTCGGTCATGCCCTTGACGCTATCGAAGGTGGTATCCGACGAGGTCACCGTGATGTCGACCGGCTGACCGTGGATCGCGCCGGTGAGATGGAAGGTGTAGTTGCCCGGTGCCGTTGGCTCGATCGCCGCGTTGTACTCGCCGAGCGTGCCGAAACCCTCCTCCAGGTCGAAGCCGGGCGCGAGGGTCAGCTCGCCGCTCTGCTGTCCAGCGGTCGAGACGACGACCTTGACGTCGTCCTCAGCCAGGTCGGTGATCGGCTTGCCAGCGGCGTCATGCACGATGACCTGCACGCCGTTCGCCTCGCCGACGTAGGTGGGCTCGTGCTGCCAGCCGATTTCGATCGTATAGGTTCCGGCCTGTTTCACGACGTGTGCCGCCGCCAGGTCCGTCGACAGCAGCGCCAGCAGGACGGCGCAGGTCGGCACGAGGACGCGAAGCGCAGGATGCTTATTCATAGCAGGTCCCCAGTGGGAGGCGAGTTGCAGATTGCGACGCCGAAGCGTTTCCGGCGTCGGACAGCCGAGGAATCAGACCTCAGCACGCAACCATGCTGGGAGGCGCGCGGACTGCAAGTCGGCGGCCAAGGATCGACCCTGGGCGACGGTCGATGAGATCAACGCGTCCAAACCGGCGAATTGCCCTTGGTCGACCCTGTGGCTGGACGGCGCGAATGCGACTGATCAGGAGCTCGAGCTCCCAGCTGAAGAGCGCGGCGACCAACGACACCCCGAGCGAGACGACCACGATGATGGCAAAGGCGTTCGGATAGATGGCGGAGAGGAGCACCCCGATCCCCGGCAGCGGCACGCCGATGCGGGCCAGTTCGAGATTCTCCTGGAGCATGAAGAGCACGGCAGCTGCGAGGGTCATGGCGAACCACCACGCGATCCAGCGGCGCAGGAAGACGCGACCATCGGGCTCTGTCGGCAGTCGCCGAGCGCCGGACTCGTTAGCAATGCGCCGGAGCTGACGCAGTCGGTAGGCTGCGGCCAGCAGGAGCCCGACGCCAAGAGCCAGGCATGACACGGCGGCGCTCGTCCAGCGATCGTCGTGACCGGTATCGGCCATGGCGTGACCGAAGGCGGCGCCGTAGCCCGCGAGGAAGATCAGGCTGTGGGCAAGGACCAGCGCGACGAGCACCGTTGCTGCAGCCCGGACCGCGAAGCCAATCCGTCCGGTCATCGCCGGTACTGTAGGCCACTTCGCGGGACCAGAGGTTTGGCGCGCGCCATAGCCGCCAACGTTTACGGGAGCGGGCGCCAGACGGGACAGCAGTCGTTGAAGCCGGGCGTCGGCTCGCCGGGCAGCATGGCCTGGCCCGAGCCATCGGGGCGCATGACCCACAGATCTCCGTGATCGGTCCGTCGGGTGAATGCGATCCAGTTGCCGTCTCGCGACCAGGCTGGATCCCCGTCCCAGGCAGAATTCTGCGAAATATTCACGGTCTGACCGGTTGCAATCTCGACCGTGTAGATCTCCGCATTCCCGATGCCTATGGCCAGCGGATCCGCGCCGTCGCGATAGGAGACGTAGGCGACGTGCTTGCCGTCAGGCGCCCAACTGAGGTTCTCCTCTGGCGCTGGATCGCTCGTCAGGCGACGTAGCCCGGCGCCATCGGCTCCGACCAGGTACAGGTTGGAGTTGCTATCGCGTTCTGAGACGAAGGCCAGCTGAGATCCGTCGGGCGACCATTGGGGCTGGTAGTCGGCGGCCGGATTGTCGGTCAGGCGGCGAGGTCGGGAGCCGTCCGCGCTCATCACGTAGATGTCGGTCAGATTGTCGGTGCCGTCGAAGTAGGCGACGCTTCGCCCATCCGGGGACCAGACCGGCTCGTGCCCGGTATCCAGCAATCTGGTGGGGACTGCGTCCTGCGTCGGCGCGACGGTCCAGATCCCGCCAGATGTCGCCTCGAAGATGAGCATCGCGCCGTCCGGAGACCAGTCGAACGCGCTCACCGGCTCACTGCGCACGACGCGCTCCGAAGCGCCTCGCAGGTCCGCGATGAGAAGCCTCCCCGAGCCAAATGAGCCCGACAGAAATGCCAGTTCCTCGCCATCGGGGGACCATCGAGCAAAAGGATCGCCGGCCAGGTTTTGGCTGACCAATCGAACCCCTGTTCCGTCCGCTTCGGTGAGGTACAGGCCGCTGTTGCCGTGGGGGTCCGAGTGAAAGGCGAACATTCCGATCGCTCGACCGGGATGTGATGCCACAGCGGCACCGGACGAGGGATCGTGCGAGGGAAAGGCTATGCCACAACCCGCGAGTGCGAGGCCTAAACAAGGGATAGCGGCCAGCACCGACGTGACGCGTCGATTGCGAGAACTTGGCATCGCTCTCTCATACTCCTCCCGAGCTTGGACGGTTCCCGGGAACCAGAGAAAGGCGGCCGGTGTAGTGGGCATAGAGTCGTCAGAGAGAGTGGAGATGGGGCCGCTCCAGGGATCGCTGACCCGGCGCGCTTTTCTGCATGGGCTGGGAGTGGCCGGCGGTGCCGGGGCGGTGCTGGCCGCAATGGAGGTGCTCAACCTGGTCGCGCCGGCGGCTGAGTACCGAGTCCCCTTTGATCCGCCACGCAGAGACGACTTCTCCCTTCGGGGCCGGACAAACGGCACCACCGTGCTTGTGCTTGGTGCCGGCATCGCGGGGCTGACCGCCGCCTATGAGCTGGAGAAGGCCGGATACCGGTGCGAGATCATCGAAGCTCGCAATCGTCCGGGCGGCCGCAACTGGACGATTCGGGGCGGCACGCGCGATACCGATCTCAATGGCACCACCCAGACCGCCCGATTCGCCAATGGGCTGTACATGAACGCCGGGCCCGCACGCATCCCGCAGCACCACACCACCATCGACTATTGCCGCGAGCTCGGTGTGCCCATCGAGCCATTCGTCAATGCCAATGCGGATAGTTACTACTTCAATAAGCCACAGCGCGATGCGAAGGGTCCATTGACCAACACCGTGATCCGCCATCGCGCCGCGAAGGCCGACACCCTCGGTTACATCAGCGAGCTGCTGGCGAAAGCAGTCAACCAGGGTGCGCTCGCCGATGAGCTGAGCCGGGACGACGCGGAGGCGCTGGTCGAGCTTCTGCGTGCCTTTGGGGCCCTGGGACCGAATGATCGGTACGTGGGATCAGGCCGGCGGGGCTACTCCGATCCGCCATCTGCAGGCCCTCGGTTGGGGACGACGGCCCCCCCGTATCGGCTCTCGGACCTGCTTGCTGCCCGCCTTGGCTATTACTTTCCGTTTGAGTCGGAATGGGACCAGGCGATGATGATGTTCGAGCCGGTCGGCGGCATGGACCGTATTCCGTATGCGCTTGCCAATCGGATCCGCGGGGCGATCCGCTACGGCACAGAGGTCCGCAGCATCACCATCGCCGACGCCGACGTGCGGGTGGTCGTGACCGGTGACGGCGGCCGCAGCGGCACCGAAATCGTCGCGGATTACTGCATCTGCACTATTCCGCCAATGGTCCTCGCCAAGATCCCGAACAACCTTCCGTCGCAGACCAAGCTCGACATCGCGTCGCTGCAGCCGATGCACACGGGCAAGCTCGGGCTGCAATTCAGGCGTCGTTTCTGGGAGGAGGACGAGGGCATCTTCGGGGGCATCACCGATACGAATACCGAGATCGGCACGATCTGGTACCCGTCATCGGGGTACCTGAACAAACGCGGCATCATCATTGGCCTTTACAACTATCTCGAGGATGCGGAGGCGTTCGATGCACTGACGCCCGGCCAACGGGAGCGGCGGGCGCTCGCGGTCGGCCGGTCCGTGCATGGCGACGCGTACCTGCACGAATTCGAGACCTCGTTCTCAGCCCAATGGGCCCGCGTCCGCTACTCCGAAGGCGGATGGGTCCTGTGGCGCGACCGCAGCGGCCCGGCGAGCGAAACGTACCGACGCCTGCAGCAACTGCGGGGTCGTCTCTACTTCGCCGGCGACCACATGAGCTACGTCACCTCGTGGCAGCACGGCGCCTTCGAATCGGCGCGCTTGGTCGTGACGGAGCTGCATCAGCGAGTCCTGTCCACGGAGGCGGCCTGATGCTTCGTGGCCGATTCATCGGAGCGGCGATCTTGCTGGCGATCATCGCGGCTGCTCTCGTGGCCTTGAAGATTGCCAGCCCGGTTGGCCTCTCTGAGCAGCCGGTCAGAAGCGTGCCAGGGCTCCTCTCGGAGCCAGCTGGTGTGCCGGGAGCCGGCCTGGTCCTCGGACCCGACGGCCTCGGGCCGGTCACCTTCGGCCAGGCCGAGCCTGAGGTGATGGCGAAGCTGGTCGAGCTGATCGGTGATCCGGTTGAGGATGCCCCACAACCCTGCCCCTCGGAAAACCACCTGGTCCGTTGGGTGCGCTGGGCAAACCTGACGATCGCCCTGCCGGCCGGCCGGTTCTCCGGCTACATCAGCGGGGTCTACTTCCCACCCGACAGCCCCGAGATGACGATCCAGACCGCTGACAAGGTCGGGCTCCGGAGCACCATTCCCGAACTCGCAGCGGCCTACGGAAATCGGTTCGCATGGTTGCCCGGGACGGGCACCGGTTCCGGCATCCAGACCGATACCTTCGGGATCGACGGGTACGACCCAGGCAGCCCGTCCGCGACAGGCATCGGCGGATTCATCGAAGGAGGCCGCAAAGCGGGCCATGTCATCACCATCATTGCGGGGCAGCCGTGCGGTTCCGACGGCTCGTGATGGATGCCATCTATCGGTCGGATAGTGGCTGCGGTATCGTCTCCTCACCACGTGGCCACAAGCTTCAGTTTCGCGGCTGGCGGCCACCACGCCCTTGCAGGAGGAGACCATGGACGAACACCCGAACGCCGCGCTGGTTCGCAAGCTGCTCGACGACATGAACAGCGGCAACACCCAGGGAC
>JBDTQD010000015.1:0-36852 GCA_039932375.1 Chloroflexota bacterium | reverse complement strand
GGCCCCTCGCCGCGAACCGGCGCTCGCCAGACTCCCCGGCCCGGCAGCACCGCGACGCCGACCCCGAAGCCAAGTGCCACGTCGAGCCCCGGCGCGACCACCGGGCCGACCGGCGCAGTCACCGGGACGCCCACGCCGACCGGTGCGCCGACGCCCATCCCGACTCCTACCGTCACCCAGAATCCAACGCCGACGCCGACACCAACGCCGACTCCCGTCCCGACGCCAGTGCCAACTGCGCCGGACAGCATCACGAACCTGATGGCCATCCCGGGGCTGAACTCAGGCGAGATCGAGCTCAGCTGGTCAACGCCAGCCGACGGGGGTAGCCAGCTCACCTCCTACCGGATCTATCGCGGCACTTCATCCGGCGGCGAGGCGTTCCTGGTGGAGATTTCGCCCGCAACCGCCTACGTCGACTCGTCGCTCGTGAGCGGTGACGTCTACTGGTATGAGGTCACTGCTGTGAACACGGTGGGTGAAGGGCAATTCTCGAATGAGGCGACCACACAAGCTCCGTAGCGGCGAGCCGCTATTTGTCGCGCACCTCGGCTGAGGCAAGAGCCGCCTGTGCGGCAGCGAGCCGGGCGACCGGGACACGGAAGGGCGAGCAGGAGACGTAGTCGAGCCCCACCTCGTGGCAGAACGCAATGCTCGCCGGGTCGCCGCCGTGCTCGCCGCAGATGCCGACCTTGAGACCCGGCCGCGTCGCCCGGCCGCGCTCGGTGGCGATGCGCACGAGCTGGCCGACTCCCTCGCGGTCGAGGACTTGGAACGGGTTCTCGGGCAGGATCTTGCGCTCGACGTACTGCAGCAGGAACTTGCCCTCGGCATCGTCACGCGAATAGCCAAAGGTCATCTGGGTCAGGTCGTTGGTGCCGAAGCTGAAGAACTCGGCGTGCTCCGCGATGCGGTCCGCCGTGAGAGCGCCGCGCGGGACCTCGATCATGGTCCCGAACTTGTACTCGACCTGCTGGCCGCTGGCGGCGACGATGCTGGCCACCTCTGCCTCGAGGATGCGCCGTGTCTCGGCGAGCTCGTTCACATGCCCGACCAGCGGGATCATGATCTCCGGCAGCGGCTTCTTCCCCTCCCCCGCCACCCGGGCGGCAGCCGCCAGGATGGCGCGGGTCTGCATCTTGACGATGTCCGGGATCAGCAGCCCCAGCCGGCAGCCGCGCATGCCCAGCATCGGGTTCTGCTCGCGCATCGACTCGACCGCGGTCAACAGCTCTTCGGCGTCTGCGAGCTCCTGACCGATCCCCTCCGGCTGAGCGGCGACGTCGGTCAGCTCGATCACCGTCCGGAGCCGGGTCACCTTGGCCAGCAGCTCGTCGTGGCTCGGCAGGAATTCGTGCAGCGGTGGGTCGATCAGGCGGATCACGACCGGAAGCCCATCCATCGCCCGGAAGAGCCCGGCGAAATCATCGGTCTGCAGGGTCTGGAGCTCCGCCAGGGCGGCGTCGAAGGTGGCCACCGTCTGGGCGTCGTCCTCGGAGATCTCCTCACCTGCCGCGACGCGGCGCTTGGCATCCGTCGCACGGGTGGCTGCCAGGATCATGCGGCGCACCGTCGGAAGCCGTTCCTCCTCGAAGAACATGTGCTCGGTCCGGCACAGGCCGATCCCCTGCGCTCCGAAGGCCCGCGCGCGCTCGGCGTCACGCGGGTAGTCGGCATTGGCCCAGACCTGTAGCCGTCGCACCGCATCGGCCCAGCCGAGCAGGGTGGCCAGGTCGTGCTCGTCCTCGTATCGCGCCTCGATGGTGGGCAGCTCGCCGGCATAGATCTCGCCGGTGGTCCCGTCGATGCTGATCATCTCCCCCTCGCGCACCGTGGCTGCGCCGGCCCGCATGGTGCGTGTCGTGTAGTCGATCTGAAGCGACTCGGCGCCGGCCACGCAGGGGAGGCCCATGCTTCGGGCCACCACGGCCGCGTGGCTGGTGGCCCCGCCGCGGGCGGTGAGCACCCCACGCGCCGCCAGCATGCCGTGCACGTCGTCCGGGCTGGTCTCGATCCGCACCAGGATCACGGGGTGTCCTGCTGCCTTCGCCTCTTCGGCCCGATCCGGGTCGAAGATCGCCTGGCCCGTCGCCGCACCGGGCGACGCATTCAGCCCCTTGGCCAGGAAGCGGTCGGCGGCGCGGCCCTTGGCCGCCTCGTCGAAGCGCGGCAGGAGGAGCTGGACGATCTGCGCCGGCTCGACCCGCCCGAGGGCCTCCTCCCGGGTGAGGATCCCTTCCCCGACCATGTCGACCGCGATCTTCACAGCGGCGGGAGCCGTCCGCTTGGCGCTCCGGGTCTGGAGCATGTAGAGCTTGCCGCGCTCGATCGTGAACTCCAGGTCCTGGACGTCGCGGTAGTGGCGTTCCAGGCGCTCGGCGATTTCGGTGAACTCCTGGTAGACCTCCGGCAGCTCGTCGCGCATCTGGCTGATCTTGGCCGGCGTGCGGACCCCGGCCACCACGTCCTCGCCCTGCGCGTTGGTCAGGTACTCGCCGTAGAGGATCTTCTCGCCGGTGTTGGGGTCGCGGGTGAAGGCGACGCCGGTGCCCGAATCGGCGCCCATGTTGCCGAAGACCATCGTCACGATGTTCACTGCAGTCCCCAGGTCGTGCGGGATCTTGTTGAATTCGCGGTAGTCGTGCGCACGCTTGCCGAACCAGCTGTCGAAGACCGCGCGGGTGGCGAGCTCGAGCTGGCGATATGGGTCGGTCGGGAACGGGCTCCCCGTGCGATCGGCCACGAGGGCAAGGAACCGATCGGCGATGGACCGCAGGTCCTCGGCAGTCAGGTCGGTGTCGAGGGTTGCACCAAGCTCGCGCTTCAGCTCGTCGAAGGGCTCGTCGAACTCCCCCGCCGGGATCTCGAGCACGATCCGTCCGAACATGGCGATGAACCGCCGCCAGGCGTCGTAGCCGAAGCGTTCGTTGCCGGTGAGCGCGATCAGGCCAGCAACCGTCCCGGGGTTGAGGCCCAGGTTCAGGACCGTATCCATCATGCCCGGCATGCTGAAGGCAGCTCCGGACCTGACGCTGACCAGCAGCGGGTTGGCAGCGTCGCCGAACCCCTTCCCGCTCTCGCCCTCCAGCGCGGTCATGTGCGCCAGGACGTCATCCCAGAGCCCGGGCGAGAGCTCCTTGCCGGCCGCGTAATAGGCGTTGCAGGCCTCGGTCGTGATCGTGAATCCGGGCGGAACGGGCAATCCCGCGTTCGTCATCTCGGCGAGGCCGGCGCCCTTCCCACCGAGCAGGGCGCGCATTCCCGCGTTCCCCTCGCGGAACGTATAGATCAGCTTCGTGGCGGTCGTGGCCATGCGGCGCTCGGGGAACCTCCATGCTGGGCGCGGGATTGTGATTCTACCGATCTCCGCCTGCCCCGGCCGGCCCCGTGCAGGCGGACGGTCACCAGACCTCGCCGGGGCGCCAGTCGACCGCGATCGGCAGCGTCAGGTCGAGCAGGAGCGGGGTGGCCGGGGTGGTGCGCACCATGATGTCGCCGTCTTCGTCCGCGGAGCGATACAGGACGCCATCAACACGCCGAACCCACGTCGGCCCTTGCCAGCTCACCCAGCCGAGCCGGGCGTAGAAGGAGTGACGTCCCGTTCCCAGAGCCCCAAGCTGATACCGATCGTCGATCAGGCCGTCGATCGCCTCCATCACCCTTGTGCCGAGGCCCCGGCCCTGCCATGCGGGATGGGTCGCAACGGCCTCGACATAGCCGGTGCGCAGGACGGCATCGCCGGGGTAGAGCAGACGATCCACGATCGCCGCGTGCGCGACGATCCCGCCGTCGGGGTGCTCGGCCAGGACGTGGAGGCCTGGCCCGATCGACTCCCAGTAGCCGTCCCACGGCTCGACGAAGGCCGCCACGCAGAGGTCGGTCAGGGTCGACCACTCGGCGGAGGTGAGGGCGGCCGACGGAACAACCCGCAGTGACGCGACCGGCAGGCTCGCATCGGGCGTCGGCGAGGCTGGCAGCACGCTGCCTTGTCAGCCGCCGCGCTCGCGAGGTCGCACTCGCCGGCGGCCCGGCTGCCGGTAGCGGACCTCGAGGAGCGGCCACAGGTCGGAGAGCGCGACCCGGTAGTCGCCGCCGACCAGCGCGGCACGCAGCCGGCGCGTCCTGATCAGCCTCCGCACATGCTCCGGGTGGAATCCGAGGATGATCGCCACCTGGCGCGTGCCGACGACGAGCGATTCCGGGTCAACCTCGACCGATGGGTCCAGCCCGGCCAACGCGACAGCCATCGCCTTGGCGCGATCCGCCGTCAGCGCCACCGCCTCCGGCTCCGGGCGGCGCATGGCGCTGGCCACCGCGGCCGCCAGGTGCTCGCGCAGGTCGCCGACCTTCATGCCACGTTCAGCCAACCGCGTTCGAGGCCAAGCCGGAAGAGCCATCGGACGGAGGCCACCCACTTGCCGAGCCAGCCAGCCTGACGGCGGTAGACGCTCCTGGCCTTCTCGAGCACGCGCTCGCGCTCCATGCCCGAGATCTCCGTCGCGAGGGCCTTGAACTCGTCGAACGCCGCCGCCGCCTGCTCGGCCAGCCAGAGCGCGTCGGCATGCGCCTCACGCCCGGCGGCGTCGCCGGGCCGCAGGTCGGCGGCGCGCCTCGACGCCTGGAGCGCTCCCGCCCCATCCCCGAGCCTGATCAACCCTCGTGCGAGGGCCAGCTGCGCGTCGAAGTTCGCCGGTTCGAGGCGCACGGCCCGACGGGCCGCCTCCACGCCCTTCTCCGTCTCGGCCGACTCGATCCGCTCGGCCGCCTCGGCCACCGTCCAGGCAACCTGGCGCGGGTCGTTGCGGGCCAGGCGGGCATATTCCGCCGCTGCGTCGGCGTGATCGCCCCGTTGCGACTGGATCTCGGCCAGCAGCTCCCGGTAGCGGACCTCGTCGGGATCGAGGCGGACGGCGTCCATCGCGTCGCGCTCGGCATCCTCCAGGCGTCCCGCGGCCAGTAGCGCGCGGGCCCTCGCCTCGTGTGCGGCGTCGTCGCCCGGCCGGTCGGCGAGGCGGGCTGAGAGGCCTCGCAGCGAGGCCTCGAGCTCGTCGCGGGCGCCTCCGGAATCGCCACTCGTCATCAGCCGACCAGCTCGCCCAGCCGATCCGCGACGGCAGTCAGGGCCACGCGCTCCTGGGTCATCGAGTCGCGCTCGCGGATGGTGGCGGCGCCATCGGTCAGGGTGTCGACGTCGATTGTCACGCAGAAGGGGGTCCCGATCTCGTCCTGACGCCGGTACAGCTTGCCGATGCTGGCCGTGTCGTCGTAGGTCGCCGCCATGCGGTGCTTCAGATCGCCGGCCAGCCGGCGCCCGATCTCCACCAGCTCGGGCCGATTGCGGAGGAGCGGCATGACCGCCACCTTGATCGGCGCCAGCGATGGGCGGATGTGCAGGACAACCCGCTTCTCGCCCTCGACCTGCTGCTCCTCATAGCCGTCCAGCAGCACAGTCAGCACGGCGCGATCGACCCCCATCGCCGGCTCGATGACGAAGGGGACGACATGCTCGCCGCTCGCCTCGTCGAAGATGGAGAGCGACTTGCCGGAGGCCGCGGCGTGGGCCTTCAGGTCGAAGTCGGTCCGGTCCGCGATCCCCTCCAGCTCGGACCAGCCCATCGGGAAGGCGTACTCGACGTCGGTCGTCTGACGGCTGTAGTGCGAGAGCTCGTCGGGATCGTGTGGCCGTAGCCGGAGCCGATCCGGGGCGATCCCGATCTCATCGGTCCACCAGCGGAGGCGCTCGGCGACCCAGTAGGCGAACCACTCGTCCTCCTGTGAGGGGTGGACGAAGTACTCCATCTCCATCAGCTCGAACTCGCGGTCGCGGAAGATGAAGTTGCCCGGCGTGATCTCGTTGCGGAAGGCCTTGCCGATCTGCGCGATCCCGAACGGCAGCTTCTTGCGGACCGTGGTCGACACGTTGCCGAAGTTCACGAACATCCCCTGCGCGGTCTCGGGTCGCAGGTAGGCGACCGATGCAGACTCCTCGACCGGCCCGACCTGGGTGCGGAACATGAGGTTGAACTGGCGGGCCCCGGTGAGGGTGCCGCGGTTGCCGCAATTGGGGCAGGCGATCTCCGACGGCGTGCCCTTCAGGTCCTCGGCTCGGAAGCGCAGCTTGCAGTTTCGGCAGTCGACCATCGGATCGCTGAAGCCGGCGACGTGTCCGGAGGCTTCCCACACGCGCGGATTCATGATGATCGCCGCGTCGAGCCCGACGACGTCGTCGCGGAGCTGGACCATCTGCCGCCACCACGCCGCCTTCACGTTGTTCTTGAGCTCGACCCCAAGTGGTCCGTAGTCCCAGAAGCCGCTCATGCCGCCATAGATCTCGCTGCTGCCGAAGACGAATCCGCGGCGCTTGGCGAGGCTGACGATGAGCTCCATGGTTGGGGCGGGCATGCTGCCCGAGTCTAGCGCAGCCCATTGGCTCCGCCCTGGACGCGAGGCCGCGCCACGCCGCGCCACGCTGCGCCACGCAGCCCGTGCCAGCCGCTACCCTGTGCGCGCACATGACCGAAGCCGGAGCGACCGCGCTCAACCATCGTGACGCCGCCGCGGCTGCCGACCTTCGCGATCGCTTCGGATTCCTGCGCGATGTCGTGGCGGAGATGGAGCGCTCGGTTCCGTATGCGGCCGCCCTGATGCGTGCGAGCGAAGGCCTTCGCGTCGACCTCCGTGACGGCGGGCAGACGGCCAACCGGCTCGACCCGATGGCCGGGGTGGTGCTCACCGCATCGAATGGCCACTCCCTGGAGGAGACGGCGACCGACCAAACCGAACCCGATGCCGTGCGCGCCGCTGCCGCCGAGCTCGTCGAGAGGGTCCGAGCCGGCAGTACGAACGGCTCGCAGGCATCGCTCGATATCGTGCCCGACGGCCCCGCCGATGCCGACTACGCGACGCCGATGCTGCTCGATCCCGCCAGCCTGACGCTCGCCGACAAGCTGGCCCGCTACGAGTCACTCCGCCATGAGCTGCGGAACGCCGACCGTCGCGCGGTCCAGGCGACAGCCGGCTACGGCGAGACCCTCCAGCAGCAGGTCTTCGCGAACCGGGTCGGTCTCGTGACCCAGCAGGTGCGCCGAACCACCCTCGCCCTGGTCCTCTTCGTGTCGGACGGCCAGCAGCAGCGCTACGAGTACTTCGGGCGCGGCGGCACCGGTGGGCTCGAGCAGATCGAGGTTCCGCCCGGCGAGCTGGCCGCGATGGCCGAGACGGCAGTCGCCCTCCTCACCGCGCGGCCGGTGCCGGCCGGCGTCTACGACATCGTGGCCGACCCATCGGTGAGCGGCACGATCGCCCACGAGGCGTTCGGGCACGGCGTCGAGACCGACATGTTCCTCAAGGAACGGGCGCGCGCCGCCGATTTTGTGGGGCAGCGCGTCGGGTCGGAGCTGGTCACCATCGTCGACGACCCAACCGCGCAGGGGGGCTACGGCGGCTACTACATCGACGACGAGGGAGAGGTTGCCGGGCCGACCGTCATCATCCGGGACGGCGTCTTCCAGCGCGGCCTGACCGATCTCTACTCGGCGACGCGCCTCGGGATCCCCCGCACGGCGAACGGCCGCCGTGAGAGCGTGCATCGCAAGGCATACGCCCGCATGTCGAACACCTTCTTCGCCCGCGGCGAGAGCAGCGCCGACGAGCTCTTGGCAAGCTTGGACGACGGGCTCCTGGTCTGTCGCGCGCTGAACGGCATGGAGGATCCGAAGGGCTGGGGAATCCAGATCTGGACGAACTACGCCCGGGAATACCGGCACGGCAAGCCGACGGGGGTCGTCTACGCGCCGGTCGCCATGACCGGCTACGTTCCCGACGTGCTCGCCGACGTCTCGATGGTGGCCGACAATTTCGAGATCACGCCGGGCACCTGCGGCAAGGGCTGGAAGGAGCTTGTCCCCAACGGCGCGGGTGGGCCGTATGTCCGCACCCGGCTGCGACTGGCGTAGGCCGATGGACCAGCGCATCACCAACACCCTGCGGGCGCATGCCGGGATCGATGATTGGATCGTCCGCCTCGAGCGCTCGCGAGGCGTTCAGATCTACCTGGCCGGGAAGGAGATCGAGAGCGTCCGCGAGGTCTCGCGCGAGGCCTACGAGGTCGAGCTCTTCAACGACCATCCCGCTCGGGCGGGACGATCCGATGGGCTCGATCGAGCCCGTGGCAGCGCGACGATTCCGCTGGCTCGCGTCGACCTGGATCGCCTGCCGGCCATCCTGGACGAGGCTGTCACCATGGCAAAGCTGATCGACAACCCTCCTTGGTCGCTTGCCGGGCCGGCCGAAATGCCGGACGTGGCGCTCGGCGACCCGCGCCTGGTCGACTCCGCGCACGCGACTGCCGCGGGCCTGGAGGCCGCCGACCAGATCCGGGAGCTCGCCGAGCGGGAGCAACCATCCGGCGTGCGCCTGAGCGGGGCTGAGCTGTTCCTGACGTACTACGAGGACGAGCTCGCCAACAGCCGCGGCGCAGTGGCCTCCGCCACCTCCACCCGCGTGCTGATGGAGATCACCCTCCTCGCCCGTGGCACCCAGGACGAGACCGAGTATTTCCGCCAGGTGGAAGGGCGGCGCATCGACGACCTCGCCCTCGCCGAGACCGTGCGGGTCGGAGCCGAGTTGGCCCGGGACAAGCTGCGCGCATCGGCTCCGCGGACGCGGCTGGGGCCGGTGGTCATCGCCGGAGAGGCGCTCAACCAGCTGATGTCCGGCCAGGTGATGGGCGCTCCCGGCGCCTATGTCTTCCAGGCCTTGGCACGCACCGCCTACGAGAACCTCTCGCGCTTCGACGTCGGGGCAGCGGTCTACGGGGACCTGGAGCCGCTCGGCGACCTGGTCACAATGCGCGCGAACGCGCGTCGTCCGTACGGGGTCGGCAGCTACCGCTGGGACTCCGACGGGATCCCCGCTCAAGACCTGCTCGTCATCGAGGACGGGATCCTGCGGGCACGACCCGCGACCCAACGCTTCGCCCAGTACCTCGGCGTCCCCGCCACCGGGCGACCGGGAACCGCGGAGATTGCCCCCGGGAACATGTCCTACGCCGCCCTGCTCGGCGGCGATGAACCGGTCCTGGAGGTGCTCGACTTCTCAGCCCCCAACGTCGAGGCCCTCAGCGGGGACTTCGGCATGGAGATCCGTGTCGGATACCAGGCAGGGCCCGATGGGCGTCGGCCGATCAGTGCCGGATCCGTGACCGGCAACCTGTTCGAGGCAATGGCCAACGCGCGCTTCTCGTCGGAGACCCTGCAGTTCGCGCAGTATGCCGGGCCGGCGGCGATTCGCTTCGAGTCGCTGCAGATCGCCGGCGAGGACTAGACCGGCACCTCGCGCGGGGCCACCTCGGCGAGGAAGTCTCGGCTCCGCAGCTCGCGCTCCAGGACCGCGGAAACGGTGGCGTGCAGCAGCCGCTCGACCTCGCGCTGAGTTGCGACCGGCAGGTGGAGTCGCAGGACCTCGGTCAGCGAGGATCGCTGGAGGTGGCGCATCACCTTGAGAGCAGCGGCGGAGATCGGACGGGCTGCCCGCGCCTGGTGCGCGCATTCAGGGCCGAGGACGCCGCCCGCCTCGGGCGAGTAGGCGTTCCCGTCCGGCCCGATCGGCGCTCCGCAATCGAGGCACTGGGTCAGCTCGGGGCGGAAGCCCATTGCATCCAGCAGGTGGAGCTCGAACCAGCGTGCCACCACCTCGCGCGACACCTCGGCAGGCGCCGCATCGAGCGCCGCCAGGCCCTGGGCGAGCAGCTCGAACGCCTCATGCGACTCCGAGGTCCCCTCGCAGAATCGGTCGACGAGCTCGACCAGGTACCAGGCGGCCGCCGTCGAGTGGAGGTCGTCACGAAGGCCGAGGTGCGGGTCCTCGAGCGCTGACTGCGTAACGACGTCGAAGGTCCGCCCGACAGCGAGGACGAGGTGCACGTCGCTGAACGGCTCGAGCCCGCCGCCGAGACGGGAGCGCGTCCGTCGAATCCCCTTGGCGATCACGCGAAGCTTGCCAAGGCGGGGCGTCAGCACCGTCAGGACCCGGTCGGCCTCGCCCAGATCCATGCTGCGCAGCACGATCGCCTCGGTCTTGTAGAGGCGCGCTCGGCTCACGGCCGCACCGGCCTCGGGTACCCTTCCGGTGTGGACATCAGGGCCGAGTTTAACGAGATGCTGGTCGAGATCGAGACCGAGATGCGATCCGTGATCGGCGACCAGGACGGCCACGCCGGTCCGCTCTACGAGATGCTCTCCTATCACCTGGGGCTGGACCAGACGGAGGGGCCGCGCGGCAAGCGCCTGCGGCCGCTGCTGGGCCTGCTCGCCTTCAAGTCGCTCGGCGGGGACTACCGCAAGGCCCTCCCGGCTGCGGCGGCGGTCGAGCTGGGGCACAACTTCAGCCTCGTGCACGACGACATCGAGGATTCCGATCGAGAGCGGCGCCATCGGGCCACCCTGTGGGCGCTCTGGGGGGTCCCGCTGGCGATCAACGCTGGCGACGCCCTCTTCGCGCTGTCGCGGCTGGCGCTGTATCGGTTCATGGAGGCTGAGGAATACGAGCCCCAGAAGCTGCTCGACGTGATGAAGGTCTACGACGAGACCTGCCTGGCGCTGTGCGAGGGGCAGTACCTGGACATCAGCTTCGAGCGCCGCACCGATGTGACCGTCGACGAGTACATGGAAATGATCGAGAAGAAGACTGCCGCACTCATCGGCGCCTCGGTGGAGACCGGGGCGATGATGGCCAGCGACGATCCCGCGGTGGTCGCCGCCTACCGGCGCTTCGGGTATGACGTCGGGATCGCCTTCCAGATCGCCGACGACCTCAAGGGAAGCTTCTGGGCGAGCGAGGAATCCGGGAAGTCGGTGGCCGGCGACATCCACAAGCGAAAGAAGACGTATCCCGTGGTGTGGGCCATGCAGAACGCGGCTCCCGAGGACGTGGCACGCCTGATCGCCATCTATCAGCCGACGATCCGAGCAACCGATGGCGCCAGTCCGCCGGGCGGAGAGCCGCTGATGTCTGACAGCCTGGTCGGCGAGGTGCTCGAGATCCTGGAGCGCAGCGGCGCCCGGCAGCACGCCGAGAACGAGGCCCGCCGCTACCGGGAGCTGGCGATCTCCGAGGCCCTCGCGCTGCCGGTCCCTCCGGATGGTCTGGGCGAGCTGCGGACCCTGGTTGAGAGCATGATCAGCACCTAGTCGGCGTCGGCCGTGGCGAGCTCGTCGCGATCCGCGGTGGTCTGGCGCGGACGCGTGGCGATCACCTTGGCGATGCGGCGCGGCTCCGCCGAGTCGACGCGCAGGACCACGTCGTGGAACGGGACGATCGCCCCCGGCAGCGGGATCCGTCCGACGCGGTGGATGATGAATCCACCGACCGTGTCGTACTCGTCCTCGTCCTCCTCCTCCGTGTCGGACAGCTCGAACAGGTCACGCAGATCATCCATGCTCACCCGGCCGTCGAGCCGATACGCCATCTGGTCTGGCTGATCGTCGAGCGGCTCGACGAGCGACTCTTCGCTGTCGTACTCGTCCTGGATCTCGCCCACGATCTCCTCGACGACGTCCTCCATGGTGATCAGCCCGGCTGTGCCGCCGTACTCGTCGACGACGATGGCGATGTGCCGCTTGGTGGCGCGCATCTCGTGCAGCAGTTCGTCGACCGGCTTCGTCTCCGGCACGTAGGCGGCGGGACGCGCAAGCGCGCGAATCTTGATCTGGGAGGCGGGAGCGGCACCCGGCATCAGGTATGGCAGCAGGTCCTTGGCGTACAGGATGCCGATGATGTTGTCCAGGTGCTCCTCGTAGACCGGCACCCGGGAGTGCCCGGCCCGGACGATCATCTCGAGCACCTCGTCGATCGGGTCATTCACCTCGATCGCCTGGATCCCGATCCGGGGGACCATCACCTGGTGGACCTTGGTGTCCGCCAGCTCGATGACCCCGTGGATCATCTCCTTCTCGTCTTCCTCGATGCTGCCCTGCTCGCTGCCGGTCTCGACCAGCATCTTCAGCTCTTCCGTCGAGAGGTAGCCCGCCTGTGGCCGATCCCTGCCGCCGAGGGCTCGCACCAGGACATTCGAGACGGTCGAGACGAACCACACGATCGGGCGCAGGAGCCGGTCGAACCAGCCGATCGGGCGCGCCACGAAGATGGCGAACCGATCGGGAAAGGCAAGAGCGAGCGTCTTGGGGACCAGCTCGCCGACGATGATCGAGGCGAGCGCGATCAGCAGCGTGACGAGCACGAAGCTGATCCCGTTGGCGGCATCCTGGATGAACGCCAACGGGACGAGCTTCACCAGGTTGGCAAGGGACCCCGAGAGCGATAGCGCGCCGAATGCCGAGGCGAGGAAGCCCAGGAAGGTGAGCGCGATCTGGATCGTCGCCAGGAAGCGGCTCGGATCCTCGGTCAAGCGTTGTGCCACCCGCGCGGCGCGGCTCCCGTCGCCCACCAGCTGGTTCAGCCGATGTCGCTTGACCGTGATCAGGGCGATCTCGCTGGCGGCGAAGAAGCCGCCCACCAGGATCAGCGCCAGCACGATGGCGATATCCATGATGGGGTTGCCGCTGGGGGCGCCGCCGACCACTTCAGGCATTGGTCCGCCGTCGGGTGCTGATCCGTCGAGCAGGCATGCCGACTACGGTCTCGCCGGCCGGCACGTCGCGCGTGACGACAGCGCCCGCGCCGGTGCGTGCGCCAGGGCCGATGCTGATCGGTGCGCGCAGCATGGTGTCGACCCCGATGAAGGCCCGGTCGCCGATGGTGGTCGGATACTTCGCCACTCCGTCGAAGTTGGCGGTTACTGCTCCTGCACCGATGTTGACCGCGTCCCCCAGCTCGGCATCGCCCAGGTAGCTGAAGTGGTGGACCTGGGTGTCCGCTCCGACCCGGGTCTTCTTCATCTCGGCGTAGTTGCCGATGCGGCTGCGAGGACCGATCTCGCATCCCGGCCGCAGGTGGGTGAAGGGCCCGATCTCCACGTCCTCGGCGATGGTCGATGCTTCAATCACGCTGGCCCACACGACCGTCCGCGGACCGATGCGCGACGCGATCACCTGCGCGTGCGGCCCGATCACGGCACCGGATCCAATCCAGGAGGGCCCCGCCACGATCGTCCACGGCTCGATGCGGGCGTCCTCGCCGATCTCCACACTGACGTCGATGAACGTGCTCGCCGGATCGATGATGGTCACGCCATTCCGCATGTGACGCTCGGCGATCTCGGTCCGCAGCACGCGCTCGGCGGCGGCCAGGCCGACCCGATCGTTGATCCCCATCGCCAGTTCGGGGCGCGGCGCGAGAACCACCGCCACACGTCTCCCCGATGCGATCGCCATCGCCACCAGGTCGGTGAGGTACCGCTCCCCCGAAGGCGAGGCGGGGACGGCGGCGATATTTGCGCGCAGCCACCTCGCCTCGAAGCAGTAGGTCCCGGCGTTCGCCTCGTCGAGTTGCCTGGTCGCGGCGTCGGCGTCCGCCTCTTCGACGATCGCCTGCACGGACCCGTCGACGGTGCGCACGATTCGGCCATAGCCGCTCGGATCGGCGGGCCGGAAGGAGAGGAGGGCGATGCACGCATCGTCATGCGCCTGGGCACGGAGCAGCTCAGCGAACAGCTCGGGCGGCATCAGCGGCGCATCCCCCATCGCCACCACCACCTGCGCCGCCTCGGAGGAAACCTCCGCCAGGCCGACCTGCACCGCGTCGGCGGTCCCCAGCTGCGCCTCCTGCCGCACGCTCGTGACGCGTCCATCGAGCGCAGCCTCGACCTGGTCGGCATCGTGCCCGGTGACCACCACTTGGTCCACGACCCCTGCCGCTGCCAGCGAGGCGAGCACGTGCTCGAGCATCGGGCGCCCGGCCAGCGGATGGAGCACCTTCGGAAGGCGAGAGCGCATGCGGGTTCCCTGGCCGGCGGCCAGAACGACCGCCGCGGTCGCGCTCACGATGGCGCAGGCTCCTCTGCGCCGCCGGCAAGCGCAACCATCTCGATCTCCACCAGGGCTCCCTTGGGGAGCGCCCCGACTGCGATGGTGGATCGGGCGGGATACGGGAGTGACAGGTGCCTGGCGTAGACCTCATTGACCGCGGCGAAATCGTTCATGTCGACCAGGAAGATGGTCGTCTTCACCACTCGATCCAGCCCGGTTCCGGCAGCCTGGAGCACGGCTGCCAGGTTCCGGAGCGCCCGGTCGGCCTGAGCGGCGACGCCGTCGGCGAGCGCGCCGGATGACGGGTCGGCCCCCACCTGGCCGGCGGTGAAGACCAATCCGGCGGCGCGCATCCCCTGGCTGTAGGGACCGATCGCCGCAGGGGCAGCGTCGGTCTGGACCTGGGCTCGCGCGGTCATGCCTCCTCCATCCAGCAGCGGGCGTGCGGGGTCAAGGCGCCGATCATCCCATGCTCGGCGACGGGGCGCCAGCATCGTTGGGCGCATCGTCAAGCATCGCAATCTGCGCAGCCTGGCTCCGCAGCCGCGTCTCGGTGACCTGGACCCCGGCCAGCCGCAGGCTGGCCGCGACCGCCGCCGACCGCTCCTGATCATCAGTCTGGGTGAAGACGGTCGATCCTGAACCGGTCAGCCGTGGCTCGCCACCAGCTTCTGCGACCTCGCGCAGCAGATCGCCGAGCCCTGGGCGGAGCCTGAGCGCTGGAGCGAGCAGGTCGTTCGCTCCGGGTCGATCCGGCGCCAGGTCGCCAGGGCGGAGCTCGGCGAAGACAGCGGCCGTCGAGAGCCGGAAGGCGGGGTGGGCGAGCACAATGATCCGCTCCGCGGGGACGGGGATCGGCAGAATCTGCTCCCCAATGCCCCCCACCCGTGCCGCGGCGGTTGCGGCCGCGAAGAACGGGACGTCGGCGCCGAGCCGGGAGAGCGCGGCAAGTTCATCAATTCCGGGGATCGACGCGGCCCCGACGGCATGCCGACCCAGGCGCCAGGCGGCGGCCGCATCCGATGAACCGCCTCCGAGCCCGGAGCCAGCGGGGATCCGCTTCTCGAGCGCCAGGCAGACGAGCTCCGGCTCCGCCCCCACGCCGGCCAGCAGCCCGCGCCAGGCCAGGTTGGTGCGGTCGAGCGGGATCCGGTCGTCGCGGGGCGCCTCGACCCGCAGCCCGGTTGCGCCGGGCAGCAGCAGGAGCCGATCGGCGAGCTCCAGCAGGACCATCTCGGTATTGAGCAGGTGGTAGCCGTCCGACCGCTCCCCGACCACGCGCAGCGACAGGTTGAGCTTGGCGGGGGCATCCAGGCTGAGCGCCGTCATGCGTCGCCCCCGGGCCAATCCCCGATGAGTGGTGCGAGGTGGCCGGTGAGGCACGCCCACTCTTCGAGCGAGAGGGTCTGGGCCCGCCGCTCCGAATCGATGCGACATGCGGCGAAGGCCTTATCGAGCGCAGGACGCGGGACCGGCAGTTCGCGGCCGAGCGCGTTGTGGAGCTGCTTGCGGCGCTGCCGGAAGCCGGCCTGCACGACCCGGTAGAACGGCTCGCGGCCGCTCCCAACCGGGATCTGCGGCGGCGAGCGACGTCGGAGCCGCAGGATCGCCGAGTCGACCTCGGGCTCGGGCTCGAACGAGGTGGCCGGCACGCGGCCGACGATCTGGGCATCGGCCACGTTCTGCACGAAGACCGACAGGTAGCTCATCTGCCCGGGCGGCGCCGCGACGCGGGCGGCCACCTCGGCCTGGACCAGCAGCACGGTGAGCTCCGGCGGCCGCTCCCCCTCCAGGAAGGCATGCAGCAACGGGCTGGTGATGTGATACGGAATGTTGGCGACGAGCTTGAAGTCGAGGTCCGGGAAACACTCCCGCGGATGGAGCGAGAGCGCATCGGCCTCGATCAGCTCGAATCCCTCGACACCGTCGAGTTCCCGGCGCAGGTATGCTGCCAGGCGAGGGTCGAGTTCAACTGCAAGGACCGATGCCCCCGCCGCCAGCAGGCGCCGCGTCAGGACGCCAAGCCCGGGGCCGACCTCCACCACGCGTTCGCCGGGCGCCAGCTCCGCGGCGTCGACGATAGCGTCGAGGGCAGCCGCATCGGTCAGGAAGTTCTGGCTGAGTGCCTTCCGCGGGCGCAGCCGCTCCGCCGCGAGGAGGCGGCGCAGCTGTCCTGGAGTCGGAGGCAGCAGGCGTTCCGGCGCCAGAGGTCCGGTCATGCGTCGAGCCATGCGAGCGCGAGGTTCGGGATCGCCTCCAGTGCCGGCCCGGCGCGCTCACCGGCGGCGAAGCGGAAGCCCGCCGCGGCACCGATCATGGCGCCGTTGTCGGTGCACCAGGCCGGCGGCGGGACGAGGAGCGGCAGCCCGGCCGCAGCCAGGCGCTCGCCGAGCACGGCACGCAGGGATCGATTGGCTGCGACCCCGCCACCGAGGGCAACCGCCGCCACGGCATGCTCCTCGGCCGCCACGACCGTCTTGGTGGCGAGGGCATCCACCACCGCCTCCTCAAAGGCCGCCGCCAGGCCGTCGACCGGGATCGGCTCCCCCCGCTCGCGATAGCCGGCCACCTCGCGCAATACGGCGGTCTTCAGGCCCGAGAAGCTGAAGTCATATCGGCCTTCGGTCCGCGCACGGGGGAACCGGGTGATGGCGCGCTTCCCCTCGGCCGCGGCGCTGATGGCGGGACCACCCGGATACGGCAGGCCGAGGAGCCTCCCCACTTTGTCAAAGGCCTCGCCGGCGGCATCGTCGACGGTCTGACCGAGGAGCCGGTATCGGCCGTGGTCGTGCATCAGCACCAGCTGGGTATGGCCGCCGCTGACCACGAGGCAGAGGAGTGGAAAGGGCGGCTCGGCGGGGAGGGGCTCCGGAGCGGGCGCATCGGTCAGCCAGTTGGCGTAGATGTGTCCCTCGATGTGGTTGACCCCCACCAGCGGCAGGTCGTGTGCCACGGCGAGTGCCTTCGCCACGTTGACGCCAACCAGCAGGGAGCCGATCAGCCCCGGCCCGAAGGTGACCGCCACCGCGTCCAGGTCGCCCCAGTCGACACTCGCCTCGGCCATGGCGGAGCGCACGGTCGGCACGATCCAGCGCAGCTGCTGCCGCGCCGCCACCTCGGGCACGATCCCGCCGGTCGCCGCGTGGAGCGCGATCTGGGTGGCCACCTGGTTCGAGCTGATGCGACGCCCGCCGCTGACCACCGCCACGCCGGTCTCGTCGCAGCTGGTCTCGATCGCCAGGATCCGCGGCGCGGTCATCCGGGCGCGGCGGCCCGGGTGGCGCGCTCTCGTTCGGCCGCCAGTGCGGCCCGCATCTGCACTCCTGCCAGCTCGGGGGTGGTCATCACCAGCGCATCCTCGCCATCGTCGCTGTAGTAGGCGACCCGCCGGCCGCTGACCCCAAAGCCGAAGGACCGATACAGGCCCTGCGCGGCAAGGTTGCTCAGACGCACCTCCAGCGTCATGCGGGCCGATCCGAGTTCGATCGCGAGCTCCGCGAGGCGGAGGAGCAGGTTCCGCCCGATTCCCTGGCGGCGATAGTCGGGGTGCACCCCGAAGGTGGTGACGTGCGCCTCATCGACCATCAGCCAGATGCCGCCGAAGCCGACGACACGGTCGCCGAGTCGCGCGACTCGGTAATGGGCCAGGCGGTTGGCGGTCAGCTCCTGCTCGAAGGCGTAGGCAGGCCACGGCGAGCTGAAGCTGCGTCGCTCGATCTCGAGGACCGCCGGCACGTCGGCGACGCGCATCGGCTCGACCACGACGGGCGTGCTCACGGCCATCCGCGCACCTCGTTGGGAGCCTGCCCGACCTCGGAGGCCGTCCCGATCCCGCGTGGCGCGCGAATGTAGTGCGGCTCGAGGCGTTCCAGGTCATCCCCGTCAGGCGCCTCGGCCAGCCGCGCCGCAGCCATTGACGCGATCGCCGCTGCGGCACGCTCCGGCGATCGGGCCCGCGCCAGGCCGAACGCCAAGGCCAGCTCGGAGGCAACCACCACCGTCGATCCGCCGAGCATCTGCGGCAGCTCGGCGCTGCTCACGACCCTCGGCTCCTGCTCGTCCCGCTGCAGCAGATATGACTCCTGTGCGCCCGCTCTGGCAACCGCCGCCACAGCCGCCGGCTCGGCGGCCAGCCAGGCCTCGAGGCTCGGGATGCCGACGAGGGGCACCCCGAAAGCAAGCGAGATCCCCTTGGCGAGGCTCATCGACACGCGCAGCCCCGTGAACGAGCCAGGGCCGATGCCGACCGCCACGGCGGTCGCCTCGCGCAGCTCGCGCCCGGATCGCGCCAGCAGCACCAGCAGGTGCGGGAGCAGCTCACTGGACTGTCGTCCTTCTCCCGTCCAGCCGTCGACGGCGATCGCCGACCCGTCGAGTTCGGCGAGTGCCAGCGACGGGTCGCTCGAGGCGCTCTCGAGGGCGACGATCATCGCCCGGCCAGCGCATCGGCGGCGAGACGCAGATGGGCGACGCCGAACGCTCGCCAGTCGATCTCGCGCCCGTCGCTGCCGTCCGGGGCGGGGACGATCATGAGCTCCAGTCGCTCCGGCGGCAGCCGGTTCCCGAGCCGATCGGCCCACTCGATCACGGCAAGGCCTGACCCCTGTCGATCATCGAAGAGGCCAGCGGCGACCGCCTCCTCCGAATCGTCGAGGCGATAGGCGTCGATATGGAAGAGCCGCAGGCGGCCGACGTGCTCGTTCATCAGCACGAAGGTCGGACTGTTCACCACGCTCGTTACGCCGAGCCCCTCGGCGACCCCCTTCGCCAGCTCGGTCTTTCCGGCGCCGAGCGGCCCGACCAGCGCCAGCACCGTCCCCGCGTGCGCCGCGCTGCCCAGCGCGCGGCCGATCGCGCGCGTCTCCTGCGGCGCGCCTGTTACGAGGGTGCCCGCGGCCAGGGTCGCCGCGGCGCCGGTCTGTTCCATGCCTCGAAGGATACGGGAGCGACCGATCAGCGGCCTTCTGGCAGCACCGTGGCTTCGAGGTTGGCGAGGGGAACCGGAGCGAGCCGGCCGTCCTCGAATCGGACGAGCGCCATCCGCGTCGGGATTCCGGATTGCGCCGCATGCAGCTCGTCCAAGAGCGCCACCAGTACCCCACCGCGGCCCTGGAACGGGCGCCGATGCGCGATCACCCGGTCACCGATGCGGGCCAGCGGACGCCGCCTCGGCAACGGGGCGGCGTCGTACACGTACAGGAGTCCGTCCTCCCCGAAGAGGCTGGCCACGCGGCCGGCGTGCGCCCGGAACCAGGTGAACAGCTGCGGATCGATGCCGACCTTGCCGAACCCCTCCACCAACAGGATCCCGAACGAGCCGGTGATCCCGCCCGCCTCGCGCCGGCGCTGCTGGATCGCCTCGAAGTCGCGCAGCTCCTTGTCCAGCACGCCGCCCAGCACGATGCCGGCGACCCCCATCGCGCGCGCCCGAGTGAGCGCCTCCGCGGAGGCGCGCGACCCCCCGACCAGGATCTTGCCGGTCGCGCCGGCGTCGATCGCCGCTGCGCGAAGCTCGTCCTCGGGGCTGGAGACGCCGACCACCAGCTCCCCGTGGACCGCCCCGCCGCTGCCGCCCACCCCACGCAGGCGGGCCGCCGGAACCTCGACCACGACCGCGCCCTCCTCGATGGCCCGGACCCGGCCGCGTACATGACCGATGACCGGCTCCTCCGCTCCGAGCGGGGCCAGCAGCAGCGTGCCGTCGCGGCGCGAGATGGCGAGCACCATGCCGGCGACCGGGGCCAGGACCGCGTCGCCTCCCTCGACCAGCGCGAGCGGCTGCTCGGCCTCGACGCGCTCGCCGGGCCGCACCACCAGCAGCGCTTCCGCCTCGTGCGGCTGACGATGCAACGGTCGCGTCAAAGGCACGCGGACCGCAGGCATCGGCCCGCGTCGGAGTCCGATCACCTCGTCGGGTTTGATCTCGCTGCCGACCTCCACGCTCACGGCGGTGCCGCGCGGCAGGTGGATGCGATGCAGCGACGCCTCGATCATGACCCCACCCTGGCGTGGGGACGGGCCTCGCGCATGAAGGCATCACGCCATGAGCTGAGCACCGCGCGCCGGTCGTCGTTCCGTCGTGGGAGCAGGAGAGGTGCGTCGCGGGCGTCCAGGACGAGCCCGACGGCGCCCCCGCTGACTGTCGCACGAATCCGCCGCGTCCGGCGCGGTGCGCCAAGGCTCACCGACGGATCGAGCTCGACTTCGAGCTCGGCCACCTGGCCGCGCGGGAGCGGCACCACCTCGAGCTGGCCGGGGCGCACGTCGATCGGGCCGAGCGAGGGCCAGCCGACCCGATGCACGATGACGCGCATGGATGGGTGCCCGGGCCGACCGCCGGTGCAGACCACTGCGGCGCCGAGCGGGGTGAGCAAGTCGTCGCGCAGGGTTCCCAGGCCTTCGACGATCTCGTCGTCGCGGAGCGCGCCGAGCGGTGCCAGCGCCCCGGCCGGATCGATGGCGACCTGCACGATGCCAATCGGGCGAATGCCGTCCAATAGGAGCTGCATCGACTGTGCCGGCAGCGGGGCGGCGGCGATGGTGCGCCCCGAGCCGATCAAGAGGTCGATGCTGCCGGGAGCTGGGCCGTCGGCGGCGAGCTCTGCCAGCAGGGCGCGTGCCGCGCCGTGCACCACAGCCAGCTCCTCGTCTGTCTGCGGGATCGAGCCTGGGCGTGCACGGAGGTTCTGGAGGGCATCGGCGACCGCGAGCTCGTCGATCGCCATCGGCAGGCTGCGGGCGATGCGTGCCGGCCCGCCGCGGACCGTCAGCGACCGCGAGGCCAGGCCGCCCGATGCGACCACGCGGCTGTCGGCGATCCCGTTCTCGTCGGCCGCCACCCAGGTGGCATAGCGCGCCCCGAGATCGACCCCGACGGCCCGGAGGTGCGCTGCTCGCGCGAGCTCCGCCACGGCCCGGCCGAAGCCGATCGGCGCAAGCTGGCGAGCCGACCCACGCTCGACCAGTCGTTCGATCAGTCCATCGAGGAACCGGCGTAGCGGGAGTAGGTTCTCGCGCTCCGCAGAAGGGCGTGGATTGGCGACGGGATGCAGCATTCCCGGCTCGAAGAAGGCGCCGACCCGATCGGTCAGGCTCGCCGATCCGGCCCACACCACCGGCGATCTTCCCCCGTCGCGCGCCGCAGCCACCAGGCCTGCCATTTCGAGAGCGCCGTCTCCGCCCTCGGCGTCAAAGCCGCCCGCGACGAGCCAGGCGTCCGCCTCGGCCGCCTGCAGTGCCGAGAGCCGCTCGGCGACCGGGCGACCATCGTCGACCGTGACCGCCTCGACCACAACCCAGCCGGCAGCCTCCGCGGCGCGGCGCGCTGCCTGGCCGGACAGCTCGGAGGAGACCGCCGCCAACGCGATCCTGCCGGGCCGCGCAGGCGTGTGGACGGCAATCCGCGGTGCATCCGCCAGGAACGCCAGGATCCGCCCCGAGACGCGCGGGTCAACTGCTCCCGCCAGGCGGGCTCCGAGGGTACCGATCAGCTCGGCCTCATCCCAGGCGGTTGGCTGCGCCGCATGCGCGGCGATCCGCCAGCGGCCGAGCGAGCGGCCGACCACAGTCGCCTTGGTCCATGCCGAGCCGATGTCGACCAGCAACGAGAGCTCGGCCAACGCCCGGCCGGTCCCACGATCGGGCGTATCAACGGTCATCGGAGCACCGTCAGCCAATCTCCCAGCAGGAACCCGATTCGATCGACCAGCAGCGAGAGGCGGCTGGCGACCAGGAATCCGAGCCATCCGCCGATCCCGCCGACGAGCAGCCATCGGCCCACAGTCGCCCCCCGCCTGGTGACGTCGCCCCAGCGGGCGCCGTGCAGGAAGGAGAGCAGCACCAGACCCGTGATCGCAAGTGACGCAACCTCGCCGGTGAAGTTCGGCGAGCTGCCGCTTGTCGCCGGAAGAGCCGCGGCCATCTGCGGCAGGATGGTGCCAATCACCGCGCCGCCGAGCGCAAATGCGGCAAGGCCGCCCACCAGGATGGCGGTGGCGGGCACAGTTGCGCGCCGCGGCAGCCACGAGGCACCGACCAGCACCGCGACCAGCGCCAGGGCGGGCACCAGCAGGAGGTGGTCCCGCGGGCTCGAGAGGAGCGGAGTCACCAGGCGAGGCACGAGCACGTCGTGGATCGCCAGCAGCACGAGATAGCCGGTCGCCAGGCCGGCGAGCAGGTACTGGAACAGGTGGAAGAGCCTGCGCGCGCCGACCAGATACGACCAGACGCCGATGGTGGTGAGGGCGGCAACCCAGGTCGCGAGAGTCCCGCCCAGGTCGGCCCCAGCAAAGCCGTTCATGGCGACCTGCGGCCGGGCGTCGGGCTCGCCTCGCGGCGGACGAGCGGTCGGACGGCGGATTGAGCGAGCACCGCCAGGGCGGCCAGCAGGCCGACCAGCATCGGGAGCGGCGCGATGCTCGGTCCGCGCGCCGCGACCGAACCGGTCGTGACGGACTCGGCATAGGCGACCCCCTCGCGCAGCGTGCCCAGCAGCGCGGTCAGCTGACCGGATCGCAGGTAGGGCTCGAGCTCCGGATCGAGGAAGGTCGGGGCAATCGCCACCAGCCGAAGGCGAGGCAGGCGCGGCCAGACCTGCTCCACCCAGCTGCGGGCGGAGATGTCGCCGCCGGACACAATCAGGGCAAGGTCGAAGGCGCCGATGCCGCCACCCCGCTCGCGGATCGCTCCCACGATCGGGCCGTCCGCCACCGAAGGCAGGATCGACGCGATGCCCCGCACCAGGCCCGCCTCCGAGCCGGCGACGAAGCCGAGGTCGGCCGGCGCCTCGCCATCCTGCGATCGAGCGACCCGATCCAGCTCCGCTGCCGCGATCGCCCGACCCTCAGGCGTGAAGCTCACGAACGCGAGGCGGGCGCCGTGGGCGGCCAGGTCCGCGAGGGCGGCGCGAGTGGCCGACCTGATCTCCGGGTAGGTCCCCAGGTCGGGGTCGAATGCAACCAGCACCAACGCCCTGGCCGGCAGGCCGCTGATCGCCCGCACGAACTGCTCGACGCGCGACCGATCGGGGCTCGCCAGCTGGAGCCCCGCGCTGCTGCGACCCGCGACCAACGAGGCGCCCACCAGCAGGAGGAGCAGGAAGAGGGCCGGGGCGCCCCGGCGCAGGCTGCCGCTGATTCGCTCGCGGCGATCAGCCCAGGCTGAATCAGTCGCCATCGCGATCCAACGTCATCAACGAGCGGGCGGCGCTGACCGCCACCATGATGCCGATCCCGATCAGTAGCCCGCGGAAGACACCCGCCAGCGGCACGTCACGGGCCCAGCCCGCGCCCGCCGCCAGGGCATCGCCGATTGGCCCGCCGAGCGGCAGGAGCAGCACGATGACGAGCGCAGCGGCGCCGGCCATAACGCCGGTCTCACGCGGGCGCAGGGCAATCCCGCGCCGCATGGCGCCGAGCAGGAAGATGAAGAGGAGCGCGAAGAGGGACGCCGCGATCGGTGCCAGGAGCGCGGCCACCAGCCAGCGCACGACCGGGTCGGAGCTGCCGGTCGAGCCGGGGCGCAGCCCGGCGATCAGGACCGCCGCCACGCCGCCGAGAACCAGGATCGAGCCGACCGGGTCGCCGTTCCCCGTGCGCAGGTCGCGCGCATGGTGCGCCACCAGGGTGGCGCCGCCCCCGACCGCGGCGCCTGCGGCGAGGAGCACCAGGAGCTCGTTCAGGGCACCCGCCGCGTCGCCGACCCATGGGTTGACGACCAGCAGGTCAAGCAGCACCAGCAGCCCACTGACCAGGACCATGCCGGTGATGATCGAGCGTCGCATCGAGGTCAGCGGCCCGCCAGGAATTGGGCAAGCTGCGGCCCGCCCGCCCAGGCAAGCACCGAGCCGATCAACAGGATGACGACTACCGTCCAGATCAGGCGGTTCGCAGCCAGCACCGCCGTCCGGGCCTGCCCCCCGGCGGAGATATCGCCTGCCGCCTGGAAGAGCTCAGGACCGATGATGGCCCCGTCCGCATCCAGCAACGGGCCGGCCGCCTGCGAGGCGTTGGCCGTGCCCGAGATCCGCCATTCGGCAGCCCCCAGCATCCCGTCGAGGATCAGCAGCCCGTCCTCGGCGAGTCCTCCGGCGACCATCGCCACCCCGTGAGGCGCTCCCCTCGACAGCGCCGCCCCGGCCGCGACCGCGCGCCCCTCCCCCAGGTATTCCACGGCGGAAGCCGATGCTCGCTCGGGGGTGGCAGTTCGGCGATGTGCCTCCTCCAGCGTCGCCTCGGCCAGCAGGACCGCCACCGGATCGTTGGCGGTGACCACCAGCGGCACGCCAGCCTTTGCGGCCGCCTCGGCGACGTGGCCCAGCAGCGGCAGGCTGGCGAGCGTCTGGAAGCGGTCGATCGCTGACGACGCGCGCACCACCCCGGCGCTGCCAAGGGAGACCACCGCATCGGCGCCCGACTCGGCGGCGAGGGCCATGGCCCGCCCGATCTGGGCCAACCTGCCCAGGTCCCTGCCCGTCCAGCGCGCGGTCGGCCTCGCGACCAGCGAGAGGAGGACCAGCAGGACGACCAGGATGGCGACTGTCGGCGCCGCTCCGAGGCGCATCGACGACGAGCCGATGGCATTGGTCAGGATGCCGACCAGCTTCGCCGCCAGTTCGCCCAGGTTTGGCATCTAGTCCTGGTCGTCCGGTCGATCGCGGCGCAGCCTGGTGGCAAGGAGGTCATAGGCGGGCTCGTCGAGGGCCCGTCGCAGCTGCCCAGTGCGGCGGGGTCCGAGCAGCGAATTGAGCAGCGGGCCGAGGACGATCGCCCCCTGACGGATCAGCGGCAGCAGTGGGCGATGGGCGTCGAGCAGGATCGCGGCCGGCGCTCCGATCCCGCGTCGCTCGAGCTCGTCGGCGAGCACGTCGACGCTCGAACCTCCCTGCGAGACACCTGATTCGGTCCGGAGAGCCATGGTCGCTCGCTCGACGACCTCACCCCGCGGTCGCGGCCGCCTCGGGCACGTGCAGGCGCGGGAGGCGCTCGCGAAGTGCAGTCGTCACTTCGTAGTTGATGGTGCGTCGCTGGGCGGCGACCTCATCGGCGTCGATGCGGGCACCCATCTGCTCGCCGATCAGGACGAACTCGTCGGCGTAGGTTACATCATGGAGATCGCCCAGATCGACGCTGATGCCATCCATACTCACAGCACCGACCACCGGCCGTCGAACCCCGCGGACCAGCACCCATCCGTTGTTGGCGTGCGCCCGCGGCCAGCCATCGCCGTAGCCGATCCCCAGGGTGGCGATCCGCGTCGCGCGCTCGGCGCGGAAGCGAAGCCCGTACCCGATCCCCTCGCCGGCCGGCAGGTCGAAGATCCGCAACGGAAGTGCCTTCAGCGACAGGATCGGCCGCAGGCCGTCATCCCGATCGCTCGCCCAGCCGGGGATCAGGCCGTAGAGACCCAGCCCCGGACGAACGGCGTCGCCGAAGGCGCCCGCTCCCGCCAGCAGGCCGCCGGTGGCGGCGACGTGCACCAGGCCAGGATCGGCCCCGGCCGATCGCATGGCGTCCAGCGCCTGTGCCAGGCGCAGCAGTTGGACCTCGGTGTAGGCGTCGTCCTCGCCGGGTATGGCGAGGTGGCTGTACGTCCCGGACAGCTCCAGGTAGCGGCTCCGCGTGATCTGCAGCGCCAGCTCGACCGCTGTCCCCGGATCGCTCCCCTGCCGGCCGAGCCCCGAATCGATCTTGAGCTGGACCGATGCGCGACGTCCGGCATCGGCGGCGGCGTGCTCAAGGCGTTCGATGCCGGCCCTGTCGTAGACGGTCGGCTCCAGGTCGGCAGCCACTGCCGGGGCGGCCTCGGGATCGCCGAGTCCCCACAGGATCAGGATCGGTGCCTCGATCCCCGCCTGGCGGAGTGCCAGCCCCTCGCCCATCGTGGCCACCGCCAGCCGTTCGACCCCGTTGCGGAGGAGCGTGCGCGACACCTCGATCGCCCCGTGGCCGTAGGCGTTGGCCTTGACGACCGCGATCACGCTCCGCTCCCCGGCCAGGCGCCGAACGATCGCCAGGTTCCCGACCAGAGCGGCATGATCGATCTCGACCCACGCTCGATGCGGGCTGGGCACTGCCGCGGGACTCACGCTGGCTTGCCGCCGCGGAGCTTCTCGATCGCATTCGGCAGCAGGTTGGCGATGTCGCGCGCCACTACTCCAGCCCGCCCGATCCGGTCCTCGGCCAGCAGGCCTGCCGCGCCATGCACCGCAACGCCGCAGCCTGCAGCGTCGAACGGCTCCAGCCCCGCCGCCAGGAAGGCGCCGATCGCGCCCGCCAGCACGTCGCCGCTCCCCGCGGTGGCGAGCGCCGGCGTGGCGATGTCGGAGCGGAGCAGATCGCCGGTTGGCGAGGCGATCACCGTGTGCGCCCCTTTGAGGACCACGACCTGGCCCCAGCTGGCCGCCGCCTCTCGGACGGCCTCGAGGCGCTGCGCATCGTCGTCGGCGAGCGCCTCGCCGTCGGGTGCGCGCATCAGCCGCGCGAACTCGCCCGCATGCGGGGTGAGCACCATCGGAACGCGGATCGCCCCCCACCAGCGTTGCACCCCGGCCAGGGCGTTCAGCGCATCGGCGTCGATCACCGCGGGATGGCGGAGCTCGCCGACGAAGTTTCGGACGCGGCGCAGCGTGGCCGGCTGCCGTCCCAGCCCGGGCCCGACGACGAGCGCGTCGTACCCCGGGGCCTCGGTCGCAAGACGCCGCCAGCCGCCGGGCGCAATCAGGCCCGGCGCCTCCTCGGGGAGGAGCATGGATGTCAGCTCGGGGACAAGGCCGATGAGCCGCAGGCCAACCGTCTCGGGGGTTGCCAGGCAGGCCAGCCCGACCCCGGCGCGAATGGCACCCAGCCCGGCGAGGAGGGCCGCGCCGGCGTACTCCAGCGAGCCGGCCACGATCAGCAGCCTGCCGAATGTCCCCTTGTGGGCGCGAGCGGGCCGCGGAGGGATTCGCTTAGCGACCCAGCCCTGGGTGAGTCCAGCCTGCGCCATCGGCCTATCCGTCGGGCGCGCGGTGTGCGACTGCCACCGCTACGGCCATGTGCCGCTCGTGCGAGATCGAGACCGTGACATCCTCGAGTCCGAGCGTAGCGGCCCGAGCGGCTGCCCGGGCATGGAGGTAGACCTGTGGAGCGCCAGCCCAGTTGGGCAGGATCTCGATCTCTCGCCAGCCGACCCCGCGGACCCCCAGCCCGAGCACCTTGCTGATCGCCTCCTTGGCCGCCCAGCGGCCTGCGATCCGCTCGGCCTTCGCGCCGCAGTAGCGAGCCTCGCCGTCGGTCAGGACTCGCTGCCGGAAGCGGTCGGGAAAGCGCCCGAGCGTCGTGACGATGCGGTCGACGTCGATCAGGTCGACCCCGATCTCATGGCGGCTCATCGAGGCGGCGCGGCGGCGGCTATTCGACGGTGACCGACTTCGCCAGGTTACGTGGCTGGTCCACGTCCGTGCCACGTGCGACGGCCACCTCGTAGGCGAGCAGCTGGAGCGGCACGATCGCGACCACCGGCGCCATCTCCTCCGGCGTCTCGGGCACATACAGCACGTCCTGCGCGTATCGATCGATCACTTCGTCGCCGACGGTCGCCACCGCCACCACCGGGGCTTCGCGGGCATGGACCTCGGCCACGTTGCTGACCAGCTTCTCGTAGGTTGCGCCGCGGGTCGCGATCGCCACCAGCGGGGTGTGCGGATCGAGCAACGCGATCGGGCCGTGCTTCAACTCACCCGCCGCATACCCCTCGGCGTGCACGTAGGAGAGCTCTTTCAGCTTCAGGGCCCCCTCCATCGCGACCGGGAAGCCGAGCGCCCGGCCGACGAACATGACGTCGCGAACTCCGGACCAGCGCCTCGCCAGCTTCTTGATCTGTGGGGCCAGCCTGAGCACCTCCGCCACCTGGGCCGGGAGCTCGCGCAGGGCGAGACCGTAGGAAAGGAGACGTCGATCCGAGACGGTCCCGCGCAGGCGCGCGAGATGCAGGGCGATCATCTCGAGCACTACCACCTGGGTCACGAAGGCCTTCGTCGACGCGACGGCGACCTCCGGTCCGGCCTGCAGGTAGCAGACCGCATCGGCCTCGCGGGTGAGCGCACTGCCGACGACGTTCGTGACCACCACGATCACCGCGCCTCGCTCGGAGGCGAGCTTCTGGGGGGCCAGCGTATCAGCCGTCTCGCCCGACTGGCTTACGCTGATGACGAGCGTCCTGTCGTCGATGGGTGGAGGCGAGTAGCGCATCTCGGAGCCGATCTGGCCGCTCGCCGGCAGGCCCGCCCAGGCCTGGATCAGGTGCGCACCGACCTCGCCGGCATAGCGCGCCGTTCCGCAGCCGACGACGTAGACCCGCTCCACCGCGCGCAGCTTCTCCTCGATCGCGTCGAGCTCGGGAAGGCTGAGCTTCCCGGCCGCGTCCACTCGACCGCGGAGTGCCTCCTGGATGGCGTGCGGCTGCTCGTAGATCTCTTTGAGCGTGAAATGCGGGAAGCCGCCCTTCTCGGCGGCCTCGATGCTCCATCGGATCCGGGTCACGTCGCGCTCCACCCGGACCCCGTCCATGCCGATGATGCTGACCCCCTCGGGGGTGACGTCGGCGATGTCGCCCTCCTCCAGGATCACCACGTTCTTGGTGTGCTCGAGGATCGCCGGCACGTCGCTGGCCAGGAAGCCTTCTCCGTTCCCCAGCCCAACGATGAGGGGCACGTTCATGCGCGCGCCGACGATCCGATTGGGATGGTCGACATGCATCACCCCGATGGCATAGGCGCCGCGCACCTCGTTCAGCGCGTCGCGCACGGCCTCCACCAGGTCGCCGTGGTAGCGCTCCTCGATCAGGTGGGCGAGGACCTCCGTATCGGTCTCGGAGGTGAAGCGATGGCCACCGGCCTGTAGCCGTTCCTTGATCTCGCGGTAGTTCTCGATGATGCCGTTGTGGATGAGCGCCAGGCGTCCGGTGCAGTCGCGGTGCGGGTGGGCATTCGCGTCGTTCGGGCGGCCGTGGGTCGCCCAGCGCGTGTGCGCGATCCCCGGGTGGCCGGCCGGTGCGCCGCCGTTGAGATGCTCGGTCAGGTTGGAGAGCTTGCCCGCCTTCTTCTCGACGAACACGTCGCCGGCCTCGGTCAGGACGGCCAGCCCGGCCGAGTCGTAACCGCGGTACTCGAGGCGGCGCAGCCCCTCGAGGAGGATCGGCGCCGCGTCACGCGGGCCGACGTACCCGACGATGCCACACATCTGTCTTGGGTGGCTCCTAGTTCAGTCGGGCACTCGCGAGCTCCGACAGCTCGCGTGCAATCTGGTTGATCTCGTCAGCGTCCTCGCCCTCGACCATGATCCGGATCTTCGGCTCTGTCCCGGAGGGCCGCACCAAGATCCGTCCACGCGCGCCGAGACGGGCGTCGGCCTCCGCCAGCGCGACCGCGAACTCCGGATCGACTTCCCATTGGTCTCGATGGCGAACGGCTGAGTTTATCATCACCTGCGGCAACATCGGGATCTGGGCGACCAGCTCCCCGAGCGTCGCGCCGGCGTCGCGCAGCGTGCGCGCGAGCTGGATGCCGGTCAGGATCCCGTCCCCGGTGTCCGAGATGTCGCGGAAGATGATGTGGCCCGACTGCTCGCCCCCAAGGGTGGCATCCGAGCGCTCCATCGCCTCGAGCACGTGGCGGTCCCCCACCGGCGTGCGCACCATCCGGCCTCCGGCGGCGACGATGGCCCGATCCAGGCCGCCATTGCTCATGACGGTGGTGACCAGGATCCGGTTGCGCAGCGTGCCTGCGCCGAGGCGTGCCAGGGCGCAGATCCCCATCATGCCGTCGCCATCCACGATCGAACCATGCTCATCGACCGCGATCAACCGATCGGCGTCACCATCGAACGCCATCCCCATCTCGAGCCCCTCGGCCAGCACCGCGGCCGCCAATGCCTCCGGGTGCAGCGAGCCGCAGTCGAGATTGATGTTCGTCCCGTCCGGCGATGCGGATAGGACTGTCACCGACGCGCCAAGGTCGCGCAGAAGGTCCGGCGCGATGACAGAGGCGGAGCCGTTGGCACAGTCGATGGCGACCCGCATCCCTCGCAGTGCATCGCCCGCCTCGGCTACCAGCGCCGCCCGGTAGGTTGTGATCGGGGCGCTCTCGCGTGTGATCCGCCCCAGCTCGGCGTTGCTCCGGCCGGGGAGTGATTCGGCCTGGAAGAGGAGGTGCTCGATCTGCTCCTCGACCTCGTCGTCGACCTTCCGCCCGCCGGAGAGGACCTTCAGCCCGTTGTCCTCGGCGGGGTTGTGTGATGCGGAGACCATGATCCCGGCCGCATAGTCGCCGCTCGCCGCCGCGTGGGCCAGGCACGGCGTCGTCACCACGCCGAGCTGGATCGCGTCCGCGCCGACGGAGACCAATCCGGCCGAGACGGCGGCCACCAGCATGTCCCCCGAGCGCCGCGTGTCCTGGCCGATCACCACCCGGCGACCGAACGCCTCGAGCAGATGCCCGACCGCGCGTCCGAGGTCGTAGGCGAGGGTCGGCGTCAGGTCGACATTTGCGACGCCGCGAATCCCGTCGGTCCCGAAGAGGCGCCCCATTACGGAGCTGGCGTCGCCGGCGGGACGATGGTCACCGTCACCGAGATCGGCGAGATCGTGATCAGGGTGACACCCGCAGGCAGCGTCAGGGTCGGCTGCACGAGATGCTCGCCGGGTCCGAGGCCACCGACATTCAGCACCGGGGTCAGGGTGGCCGGGTCGAGCGCGTCGAGCTTCGATTCGGTCCCGCGCACGGTGACCGCTACCTGCTCGATGTGGGGAAGGCACGCGCTTCCGGGCGGGGCTCCGGAGCAGATCAGCCCGAGCACCAGCGTCCGGGTGGCGATCGTCTCGCGGATCTGGACCACGATCGTCGGCTGGACGGCGGCGGGATCGGCGAGCCGCGCTCCGGCGGGCATCACCAGGGTGCCGGTCGCTCGCAGGGTCGCATTGCTGCCCGACAGGCTGATCGGCTCGGTGAGCACCTCCCCGATCGCAGCAAGGACCGCGGGCGCACCCCGCAGGGTGACGACCGACGGATCGGCCGTGACGGCTCCCACCTCGAAGCCGGCCGCCGGCGCCCCGGTCAGCAGTGGCCGAATCGGCACGGTGCGGCTGGTCTCGACCGTGCTGACGTCAATCTGCACCCGCACACTCGACGGGTTCAGCTCCACTGACTCGACTCGCCGACCGTCGATGTCGACCGGCACCAGGTCGACCTGCCCGCAGCAGTCGATTCCCGATTGGTCGATCCGGACCCTGGCCAGCGCACGATCGACGCGATGGAGGAGGCTCTCCGGGCCGCTGGCCGTGACCTCCGCCAAACTCAGCTGCGGCTGGCTGATTTCGAGCCCGCTGGGGACCTGGCCCGAGTCGACCGCCACGCGCACCTGGGCCTCGTCGAGCCGGTCGATCCCCACCGAAACGGTGGTGGGGGCATACGTCAGCACGGTGAGGCCATCGCTCACCGCGCGGACGTCGATCCTGAGCGCCTGCTGCTGGGGGGCATTGGACATTTTGTACGCGGACAGGTCGACCGTCACGGCGAACGATGCGGCGGTGACCCGCGCCGGAGCGTCGGCAGCAACTCGGTAATGTATGTCGACCGTGCCCAGCTGCTGAGTTAGCAGGTAGGTCCCCTGCGGCTGGCCAAGGGCGGTGACCGGGACTCCGGGGAAGCTATCGTCGGTGAACGAGCCGGAGAAGACCAGCCCGGTGTAGAGGACCATCGCCAGGGCCAGCGCGCCGAGCTTCAGCGCCCAATTGCGAAGGAGCCAGGCCATCTAGGTGCGCTTCTCAGCGGCTGCGGGCTTGCCCGGCTTGGCCGGCTTGGCCGGCTTGGCTGCCTCGGCGGGGTTGGCTGCGACGGGCGTCTCCGCCGACGGGACCGGCTCGGCCGGAACGCCGGAGCGCTCCTCGCCGGCACCACTGACGACCCGCGCATCGGGGTCGATCGGGGGCTCCGGCACCGGAGCGTCGACACCCCAGCGACCCTCCAGCGATCGGCGCAGGAGGGGTGCCTGGCGGCGGGGCGCCTGGGGGCGAATCAGGTTAAGGATGCGGCGGCGCAGCTGCTCCTCGGTGAGGTTGCGCTCGATCCGCCCCCGCATGACGAGCGAGATCGACCCCGTCTCCTCGCTGACGACGACGACGATCGCGTCAGACTGCTCGCTGATCCCGATGGCGGCGCGGTGCCGGGTCCCATAGCGCTCCGAGTCGAGCACGTTCTGTGAGAGGGGCAGCAGGACGCCGGCAGCCAGGATTCGCTCGCCGGAGACGATCACCGCGCCGTCGTGCAGCGCGGTGCCGTGATAGAAGAGGGTCGCCAGCAGCTCGGCCCGCAGATCGGCGTGCAGCATCACCCCCGACTCCGAGGCGAGATCGGCCAACCCTGTCTCGCGTTCGAGCACGATCAAAGCACCATGGCGCGAGCCTGCCAGGAGACGGGCGGCGCGGCTGATCTCGCGGGCGACCCCCTCAGCCGCCGCGACGTCGCTGCTCACGAAGAAGCGATTGAACGAGCCGAAGCGACCGATCTGCTCCAGGGCACGCCGCAGCTCCGGCTGGAACACCACCACGATCGCGAAGAGGCCCACCACGGCGCCGGTCTGCAGCAGGTAGGAGAGGAGCCGCAGCTGGGCGAACTGGGCAGCGAGATAGACGAGGTAGAGGATCGACAGGCCGATGACGATCCGCACCGCCCGCGTGCCGCGGATCAGGATGAAGAGCCAGTAGATGACGATCGCCACCAGCAGGATGTCGAGAACTGACGTCCAGCTGCCACGCAGGTAGAACCTGATGAATTCGGCTATGGCGTCCAACACGGGTGCCGATGATACCAAAGGGCCCCCGAAACCTAGCCCGGGGCCGATCGGCAGGCGGCTAGCGCTTGGTGTACTGCGGCGCCTTGCGAGCCCGCTTCAGGCCGTACTTCTTGCGCTCCTTTGCGCGCGGATCGCGCGTCAGCAGCCCCGCCGCCCGGAGCGCGCCACGGGCGTCGGGATGGGCACTCACCAGGGCGCGCGCGATGCCATGCCGAATCGCTCCGGCCTGGCCGGAGAAGCCGCCACCGGCGACCAGCACGCTGGCCGAGTAGCGCCCCTCTGTCTCGGTCACCCGGAACGGGAGGCGCAGCGTGGCCAGCCCCGGGGTCCCGCCGAAGTAGTCGGAGGCATCCTTGCCGTTGACCACGATGCTGCCATCGCCCGGCAGGAGTCGCACACGGGCGACCGCCTCCTTGCGCCGCCCGGTTCCATAGACGTAGCTGGTGCTCACCGGTTGCGTTCCTCTTACAGCTCGGCAGCGGTCGGCTGCTGTGCCTGGTGGGGGTGCTCCGCGCCGCGGTAGACCCGTAGCTTCTTGAACATCGCCCGACCCAGGCGATTCTGGGGCAGCATCCCCTTCACGGCTCGCTCGATCACCATCTCCGGCTTGCGGGCCATCAGCGCCTGGAGGCTCTCCTCCTTCAGTCCGCCGGGGTAGCCGGAGTGGCGGTAGTACGACTTCTGGAGCAGCTTGTTGCCGGTCACCTTGATCTTGACTGCGTTGATCACTACCACGTGGTCGCCAGTGTCGAGGTGGGGAGTGTAGATCGGCTTGTGCTTTCCCTCGAGCAGCGTGGCGATCCGCGTGGCGAGGCGACCCAGCGTCTGATCGGTGGCGTCCACCACCCACCAGCTCCGCTCGATCTCGCTCGCCTTGACTGCGTAGGTCTTCACGTCGCCTCTCTTCTCGCTCGCCCGGTCGCCGACTTCGTTGTTGGATAGATGACCCGCTCGAGGGTGAGCCCGCGCGCCGGCGCCGCTCGCCCGTGGAGGGCACGCTCGCCTGCGTCGAGGACCCCGGCGACCGACCGCGGCGCGAGCCTTCCGCGGCCCGCCTCCAGGAGGAGGGCAACGATGCTTCGCACCATGCGCCGCAGGAACGCGTTGGCCGTGACGCGGATCTCGACTGAGGTCCCGCTTCGCACGACTGTCACCTCCCGAAGGTGCCGGACGGTTCGGCCCCGTGCGTCGCTCCCCAGAGCCGCGAAGTCGCGCTCTCCGAGGAGCTTCGCCGCCGCGGCACGCATTGCCGCGACGTCGAGCCGATCGCCAATCTCGAGCGTCCGATGTCGGTCCGCCGGCCGCTTGTCGCCCGCCATCCGGATTCGGTAGCGGTAGACGCGCGCCTCGGCGTCGCGTCGCGGGTCGAATCCCGCGGACGCTGGGCGGAGCGACCGCACGGCCAGATCAAGCGGGAGGGCTGCATTCAGCCGTCGCCGCAGCTCCGGCCAGCTGACCCCCTCGCCGCGTCGGCGACGAGCGAGGCAGAAGGCCGCGACCTGGCCGGTGGCGTGCACCCCGGCATCGGTTCGCCCGGCGAATCGGACACGAGTCCGCTCGCCGGTCAGTCTGTTAAGCGCCTCCTCCAGCTCTCCCTGTACCGTCCGAGCGTTCGGCTGGTACTGAGAGCCGGCGAAGTCGGTCCCGTCGTACTCGATCACCGCCCGTGCGCATTGTCGCTCAGCGGGAGGCATCGGTCCGTCTTCCATTGTCCGCCCAGTCGCGGCGGGTCCTTAGACCAGCTCGATCTGGACGATCGCCGCCGCATCCCCCAGCCGGGGCCCGATCTTGACGATGCGGGTGTAGCCCGAGCTGCGGTCCGCGTACTTGGTGGCCAGCTCGCCCATCAGCTTGTCGATGATACGCGGCTCATCCGGCATCGCCGAGACGAGCAGCCGCCGCGCCGAGAGGTCGCCGCGCTTGGCCAGCGTGATCATGCGGTCGACCCGGCCACGGACCTCCTTGGCCTTCGCCTCGGTCGTCTTGACCTTCTCGTAGCGCAGCACCGAGACCGCCAGGTTGTCCAGCATGTGTAGCCGGTGGTTGCTCGTGCGGCCGAGCCTGCGACCGGCCAACCGATGGGGCATCGGTCAGCCTTCCCGGTCGAGCTCGGCGGCGACCGCCTCGTCGAGCTCCGCGGCAGCCGGCAGATCCGACTCGTCGACGGTGCCGACGGTGCTCTCGGGGACGATGAAGCCGCGAAGCGCCAGGCGCTCCTTCATCTCGTCCAGGCTCTTCTTGCCGAAGTTGCGCATCCTGAGCAGCTCGTCGTCGCCAAGTGCGAGCAGCTGCCCGATCTTGGTGATGTTGTTCCGCTTCAGGCTGTTGTAGGCGCGCATCGGCAGGTCGAGCTCTTCGATCGGTGCGTCGAGGAGGTTGGCGCTCACCAGGGCCGGAACATCCTCCGCACCCGGCAGCGGGCGCCGCCCGATCTCGGCGAAGCGGCTGAACTCGCGGACCAGGATCTCGGCGGCGGATGAGAGCGCCGCCTTCGGCGTCGTCGTGCCATCGGTCTCAATCTCAAGCGTCAGGCGGTCGAAGTTGGTCATCTGCCCGACGCGGGTGTCGCTCACAGTGAAGTTCACGCGGCGAACCGGCGTGAAGATCGCATCGACCGGAATGATCCCGATCGGCAGGTCTTCGGCATGCTCGGCGGCTCGATAGCCGACGCCGGTCTCCACGGTGAGGTCCATCTCGATCGACCCCGCGTCGGAGTCGAGGGTGAGGAGGAGCAGCTCCGGATTGACGATCTCGACGTCGGCCGACTCGGCGATGTCGGCGGCGGTGACTGGCCCGGCGCCGTGCTTCATCAGCTTGAGGGTCACCGCGTGACGGGCGAAGGAGCGCAGGCGCAGCTTCTTGATGTTGAGGACGATCTGGGTGACGTCCTCCTTGACGTTGTCGATGGTGCTGAACTCATGGAAGACGCCGGCGACCTGGACCGATGTGACGGCCGCCCCTTCGAGCGAGTTCAGGAGAACGCGCCGCAGCGCGTTGCCGAGGGTCACCCCGTAGCCATCGGCCAGGGGGTTGACCTCAAAGATGGAAAGGTCGCCGCGCGATTCGACCTCCTCGATACGGGTGGTCGGAGTGGCCTCAAGTTCGATCATGAACGCGTCTGACTCCTGCATCTATCGTGAGTAGAACTCGACGACGAGCTGCTCATTGAATTCAAGCGGCATCTGCTCCCGAGCCGGTTCGGCCAGCACCGAGCCGGCCAGCTTGGCCGGTTCGATGCTCACCCACTCGGGGATCGATGCCGACTTCATCGTCTCGGCGGCGGTCTTGAAGATCTCGCGACCGCGTCGGCTGTCGCGGACCTCGATCCGGTCGCCGACCTTGGTTCCATAGCTGGGGATATTGGTTGGCCGGCCGTTCACGGCGAAGTGCCGGTGGTTGACGAGCTGCCGCGCCTCCGCCCTGGAGCGCGCGAAGCCCATTCGGAATACGACGTTATCGAGCCGCATCTCCAGCATCCGCAGGAGGTTCACGCCAGTCATTCCCTTGTGCTGCTCGGCCTTCTGGAAGTAGTTGCGAAACTGCTTCTCGAGCACCGAATAGCTGCGGCGCACCTTCTGCTTCTCGCGCATCTGGATCCCGAACTCGCTCACCTTGCGGCGCCGCTGGGTGTTCATCCCAGGAGGCGTGCTGCGGCGCTCGAAGGCGCACTTCTTGCTGAAGCAGCGGCTCCCCTTCAGGAAGAGCTTGAGCCCTTCGCGGCGGCAGATGCGACAGACCGGATCGGTATAGCGTGCCATGCGTCCTGCCTCAGACCCTGCGCCGCTTGGGCGGCCGGCAGCCGTTGTGCGGGATCGGGGTCACGTCGGTGATTGCGGTCACGTCGAGGCCGGCGGTCTGGAGCGAGCGGATCGCCTGCTCGCGCCCCGCGCCCGGGCCCTTGACGAAGACTTCGATCTGTCGCATGCCGTGCTCCATCGCACGCTTCGCGGCGCCCTCGGCGGTCTGCGCGGCGGCGTACGGCGTGCTCTTGCGCGAGCCCTTGAAGCCGACCAGTCCGGCGCTCCCCCAGCTGATGACGTTCCCCGTCGTGTCGGTGATCGTCACGATCGTGTTGTTGAAGGTCGACTGGATGTGGGCAT
>JBDTQD010000014.1:0-37384 GCA_039932375.1 Chloroflexota bacterium | reverse complement strand
GTGGTCGTCGCCCATCCCCAGCTCGGTCAGGTAGCGGTGCGCCTGCTCGAGGTGATAGCCCTGGATCTCCTCGAACTCCTGGCCGGTGCCGGTGCGGCGGTTGATCTCCTCCGCCCAGTCGACGAAGCGCTCGTGCAGGTCCGCTCGGGCTCGCTTCAGCAGGCCGTCGTATGCCGCGTCGCGAATCAGGACGTTCGGAAAGCGGTGCGAGAGGCCGCCCTCATCGGCCGCTGCGTCGGTCGCGGGCATGGGTCCGATCAGCTGCTTGCGAGCGAGGGCACCCAGCTGGTCGGGCACCTGGGCTCGTATCGGCTCAGGCGCGAGCTCGGTGACCGCTGCCTGGGCAAACGTCTGGCCGATCACGCTGGCTGGCTCAATCACCGCCCGCTCGCCGCTCGTCAGCAGGTCGATGCGGGATGCGAGCAGCGCCTGGATGGTGGGCGGTACGTCCAGGCGCGAGAGATCGCCGACGACATCCCATCTGCCTTCTGTGAGGCGCAGCGTTCCCTTGTCGATCAGCATCGACAGGAGTTGCTCCACGAAGAGCGGATTGCCGGCAGCCCCCTGCGCAATGCGCAGCTGCACGTGTTCGGGGATCGCGGCATCGCCGAGCAGTCCAAGCACGACTCGCCCGGCATCGGCCTCGCTGAGCGGCTCGAGGACAATGCGACGGTTGGCGCCATCAGTCGCCCAGTCGGGATGATTCTCGAGCAGGTCGGGTCGGCTGGTGCACAGGACCAGGACCGCGGCGGCGCTCACCGCCTCGACCACGTTGCCGATCAGCTCCAGGAAGGTGGGCGAGGCCCAGTGGATGTCATGCACCACGAGCACGACCGGACGGCTCGTTCCCAGCCCCTCGAGGAACCGGCGGGTTGCCCAGAAGACCTCCGCCACTGGATATGGATCCTCGGACAGGCCGATGGCAGACGCCAGGCGAGCTGCGACCGCCTGGTCGGGGACAAGCTCGTTCAGCTTCCGCAGGGTGGACTCCACTGGCTCGTTCTGTTCCGCTCCGACGGCGTCCCGCACCGCCTCGCGCAATGGCCAGAAGGTGATCCCCTCGCCGTACGGCAGGCAGCGCCCTTCAATGACGGTCGCCTCGGCGGCCCGCTCGAGGGTGAACTCCGTGATGAGGCGCGACTTGCCGACCCCCGCGTCACCGATCACGGTGGTCATTCGGCAAGCCGTGTCGGTCACTGCTGCGGAGAAGATCTCCCGCAGCAGCGCCATCTCGGTGTCGCGACCGAACATCGGCGAGTCGGTCCGTCGCTCGAACCCCTCGGTCGTGTCACGGACCTCCACCAGCCGGTAGGCGGGGACCGGCTCAGATTTGCCTTTCAGCGTCAACGGCTCGACCGCCTCGACGTTGACCGCCTTGCGCACCAGCCGATAGGTGAGGTCGCCCAGGAGCACCTCGCCCGGAGGGGCCGCCTGCTCGAGGCGCGCGGCAACGTTGACGGTGTCGCCGGTGACCAGGCGCTGGCCGAGGCTGGCGTCGCCCGCGACCACCTCTCCGGTATTGACGCCGATGTGATTCCCGAGCGTTATCCCCCAATCCCGCTGAAACGTCGCGTTCAGCTCCGGCAGCGCGCCCTGCATGTCGGCGGCGGCGCGAACCGCGCGGAGCGCGTCGTCCTCGTGGCGCGTCGGCAGGCCGAAGACGGCCATGACCGCGTCGCCGATGAACTTCTCGATGGTCGCGCCATGCGAATCGAGCACGCGCTGCATCCCCTCGAAGTAGAGGGACATCACGGTGCGCAACGCCTCTGGTGGGGGAATGTGCCCATCGATGCTCGTCGGCCTCGGATCGGCGAAGACGATGCTGACTGTCTTGCGGCTCTCCTGGAACACCGTTCTCGTGATGAGCGAGGCGGCGCAGGTGCCGCAGAAGATGTAGTCAGTTGGGTTCCGCTCGCCGCAGACCCCGCAGGTGCGCAGGGTCGCTGTCGCATCTTCGCTCTCGGTCGCCGCATGCTTTCCCGGCGTCCTGGTCGCTACGGTCAGCAGCCGGTACGCATCGACCGGCACATCCGATCCCTTGGCGGTGATAGGGCCCATCGGCTCGGCGGTCATCTGCTCCTGCACCAGCTGGTACGTGGAACCGGCCACCAGCACTTCGAGGGGTGGCGCGTTCTGCTCCATCGCGCCGGAGACCCGCATCGTCTCACCGGTGAGCACATACGCTCCGGCGGTCGCCTCCCCAACGATCACCTCGCCGCTGGCAATTCCAGTCCTCGTCACCAGGCGCACGCCCCATGACATCTCCAGCTGGTCGTTCAACAGCGCCAGGACGCGCATGCTCTCGGCCGCGGCCTGCACGGCGCGCAGCGCGTCATCGTCGCTGCTGGTCGGGAGCCCAAAGACCGCCACGATGGCGTCGCCGATGATCTTGGCGATGGTGCCGCCGTGCGAGGTAAAGACCGCCTGCATCTCATCGAAATAGAGGGTGAGGACTTCGCGCAGCGCCTCAGGGTCCAGCTTCTCCCCGAGGGCGGTCGAGCCCTTGAGGTCCGAGGTGACGACCGTCGCGATGCGCCGAATCTCCTCCGGCGGCCGATCCGCGGCGAGCTGCGTGCCGCAGTGGCCGCAGACCCGGAATCGGGCGGAGCTCTCCTTCTGGCAGTTCGCGCAGACGACCATCGGGGTGAGTGTACGGGCCGTCAACCGATGGTCGCTTTCACGAATTCCGAGACCCCCAGTCTCGGCTGCCGCGAGGGTCTGGCAGTGGTGCGATGACGCACCGCTGTTGATCCCACCGGTACTGGTACTTTCGACTGAGCCCTGATACCCTGCGCCCGACGCAGGGCCATGTGCCGGCGTCTGTCCGCGCTCGAATCAGCAACGCCTTCAGAGTGCCCATTGCAGGTCTCCAGCCGATAGGCTTCCGTCAGACCTTCCCGGCACGTTGGCGAGATTCGACCGGTCTCATCAGAGGAGGTCTTGATGTCCCAGGTTTCCATCGGCCGTCGCGCGATCACCGCCGCGCTGTCCGCAATGCTGCTCATGACGGCAGCGTCAATTCCGTTCGTTGGCATCGCAGGCGCATCGACCGCGAGCACGACCTGTGGGCCGACCAGTACGGACGCGCCGGTCAGCTCGAGCCCATACAACACGTGCCATCTCGACATCCGCACGCCGTCATCGGTTCGCACCGGTGTCGCATTCACAGTGCAGGTCGCCGTCACGACTGACTCCTCGAAATCGACCGTGGCGACGAGCGACCCCTGCGGTTCGAAGGCGCCGATAACGCTGCGGCTGAGTGACGGTGAGTCCGACATCAGCACACAAACGGTGAACGCTAACGCCGGGATCGCCACCTTCAGCTTGACGATCGCCTACATGGGCTCCTACGACCTCTTTGCAAGTGGCCCGGGTAGTAGTGACGCATCGCTCGCAACCGCAACCACCTGCGGGAACTATTCCTATGTGGGCGATTCGTACCTCAACCTCATGGCCGTGAACATCCCGCTCGACGCGCCCATCGCTCCGTGCCCGCCCGACACCGACTGCGTCCAGACAACGAGCGGCACCGGAACCCAGGCGACCCTGATCGCCGACACGGGATCCACCTGGATGCCCAAGCCCCCGGACTATTTCGGGCAGCCCCTGACGCCGAACCAGTGTGGGACGAGCGTGCCTGCTGGTGCTACACCTGCTGGTGACCCCAACGGTGTTCTCGGCTTCACGCTAACCACGCTGTCTCCCAGCCCGCCGACCGGGGTGATCATCCTCGCCCTGAACACGGTGTCGAAGGGAATCGGGCAGTTCAACGTGTGCTGGAGCCAGCCAGTGAATTTCATGACAGCAGCGGGAACTTTTGCCATGAAGGGTGATCTCCCCAACTGCAAGCAACGCGACCAGGTGGCACCATGCGTGCTGGCAAAGACATCAGGCCAGCACAATGTCGGCTTCCTGACCATTCTGGCTCCGGCCAACCTTCTAACCGATCCGGCCGGGTACGGCCACTGATCGCAGTCGTCGTTTCCTAGTGCAGCGAGCAGCGCGTCCGTCAACGGGCGCGCTGCTCTATTTCACCTGGGCCGTCTTCCGGCTCGTCGGCGCGTTCGGCGACCGAGCCATGAACTGTCGCGCGGCCGAGGTCGCCACCGCGTTTCCCTTCCGCTCGTAGAGGCCCAGCGCCTCAATCGTGGCGAGGGCTGCATCGTCCTCCTGGCCAGCCGCGCGCAGGACCTCGGCGAGGTCCATGAGCGCGTTCGCCTGACCGATGGGGTCGTCCGATCGCCGGGTCAACTCGACCGCCTCGCCGCCGACGGCCAGCGCCTCGTCCAACCTGCCCTCGCGTGCAAGCAATTTGGCGCGCACGGCTCGGCACGTGAACTGGGTGAGCAGATCGTCGGGGGCGGCGACCTTCGCGCTGAAGGCGACGAACGTATCGGCGTCCTGATATTGGCCCTGGCGATAGAGCGCCTCCGCGAGGTAGGCGGCCACCGTGGAGATGTAGTTGCGCTCGCCCAGGCGGTCCAGCGTCTCGTAGTCCCGCCGCAGCTCGGCCTCCGCTGCAGCGGGGTCGCCGGCCAGCATCTCGATCGGTCCCGAGTCGATCGAGGTCAGCGCGGCCTGGAAGGTCCAACCCAGCTCCTCGAGCATCGCGCGAGACCGCTGATATTCCTCCCGCGCCATCTCGAAGTCGCCACGCATGGCATGCAGGTGCGCGAGCGTGCGCAGCAGGATCGCCTCTGACTGCCGCTCGCCACCGGAGCGGGCGATCATCTCCTCGGAGACCCGGATCGCCTCGTCCACAGGAGTCGGTCCCAGACGGGCGAACAGCGCGAGCAGCGGACCAGCGCGGATCTCGCGAACTCGGTCGCCAAGGTTCTGCGCATGCGCGATGACCTGCTCGATGGCATGTGTGGCGGCGTCCCACTGTGCTTCCATGATCCGAAGGTTAGCGAGGAACATCGCCGCGCGACCCAGGCCGTCCTCGTCGCCCGTCCGCTCGAGGACCGGAATCGCGGCCCGGATCTGGTCCTCGACGCGGCCCTCGATCTTCGCGGGATCGGTCAGGAAGCGTTGAAGCAATAGTTCGAGCCGTGCCGTGGTCTCCTGTCCCTCGTCGTGCTGCGCGGCCGCACCGGCGATCGCCCCCTCCAGGGCAGCTTCCGCGGTTGCGTATTCGCCGGTCTCGAAGCGCGCGTAGCCGAGGTCGAGCAGGACGCGTGGCCGATGGGGGTGATCGAGCTGGAGGAGGTTCGACGCGCGCCAGAGCAGGTTCGCGGCGGCGGGCATGTCGCCACGATCCTTGGCGCGACGGCCCGCCGATGCGAGGCGCTCGGCCGCGTCGATCCCGACCGCGATCCCGACTGCGTCGAGCGGACCAAGCTCGACCCTGTATCGGTAGGCCTGCTCGAGGTGGTAGCCGAGGATCTCCTCGAACTCGGTGGCGCGATCGGAGGCGCGGTTGGCCACATCGGCCCATCCCACGAATGCCTCGTGCAGCCGCACACGTGCTCGCTTCAAGAGGCCGGCATAGGCTGCGTCGCGGATCATCAGGTGCTCGAAGCGGTACTCGGTGGCCTCGGCCTCGCCAGCCTCCTGCAGCCGCATCAGCTGCTTGGTGGAAAGCGTGGCGAGGTGGGCCGGGACTCCCTCGCGCAGCTCCTCGTCGACGATGGCCTGGAGTGCCGACTGAGCGAAGTTGAGACCGATGACAGATGCGGGATCCACCACGGCCCGCTCCTCATCGGGGAGCTGGTCCAACCGGGCCGCCAGGAGCGCGTGGATGGTGGGAGGGATCGAGATCTGCGCGAGGTCGCCCGCAGGTTCCCAGCGTCCTTCGAACGAGCGCAGCATGCCGCTATCGATGAGCATGGAGAGGAGCTGCTCGACGAAGAGTGGATTCCCTTCGGCTGCGGCGACGACCTTCGCCTGCACGCTGTGATGCAAGCCGGCCTCTCCGAGGAGGTTCTCGATGACCTTCCCCGAATCGGCATCGGAGAGCGGGTTCAACACGATCCGATGTTCGTCCGGGCCTTCAGCCCACGTCGGCTGCTTCTCGAGCAGCTCGTGACGGGCCGTGCACAGGATCATCAGCGGAGCGTCCTCTGTGGTTTCCGTCAAGCGGCCGATCAGGTCCAGAAAGGTTTGCTCCGCCCAGTGGATGTCGTCGAACACCACGGCGATCGGCCGCTCGGCGGCAAGCACCTCGAAGAAGCGGCGGATCCCCCAGAAGAGCTCGGCGATCTGGAAGGGCGCCTCGAGCAGGCCGATGGTGGCTGCAACCCGCTCGACGATCTCGTCATCGCCGACGAGGGTAAGGAGCTTCGCGCGCGCCTCTTCCGGGTTATCGGTCTCGAGAATTTCGGCGCATTCGCGGACCACCTCCGCAATCGGCCAGAAGGTGATGCCATCGCCATACGGCAGGCATCGGCCACGAAGGATGCGCGCGTTGGCTTCTATCGAGTCGAGGAACTCCTGCGCGAGCCGCGTCTTGCCCACGCCGGCGTCGCCGACAAGGGTCACCATGCGGCAGACGCGGTCGGAGACCACGCTGCTGAATGCGCTCGACAGAGTCGCCATCTCCTCCTCGCGGCCCACCATGGGGGCCTCGTGGCGGGCGGCGGCAGCGACCGACTTCACGGCCAGCAGGCGGTAGGCGCGAACGGGCTGTGCCTTCCCCTTGAGGGTCAGCGGCTCAACCTCCTCGACCTCCACAGCGTCGCGCACGAGCACGTACGTGGGGCGGCCGATCAGCACCTCGAGCGATGCCGCGGCCTGCTCGAGGCGGGCCGCGACGTTAACGGCATCGCCGGTGACGAGGCGCTGCCCCAGGCTCGCCTCGCCCGCCACGACCTCGCCGGTGTTGACGCCGATGTTGACGTCCAGACGGATGCCCTGGTCGCGTTCCAACGACTCCGCGAGCGAGGAGAGGCCTCGGCGCATCTCGAGAGCGGCGCGCACGGCGCGAAGAGCGTCGTCCTCGTGGCGAACGGGCAGGCCGAAGACCGCCATCACTGCGTCGCCGATGAATTTCTCGATCGTCCCGCCGTGACGGGCCAGTGCCTGCCGGGACTCCTCGAAGGCGCTCGTCATCACATCGCGAAGCGCCGCCGGCGGGAGCGGCTCGCCGTCGAGCGTGGTGGCCTTGAGGTCCGAGAAGACGATCGTGACGGTCTTCCGGGTCTCCTGCGACCGTTTGGAAGTGAGCAGCGCGCCGCACGAACCGCAGCGCCGGAAGTCAACCGGATTCTCCGTACTGCAGTTCGTGCAGATCCTGGCGTGGGGGTTCTCCGCGGCCGGTGACGAGGCTGCCTCTGTCGCGTCCCGTGCTTTGACCGAGACCAGGCGATAGGCGGGGACCGGCTCGCTCGAACCCTTCGGCACAACTGGCTGCACGGGCGCCACGGTGACCCGGTCGGCGACGATCTCGTACGTGGACTCCCCGATCAGGACCTCGGTCGGGGGCGCCGACTGCTCCAGCTTGTTCGCAAGCTGAACCACCGCCCCCGTCAGGATGTGCTCCCCGGCGGTGGCGGCGCCCACCACCACCTCCCCCGTGGCGATTCCGGTTCGGTTGATCAGCTGAACCCCCCATCGCCTGTCCAGCTGCTCGTTTAAGGCGGCACCCGCCGACTGGGTTTCGGCCGCCGCCCTGACTGCCCTCAGGGCATCGCCTTCACGGGGAGTTGGAAGACCAAACACGGCGACGATGGCGTCGCCGATGATCTTCTCGATCGTCCCGCCATGCGACTCGAACACCTGGCGCATCGCGTCGAAGTAGAGGGTCAGGATCTCCCGCAGGGACTCCGGATCGAGCTTCTCGCCGAGGGCTGTCGAGCCCTTGAGGTCCGAAGTGACGATGGTGACGGTTCGGCGGATCTCGGGGAGTGGAGCTCCCACAGCCAGCTGCGCACCGCAGTACCCGCACCGCCGATAGGCGGCGGAGATCTCCTCACCGCAGCCGAGGCAGGTCTGCACGATCCGAGTGTACTGAACCGGCCGCAGTGAGCGATGCCCTCGTGGTCAGGCTGCGACGCAGGCAGCGGTAACCGAGCGCTCAGTCTTCGCGGACCGCGATCCCCCGAACCGACCGCATGAACTCTGCGACCTCGTCCAGTGCCCGCTCCAGGACCGGACCGATGCCGTGGCCGACCCCCGGATACACGACCAGCTCGGCGGAGCGAAGGCGCCGCACCGCGTCGCGCAGCAGCCCGATCCGCGCGAACGGATCGCGGTCGCCGGAGAGGAGCAGCACCGGGCACTCGATCATCGGCCAGTGGGCGGTCCGCTCGTCCCAACGTTCTGAGGCGCCCGGCGCATGGAGCGGGTAGGAGAGGAGGACGAGTCCCCCGTACGAATGCTCGGCTGCGATCAGCGATGCGACTCGGCCGCCGAAGGAGTGCCCGCCGATCGCTGTCGCGGGCGATGGTGGCGCGGCCGCCAGGTAGACCGGCATCGCCCGTTCCGCACGGCCCTTGGGGAGCTGGACCGCGGTGGCATCGACGCCTCGTCGCTGGAGGCCCTTGATCTCTGGCGCCATGCCCGCGGCGCTGCCGGATGCCCCATGCGCGAGATAGAGGTATGCCACGCCACGAAGGGTAGAGCGGCGGCGGCCCGGGCGTGGTACACATGACGCCTCCATGACCAGGTCCGACACCGTCCCGGTCCCATCGCGCCCCGCCGCGGCATTGGCGGGGATCGTGGCGGGCGGAGCGGCACTCGCCGCCACGGAGCTGCTGGCGGGTTTGCTGTCCGGAGCGCCCTCGGTGGTGCTCGAGATCGGCGCGTTCCTGATCTCGCTCCAGCCGCCCGGCGCAAAGCAGATCGTGGTCGACGTGTTCGGCACCAACGACAAGCTCGCGCTCAACGTGGCGATCGTGCTCGGGGCGCTCGTGATCGCGGCGGGCCTCGGCATCCTGGCCCGCTACCGGTGGCAATGGACCATCGCCGGCTTCGTGGGAATCGCGATCCTCGGCCTCTTCGCTTCGCTGCGCGACCCGCTGGTGGATCCGCTGCTGGCGCTCGGCGCGGCAGTGCTCGGCGTGGTGGTGGCGTACCTCGTGATCGGCTGGTTGCTGCGACTGGCAACGCCCACCGACGTGGCGGAGATGCCGGATTGGGGTAGGCGCCGATTCATCGGCACCTCGATCGGGGTTGCGGCGGGGGCGGTGGTGGGCGGCAGCGTGGGGCGCCTCCTGCTCAACAGCCGCGCCGAGGCGGCACCCACCTCGGCCAGCATCGCGCCGGCGATCGATCCGGTCGCCGCGCTCCCCGCCGGAGCCCAGCTGGCGGTCGCCGGGCTCGGCCCCATCGTCGTGCCGAACCGCGACTTCTATCGGATCGACACCCAGCTGCTGACGCCGCGGCTCGACGCCGGGACCTGGAGCCTCAGCGTCGACGGCATGGTCGATCACCCATTCAGCATCAACTACACCGAGCTGCTGGCGATGGAGATGCACGAGGAGTACGTGACCATCGCCTGCGTCAGCAACGAGGTCGGCGGCAACCTGGTCGGCAACGCCCTCTGGAAGGGGGTCCGCCTCAATGAGCTGCTCGATCGCGCCGGGGTGCAGGCGGGCGCGAGCCAGGTGGTTGGCCATTCCTTCGACGGCTGGACGGCAGGCTTCCCGACCGCGTGGCTCGACAAGGCGGATCGCGAGGCGCTGGTGGCGGTCGCCATGAACGGCGATCCACTGCCTCCCGAGCACGGCTTCCCGGCGCGCCTGATCGTGCCGGGCCTGTACGGCTACGTGTCGGCAACCAAGTGGCTGACCAAGATCGGCCTCACCACCCTTGAGCAGTTCGATGGCTACTGGGTGCCGCTCGGCTGGGCCAAGAAAGCACCGATCCTGACCCAGTCGCGGATCGACGTCCCGCAGCGCGGGCAATCGGTCAATGGCGGGAAGGTTGCGGTCGCCGGAGTCGCCTGGGCGCCAGATCGCGGCATCTCGGCCGTGGAGGTGCAGGTCGACGACGCGCCGTGGGCCGCGGCCGAGCTGTCAACCCCGATCTCGGACGCGACCTGGGTGCAGTGGCTCTTCCGCTGGGACGCCCCACCGGGGAACCACGTGCTCAGCGTGCGCGCCACCGATGGCGCCGGCGTGGTGCAGACCGCGGACGTCACCCGCCCCGCGCCCGATGGCGCACGCGGCCACCACACCATCAACGTGAGCGTGAACGGCTGATCGGCCGTTGACGCTCGGCGCAGAATCGGGGACGTGCCAGCTTCCCAGGCGCCGCTCTTCATCGTCAACCCGATCGCCGGCAGCGGCCGTGCGCACGGCATCGTGCCGCGCATCGAGGCCTGGCTGAAAGAACGGGGGATCGAGGCTCGGGTGCTCGAGACGCGCGAACGCGGGCACGCCGAACGGCTGGCAGCTGCGGCGGCTGACCTTGGGCACGACCGGGTCATTGCGGTCGGGGGCGACGGCACCATGCAGGAGGTGATCAACGGCCTGCTGGCCTCCGGTGCAGGGACCGATGGCGGTCCGCTGGCGATGGGCATCGTGCCTGCGGGCCGCGGCAACGACATGGCGCGCAGCGTCAACCTGCCGATCGACCCGCTGGCCTGCCTGCCGATTGCGCTTGGCCCCCGCCTCCAACCATTCGACGTCGGACGAGCGACGAGCCCCGATGGCACGAGCCGATACTTCGGCGCCGCCGGTGGTGTCGGGTTCGACGCCGCGGTCGCATACACGATGGCGGTCCGCCGGCGCTTCTGGATGCGCGGCGAGGCCGGCTACTTCCTGGCTACGCTCAACGAGCTGAGACGCCATCGCAACTCGGATCTGCGAGTGACCCTCAGTGCCGAGGGGGAGGATCGGGTCGTCAGCCAGCGCTTCCTGTTCGTGGCATTCGCCAATGGCCCGTTCTACGGCGGGGGAATGCAGATCTGCCCCGATGCCAGGACCGACGATGGCCTGCTGGACGTGTGCCTGGTCGGCGACCTGTCGCGGCTCGCCGCCCTGCGAGAGCTGCCGGGGATCTACGAGGCGAAGCACCTGAAGAACCCTAACGTCGAGATCGTTCGCGCCCGGAACGTGCGGATCGAAGGGACCTCCGCGACCCGCGTTCACCTCGACGGCGAGCCATTCGGTACCGTTCCGGTCGAGATCACGCTCCTGCCGGAGGCGATGAGCGTGGCGGTCGCCGAGCGAGCGATTGCCCCATGACTGACGACAAGCCGATGGCCGAGGCGAGGCGGGGGGATCGGCTCCTCGACGCGCGCGGAAGGCGCATCGGCCGCGTCGATGCCGTCTTCGCGGACTACCTGCTGGTGCGCAGCGGATGGCTGCCGCCGATCGACCTGTACGTCCCGCGGGATGTGATCACCCGCGAGGGCGATCGGCTGAAGGTCGAGCTCGACCGCTCGGCTGCCTATGACGCCTGGCACCGCCCGTTGAAGCGCGCGCCGCACCAGTAGGTGTCACCCGTGAACGAGCTGTCGCGCGAGACGCGGAAGACGGTCACCGTCCTGTTCATCGACGCCGTCTCCTCCACGGCGCTCGGCGAGCAGATGGACCCCGAGTCCCTGCGTGGGGTCATGACCCGCTATTTCGAGGTCATGCGCGAGGCGATCGAATCGCATGGCGGCGCGGTCGAGAAGTTCATCGGCGATGCGGTAATGGCGATCTTCGGCGTGCCGACCGTGCACGAGGACGACGCCTTGCGCGCATGCCGCGCAGCGGTCGACATCAACCGCCGCCTGACCGAGATGATCCCGCATTTTCGCGACGACCGCGGGGTGGTGATCGAATGGCGGATGGGGATCAACACCGGCGCAGTGGTGGCCGGCGACATGGCCGGCGGGCAAAGAATCGTGACCGGCGACGCCGTCAACGTGGCCGCTCGCCTCGAGTCCGCGGCCGCCCCAGGTGAGATCCTGATGGGCGCCGAGACGCACGGCATGGTGCGAGATTCGGTCAGCGCCGAGCCCGTCGCCGCCCTGACCCTGAAGGGCAAGAGCGAGCCCGTTCCCGCGTGGCGGCTGCTCTCGGTCGAGGGGGCGTCTCGCCGACGTTCGCGGCCACAGGAAGCGCCTCTGGTCGGGCGGGAGCGCCCGCTGCGGCTCCTCGAAGAGGCATTCCGCGGAGCCGTTGAGGAGCGGGTCTGTCACCTGTTCACGGTGCTGGGCGTGGCCGGGGTCGGGAAGTCGCGCCTGGTGGACGAGTTCCTCGCCAGTCTCGGCGACCAGGCGGCGGTCGCCACCGGCCGTTGCCTGGCGTATGGCAGCGGCATCACCTACTGGCCGGTGGCCGAGGCGCTTCGGAGCGGCATCGCGAACGCCCAGGGAGACCTCGCGACGGTGCTGGCCGGCGAGCCCGAGGCACAACGCATCGAGGCGGCCGTTGGCAGCCTGATCGGCCTGAATGCAGACCCGCACGACCAGGATGAGCTGTTCTGGTCGGTGCGCAAGACCTTCGAGGCCCTGGCTCGGCGGCGGCCGCTGGTGCTGGTGCTGGACGACATCCATTGGGGCGAGCCCACCTTCCTGGACCTGGTGGAGCACATCGCCGAATGGACGCGCGACGCGCCGATCCTGCTCATCGTGCTGGCGCGCGTCGAGCTGCTGGAGATCCGCCCGACCTGGGGTGGCGGCAAGCGATGGGCAACGACGGTGCAGCTCGAGCCGCTGTCGGAGGTGGAGAGCGAGGAGCTGGTCGGCAGTCTCCTTGGCCAGGCTGACCTGCCGATGGGCTTCCGCCGACGCGTGAGCCAGGCCGCCGAGGGGAACCCCCTGTTCGTGGAGGAGCTGCTTGCCAAGCTGATCGACGACGCGGTCGTGCAGCGGACAGCCGACGGCTGGGCGGCGGTCGGCGACCTGCGAGCCCTGGCGATGCCGCCCACCATCCAGGCCCTGCTCGCCGCTCGCCTGGACGGGCTGGGCGCCGAGGAGCGGACGGTCATCGAGCGGGCTGCGGTCGAGGGCAAGACCTTCCATCGCGGCGCCGTGACCGCGCTCGCCCCCGAATCGCTGCGTGATGACGTACCGCAGCGCCTGACGAACCTGGTGCGAATGGAGCTGATTCGGCCCGGGCAGGCGGCCGTCCCCGGTGAGGGAGCCTTCCCCGGTGAGGAAGCCTTCAGCTTCCGACACCAGCTCATCCGGGATGCGGCCTACCGCGGGCTGTCGAAGCAGACGCGCTCAGAGCTCCATGAACGGTTGGCCGCCTGGCTCGTGCAGGCGCTCGGCGACCGGGTCCTTGAGTACGAGGAGATCATCGCCTACCACCTGGAGCAGGCATACCGATACCGGACCGAATTGGGGCCGCCCGATGCCGCCGCCTCGGACCTCGCCAGCAGGGCCGGCACCATGCTCGGGCAGGCCTCGCGTCGCGCCGAGGCCCGCGGAGATATCGCTGCCAGCGTCGACCTGATGGAGCGTGCGGCGGTCCTGCTTCCCCCCAGCGCCGATCGCCGCCTGCTCGTCGCACAGGTGGCGCCGAACCTGCTCTTTGCCGGCGACGGCCCGCGGGCAGAGCGGTTGCTGACGGAGGTGGCGGCCGAATCTGAGGAGGCCGCGGACGAGCGTGGAGCCGCATGGGCACGGCTTGGACTGCTCTTCGTCCAGAGCTCCACCCAGTCGAGCGCGGCGTCGGGGTACACGCGCGATGCCGAGACGTTGCGTGACCGGCTGAACAAGCTGGGTGACGCCGAAGGGGCTCAGCAGGCCGAGCTCCTGGTGGCCCTGGGTCTCATCGTCATCGGCCGAGCCGGTGAGGGAGGGGCGCGAGCCCAGGCGATCCTGGACGCCGTCCCCAGTGCCAGTTCCGGCTCGGGCTCCCTCGCGAACCGGGCCCGCGTCCTGCGCGCGGTCGCTGCGGTAGCAGGGCCGATGCCGGCGGACGACGTCCTGCGACTGGTGGAGCAGGAGGCAGGGCACACCACGCAGCTGCCAGGAGGCGCGTCCGGGCAGACAAGGATGCTGTGCCTCCAGGGGCGCTTCGCCGAGGCACGCGCCTCGCTGTCTCTCGCGACCGACCAGATGGGTGACCGCGGCGGTCGGATGCTGGCCTCCGAGGCACACGAGGTGTCCGGAAACGTGGCGCTGCTGGCGGGCGACGTCTCCGAGGCCGTTCACGACCTGAAGGTCGCCTACGACGAGAAGATCGCGGCGAGGGATCCGGCCGGCGCCTCGACCACGGCCACCGCGTTGGCGGAGGCGTACCTGGAGTCCGGCAACCTGGACCAGGCCTGGACCATCGCCGCGAACGCCCGGGAGACGGCATCGCCCGATGACTTTGCCTCGCAGGGACGGAGCCGGCAGATCCAGGCGCGGGTCCTTTCGGCTCGTAACCAGTCGGCCGAGGCCGAGGCGCTGGTCCGGGAGGCGGTGGCGATCGTCGGTCGCACCGACTACCTCGTGCTGCATGGCGACGCGCTGATCCACCTGGGGCGCATCCTTCACGCGGCCGGCAACGCAGAGGAGGCCGTCGCCTCTGCCCGCGAGGCACTCGCGCTGTACCAGCGCAAGGGGGCCAGCTACCTGGTCAAGCGGACGCAGGACCTGATTCGCGAATGGGGAGGACTCGAATGACCGACCGTTTCAGCGCATCGGACCTGGAGCTGCTGCGGGATGCCATGGAACCGGCGATCGAGACCCGAGCAGCGCCGGGCGCGCCGATCCATCGGACGGTGATCTGGGTCATCGTCGACAGCCACAACCGCGCCCTGATCCGGACGTACCGTGGGCCCAGCTCGCGCTGGTACCGGGAGATCCTGGCGCAACCGGATTGCCGCATCCATCTTGGTAGCCGGGCGTTGGACGTCCTGGCCGTGCCGGCCAGCGATCCGGACCGAATCGCCGCCTACAACGACGTGCTCGTGCGCAAGTACGCCGGCCAGCGCTCGACCCAGGCGATGCTCGCCGAGGACCTGCTGCCGACCACCCTTGAGCTGCTGCCTCGCTGAGGATCGCTGAAGGTCAGCCGCGGGTCAGCCGCGCCCCTCGGAGGACCGGACGCGATCCGGCTCGATCACGAAGATCTCGCGCTCCATGGTCCGCATCATGTAGTCGCGACCCGTGTAGCGCCGCGACAGCTTGTCGATGAAGGCCAGCTCGGTGTCCGGCTTGATCTCGACGACGCGGCCGCTGACCGAGACCCAGCGCCACGGGTTGGTGCGGTCCACGATCGAGATCGCCACCCGCGGATCGGCGCGCAGTGCCTTCCCCTTGGCGGACCCGACCCGCGAGCTGGTCAGGACGCGGCCATCCTCGTAGTCGACCCACATGACATGGGTAACAAGGTTCCCGCGTGGGGTGATGACGGTGACGTGCCCAACGGTGCTGCCGGTGAGAAGGTCGGTCAGCTCTGCAGGCACCTGGTCGATGACGGTCGCCATTGATGTGGGCTCCGGTCTGTTCGGGATAGTTGTTGCGGCAACCATACGCCCTTGCGCCGAAGGCTGCCATCACATCGGTCTTGGGGTACCCTGTTGCGCATGGACGACGCAGGCAGGACCGATGCCTTCTACGCGCACGTATCGGGCGGTGGCAAGGTCGAGCCGGACGACTGGATGCCGGACGACTACCGCGCCGCCGTCCTCAAGTTCGTGGAGATGCACGCCAACAGCGAGCTGATGGGGGTCCTTCCCGAGCGCGAGTGGATCCTCCGCGCGCCGACCCTGCGCCGCAAGCTGGCCCTGACCAGCAAGGTGCAGGACGAGGTGGGGCACGCCCAGCTGCTGTACCGCGTCGCCGAGGACCTCGGCAAGTCCCGCGAACAGATGCTGCAGGACCTCCTCGCCGGCAAGACCAAGTTCCACAACGTGTTCCATTACCCAACGCGTTCGTGGGCGGATGTCGGGATCATCGCCTGGCTGGTGGATGCGGCGGCGATCGTCAGCCAGCAGGCCCTGCGCGACTCCTCGTATGCCCCCTATGCGCGCACCATGAAGAAGATCTGCTGGGAGGAATCGGTCCACATCATGCACGGCCGCGATGTGGTCCTCACCCTCATGAACGGGACCGATGCCCAGCGCGCCCTGGTGCAGGACGCCCTCGACCGATGGTGGGGCCCGCTGATGCAGATGCACGGCCCGCCCTCCGATCCGGCCACCGACAAGGACCTGATCTGGAAGATCAAGGCGAAGGGCAACGAGCAGTTGCGGCAGGAGTTCCTGTCGATCTACGTACCGCGCATTCGCGAGCTCGGCCTGGTGATCCCGGATCCGGCTTTGTCCTACGACGATGCATCCGGCCGCTGGGTCTACACCGAGCCCGATTGGGCCGAGCTGCGCTCAGTCGTCACCGGCCACGGACCGAAGTCGCAGGAGCGGCTCGAGTTCCGGCGCACCAACCGGGACGCCACGCAATGGGTCCGCGACGCGATCATCGGTCCACAGGCGGTCGCCGCAGCCTGAGGGCCAGCGAGCTGACGGTCGAGGCTGATCAGATCGGCCTTGTGGCCCTTGAGCCCGGCCCCAACCGTCATCAGGCTGACGTCGTCGGCCGAATGACAGACGAACCCTGGATTTGGACTTGATTCGGCGCTCCGATTGTCGTAGGGCCGATCTGGTCAGCATCGGGGCCAGACAGTGCGTTCGAGCAGCCCTCGGGGTACCCTTCGAAGGTGACCGACGGCGCCAAGTCCAAGGATCGGGTGTGGGAAGTCTTCCGCCAGGAGGCGGAGGGTGACCCAATGGTCCACGGCGGGTCGGTCAAGGCGCCCGACGAGGAGCTGGCGACGCACTACGCCCGCGAGTTCTACGGGCGACGCCAGGAGAGCGAGAGGCTGTGGATCGTGCCGCGCGATGCGATCCTGGAGCTGGACGACCCCGACCTGCTGAAGCCGCCGTTCGATCGGTCCTTCAAGCGCCCCGGCGGGTTCCTGATCAAGCACAAGCTGGAGGCGGCTCGCGAGCGGGCCGGCAGCCCCGCCGTCGAAGAGGTGGGGGAGTGAACGAGCTGGATCAACTCACCCGCGACGCGCTGGCCGAGCTGCTGCTGGCGATGGCCGACGACGAGTTCGTGCTCGGCTTCTGGGACTCCGAGTGGACCGGCATCGCGCCGATCCTGGAGGAGGACGTGGCGATGAGCTCCGTCAGCCAGGACGAGATCGGGCATGCCAAGGCGCTCTACGAGCTCCTGGCGGAGGTGACCGGCGGCGACGCCGACCAGATCGCGTTCGGTCGGCCGGCCGAGGGGTACCGGCACGCGGCATTGATGAACCACGCGCGCACCGATTGGGCCTTCACCATCGCCCGCCGCTTTCTGTACGAGAACGCCGATGCCGTCCGCCTGGAGTCGCTGGCCGCCTCCTCCTACCAGCCGCTGGCCGACCTGGCGGTCAAGATGCGCCGCGAGGAGACCTACCATCTCCTCCATTTCGATCTCTGGCTGCGGCGCCTGGCGGAGGGCGGCGATATGTCGCACGGCCGCCTGGCGGCAGCTATCGAGCAGCTCTGGCCCGATGCGCAAGCCGTATTCGCGCCGCTCGCCGGCGAGGCGAGGCTGCTTGCCGCGGGGATCCTGCCAGACTCGCTTGAAGCCCTACGGGCACGCTGGCTGGAGCGGATCCGTCCGCGACTCGAGGCGGCACAGTTGCCAGCGCCCGCCGGGGCGCCCGACCCCGCGGCAGATGGCCGCACCCGCCGGACAGCGGAATTCGCCTGGCTGCACGGCGAGTTCACGATGGTCGCCCGTTCCGAAGTCGGTGCCACGTGGTAGCCGTCACCTCTTCTCGCGAGGCTGCCGTCTGGGCCGCGCTGGCCGAGATCCCGGATCCGGAGATCCCGGCCATCGGCCTGGTGGACCTGGGCGTGATTCGTGGCTTCGCCTTCGCGCCGCGTCCCGACGGCGGGGAGCGGCTCACGGTCGAGCTGATGCCGACGTTCCTTGGCTGCCCGGCGATCGAGGTGATGCGCCAGCAGATTGGGGAGCGGCTGACCGAGATGCGCGTCGCCGACGAGGTGCGCGTGGAGCTGACCCTCGCCGAGCCGTGGACCTCCGACCGGATCACGCCCGCCGGCCGCGACGCCTTGCGCGGCAGTGGGTTCGCGCCGCCGATGCACATCGGCTCGACCTTCTCAGGTGACTCGTTGACCGTGCTGCCAATTGCGACCTGCCCGTACTGCGCCTCGCGCAACACGACCCTGGAGAACCCGTTCGGCCCGACCCTGTGCCGGGCGATCTACCACTGCGCCGATTGCCGGCAGCCGTTCGAGGCCTTCAAGCCGATCTAGCCACGAAGGGCTGCGCTACGCTTCGCGGCGCACGAACGAGGAGGAGGAGGACGCTTGGCAATCGACGGCGACGAGGTCAGATCGGCGGCTGAAGAGCTGCTCGACGCCAGCGCCCACGATCCGGTGGAGACGATGCGCCACTCCGCGGCGCACGTCATGGCGGCAGCGGTGCTTGAGCTCTTTCCGGATGCCAAGCTGGGGATCGGGCCGGCCATTCGCGACGGCTTCTACTACGACTTCGACCTGCCACGGGCGCTGACTCCTGCCGACCTGGAGGCGATCGAGGCCAGGATGCGCGAGCAGGTGGCCGCCAACCTGCCGTTCGAGCGCAGCGAGCTGAGCCGCGACGAGGCGGTGAAGGAGGTGACCGCCGCGGGGCAGGAGTACAAGGCCGAGATCATCCGCGAGCTCTCCGACGAGCAGGCGAAGGTGATCAGCTTCTACCGGCACGGGAGCTTCAGCGACCTGTGCCGCGGGCCGCACGTCGAGGCCACCGGACGGATCGGTCCATTCAAGCTCTTGAGTTCCGCCGGCGCCTACTGGCGCGGCGACGAGAAGCGACCGATGCTGCAGCGCATCTACGGCACCGTGTGGGAGACGCAGGAGGAGCTCGACCGCTACCTGTGGCAGGTCGAGGAGGCGAAGAAGCGCGACCACCGCAAGCTTGGCCGCGAGCTGGACCTGTTCAGCTTCCACCCTGAATCGCCGGCGTCGCCGTTCTGGCATCCACGCGGCATGGCGCTCTGGCGCGCCCTGGAGGCGTGGTCGCTTCAGGTCCGGCGCGAGGGCGGCTTCGTCGAGGTGCGGACGCCGGGGATCGTGCGCAAGGAGCTGTGGGAGACCTCCGGCCACTGGGACCATTACCAGGACAACATGTTCGTGCTCGACGACTCGGATCACATCTCAGGCCTGAAGCCGATGAACTGCCCGGAGTCGATGCTGATCTACAAGACCCAGATGCGCTCTTATCGCGACCTGCCGATGCGCCTGGCCGACTACTCGTGGCTCTTCCGGCGCGAGCGCACCGGCGCCCTGGCAGGGATGTTCCGCGTTCGGCAGCTGACCCAGGACGACAGCCATGTCATCTGTCGCGACGACCAGGTCGACGACGAGCTGCGGCTCGCCCTCTCGTTGGTGACTCGCCAGTACGAGCCATTCGGCTTCGTCCCCACCTTCAAGCTCGCGACGCGTCCGGAGAAGCGACTTGGCTCCGACGAGTTCTGGGATCGCGCGGAGGGACGGCTGCGCGATGCTCTCAGGGCGAGCGGCCTGGCCTACACCCTCGATCCCGGTGGCGCCGCCTTCTATGCGCCGAAGATCGACATCTTTATCGCCGATGCACTCGGCCGGGAGTGGCAGCTCGCAACCGTCCAGCTCGACTACCAGCTGCCCCAGCGCTTCGACCTCGAGTACCGTGCCGCCGACGGCGGCGCCGAGCGGCCGGTCGTGGTCCACTACGCCATCTACGGCAGCTTCGAGCGCTTCGTGGGGATCATCACCGAGCATTACGCTGGCGCCTTCCCGGCCTGGCTGGCCCCCGTGCAGGCGATGGTGATCCCGATCGCCGACCGCCACAACGACTACGCGGCGGAGGTTCGCGACGCGCTCCGCGCCGCCGGCCTGCGTGCCGAGGTCGACGATCGCTCGGAACGGATGCAGGCCAAGCTGCGCGATGCCCAGGAGCAGAAGGTGCCGGTGATGCTGGTGCTCGGGGATCGGGACCAGGAGGCGCACGCGGTCAGCCCGCGCCTGCGCACCGGCGAGTCGTCACAGGGTGTGCCGCTTGCCACTTTCATCGCCGACCTCGCCGGTCGGGTCGAGCGCCGCGAGCTGTGGCCCTATGCCGAGGGCGAGGCGCAGCCCTGAGAAAGATGCGCGGGATTGGCCAGCTGGCCCTGCGCTCGACCGATCCTGATCGCGCCGCCGAGTTTTACGAGTCAGCCTTCGGCTTCAAGCGCCGAGCGGCCGACGATGGCGGCGTCGACCTGGAGCTGGGCGGCTTCGAGCTCAGCTTTCGACGTGGAGAAGAGGCCGCTCGCGACGGGATGCAGCTCGGGTTTCGGGTCGACACCGCGTCGGAGGTCGACGCCTGGGCCCAGGAGCTGAGCCTGCGTGGATTCGCGCTCGTGGGCCCACCGTCAGGCGACCGGTACGAGGGGAGTCGTTCCTTCCGCGTCGCCGACCCCGATGGGCGCCAGGTGGCGGTCTTCTACCACTACCCGACCTGAGGCTGGCCTCTCGTATCTACACTGGCCGCATGCCAGCCTGCGCGATCTGCGGCTTCAACTCGGAGGCAGGGTTCAAATTCTGCCCCTCGTGCGGTGCTGGACTCGCCGCCACAGCGCCCTCGCACGAACAGCGCAGGACGGTAACGGTCCTCTTCTGCGACCTGACCGGATCGACCGCCCTCGGCGAGACGCTGGATCCGGAGCGGCTGCGGGCGCTGCTGGCCCGCTACTTCGAGCGGATGAAGACGATCGTCGAACGACACGGCGGCAGCGTCGAGAAGTTCATTGGTGACGCGGTGATGGCGGTGTTCGGCGTGCCAGTGCTCCACGAGGACGATGCCCTGCGTGCGGTGCGCGCGGCCATCGAGATGCGCGACGCCATTCCCGAACTCGGATTGCAGGGGCGGATCGGGGTGATGACCGGCGAAGTGGTGACCGGGACAGCCGAACGGCTGGCAACGGGCGACGCGGTGAACGTGGCGGCGCGGCTGGAGGCAGCGGCTGATCCGGGCCAGGTGCTGATCGGGCAGCCGACGCTGGCGCTGGTGCGAAGCGCGGTCGAAGTCGGGCCGGTCCAGCCGCTCGACCTCAAGGGCAAGTCGGAGCCGGTTCCTGCGTACCGCCTCGTCAGCGTGCGCGACGCGCCGGAGCGGCGGCACGAGGCGAGGTTCGTCGGACGGGGGCGCGAATCGGCGATCGTGCGGGAAGCGTGGGAGCGCGTGGTGGCCGAGCAGCGCTGCGAACTGGTCACGATCATCGGCGACGCGGGCGTCGGCAAGTCCCGGCTGGTCGCCGAAGTTCTCACTTCGGTCGACGCGACCGTCGTCCGCGGCCGCTGCCTCCCGTATGGCGAGGGGATCACGTATTGGCCGGTGATCGAGGTGCTGAAGCAGCTCGACGTCCGACCTCCTGACGATGGTGCGGCTCTGGCAATCCGCTCGCTGCTGGGCGAGAGCAGCGCGCCGACCTCGGCGGATGAGATCGCGTGGGCCTTCCGCAAGACGCTGGAGCACGCCGCCGCACAGCGACCGCTGGTGGTCGTGTTCGACGACATCCAATGGGGCGAGGAGACCTTCCGCGACCTCGTCGAGCATGTCGCGCTCCTCTCCTCGGGCGCAGTGATCCTGCTGCTGTGCCTCGCGCGGCCGGACCTCAGCGAGCTCCACCCCGCCTGGCCGGTTACGCTTCGGCTCGAACCGCTGGGCCACGCCGAGGTGGAGGAACTCATCGCGCAGCGCATTCCCGCCAAGCTGCGGGACAGAATCGCTCGGGCGGCGGGCGGCAACCCGTTGTTCATCGAGGAGATGCTGGCGATGGCCGCGGAGGCGGCGGGCGAGGTGGTGGTGCCACCCACCCTGAAGGCCCTGCTCGCCGCACGCCTGGACCAACTCGAGGCTGGCGAGCGCAGCGTGCTGGAGCGCGGTGCGGTCGAGGGTGAGATCTTCCACCGCGGTGCAGTGCAGGCGCTTGGACCCGGGGAAACGAAGGTCACGCCACGCCTGGCCTCGCTTGTCCGCAAGGAGCTGATCAGGTCCGACCCGGGGCAACTGGTGGGCGAGGACGGGTTTCGCTTCCGTCATCTTCTGCTCCGCGACGCCGCCTACGAGGCCCTGCCGAAAGCGGTGCGCGCGGACCTCCACCAACGGTTCGCGTCCTGGCTGGAGGAGCACGGCACCGAGCTCGTCGAGCTGGACGAGATCCTCGGCTACCACCTCGAACAGGCCTGCCGCTATCGGGCAGAGCTCGGGATGCCGGACGGACAGATACTGGCCGGTGCGGCGCGGCGCCACCTGAATGCCGCTGGCCATCGCGCCCAGCTGCGAGCCGACTACCGCGCCGCGGTGAGCCTGTACGAACGCGCGGCAGCGCTGGTACCGGCGACCGAAATCGATCTCGCCCTGGAGGCCGAGCTCGGCGAGGCCCTGTACTGGGCGGGGAATGGCGTCGAATCGCAGCGGCGCGCGGTATCACTTGCCGAGCGGGCCTCGGCGGCGGGCGATCGGGTCGGCGAGCTGTGCGGGCGGGTCAGGGAGAGCCTGCTACGCACGTTTCTCGAGCCGGAGGGCGCGACCGAGGAACTGGCCGCCCTTATCGAGGAGGCTTTGCCCGTGTTCCGCGCCGCCGGCGACGACACGGCGCTGTACATCGGATACTCGGCGCTCGGGCAGGTGGGGAACATGCGCGGGCAGATGGACGCCGGGCTGGAGGCATTCGAGCAGGCCGCCATCCACGCTCGGCAGGCGGGGATGCGGCATGAGGAGCTGGGTTGGCGCTCGACCTTGCGCTTCATGGGCACGACACCGGTGGCAGAAGTACTGGCCTGGCTGGACGCGAACGAGCCACGAGAAGGGCGAAACTACTGGCTCCGTTCGAATCGGGCCAAGGCGCTGGCGATGCTCGGTCGCTTCGACGAGGCGCACGCGATCCTGGCCGATTCACGAACGGTCCTGGCGGAGCGCGGCAGTGGCATCCCCCTTGGGACGACGCTTGGCATGGATTCCGTCGAAGTCGAGCTGTGGGCCGGCGATCCGGCCGCAGCCGCCGAGTTCGGGGCAGAGGGCTGCCGGCTGTTGGACGAGCTGGGGGAACACAGCGTCCTGTCGACCGCCGCGGGGATGCTCGCGCGGGCGCTGTACGCCCTCGACCGGCTTGAGGAGGCTGACGCGTGGGCCGGCCGCGCGGCGGAGCTCGGGGCAAGCGATGACGCGATCACGCAGATGCTGTGGCGGCAGGTCAAGGCGAAGGTGCTGGCGCGACGAGGTGAGCTTGCCGAAGGTGAGCGGCTCGCTCGCGAGGCCGTGGCTGTCTCCGAGAAGACCGATTTCCTCGACGCGCAGGGCGATGTGTACGCCGACCTCGCCGAGGTGCTCCTGCTCGGAGGCAGCCCGAAGGACGCCGGCGCCGCGCTCTGGCAGGCACTCGAGCGCCACGAACGAAAGGGCAACATCGTTTCAACGCAGCGCGCACGGGCACGACTCGCCGCGCTGGGGGAGAGTGCATCGCCCTGACCACCAGCACCAGTGCGTTGACCCGTGATTCAGCGCCGGTGTATAGTCGGCCGGCGTTTGCGCATCGGTGTGGGCCACGCGTCCCGATCGGACGGTGGCTCATTTGTTGAAGGAGCAGCACTCATAGCCAAGGAACTCCGCATCAACGACATGATCCGCATCAAGGAAGTGCGGGTCATCGACGATGAGGGACAACAGCTCGGCGTTCTAGAAACCACGGAAGCCCTGGCGCTGGCCCAGGAGAAGGGACTCGACCTCGTGGAGGTCGCCCCCGCCGCCGTCCCACCAGTCTGCCGAATCCTCGACTACGGGCAGTACAAGTACGAGCTGCAGAAGCGCGAACGCGAGGCCAAGCGAAAGCAGAAGTCTCAGACCTTCAAGGAGATCCGGCTGCGGGTCAAGATCGATGTCAACGACCTGCGGACCAAGACACGACGAGCGGGGGAGTTCCTGGACGAGGGCGACCGCGTGAAGGTCACCGTCCAGTTCCGGGGACGCGAGATGAGCCACGCCAACCTGGGGCGTGACCTTCTCGATCGGGCGGCCGAGATGCTGACGGAGCACGGCGTGGTGGAACGGCCGCCGCTGCTCGAGGGCCGCAACATGTTCATCGTGATGGCCCCGCCCGAGAAGCGGACCGAGAAGAAGAACGACAAGGCCGACGCGACCGATGGGGCCACCACCCTGCCGGCGACGAACGGCGAAACGATCGGCGACGCGATTGTCGCCAAGGGGCTCGTGGTCGAGCCGGAGACAACGGAGCAGATCCCACATGCCGAAGATGAAAAGTCACAAGGGAACGGCCAAGCGGTATAAGAAGACCGGCTCCGGCAAGTGGGTGCGCCCCAAGGCGGGGAGCGGTCACCACCTCGAGATCAAGTCGAGCAGCCGCAAGCGCCGCTACGCCGGCAAGACGAACGTCGATCCCGTCCACAACAAGCAGCTCGCTCGGCTGCTGCCGTACAGCTAGAGACCCAATCCAATGGCCCGAGTCAAACGCGGCGTCGCCGCGCACAAGCGCCACAAGCGGCTCCTCGCCCAGGCCGAGGGGCGTCGCGGCACGCGATCGAAGCTGGTCCGTCCAGCGCGCGAGGCGCTCTTCCATGCGCTCGTCTACGCGTATCGCGACCGACGGGATCGGAAGCGGGACATGCGCCGCCTCTGGATCGAGCGGATCAACGCCGCTTCCCGGCTGAACGGCATGCCCTATGGCCGCTTCATCGCCGGCCTGAAGTCGGCCGGGGTCGAGGTCGACCGCAAGATGCTGGCCGACATGGCGATCCGCGATGCGGGAGCCTTCGCCAAGATGGTCGAGATGGCCAAGGCCTCGTTTAGCGGCTAGCCGGCGTCCATTCCGACGCCGGTCCCCGGCCCTGCTCCGAAAGAGGAGCGGGGTCGTTTGTTTTCCCCGATGATTCCGGAGCATTGATGAGCGATCTCACCGACCGCCTGCAGCAGCTTCAGACCGATGCGCCCGCCGAGCTGGCCGCGGCCGCTGACGTGCAGGCGGTTGAGGCACTGCGCGCCTCGCTACTCGGCCGGTCCGGCCGGCTCACGGGCCTGATGCGCCGACTTGGCGAGGTTGACCCCGCGGAGCGACCGGCCGTCGGCAAGCTTGCCAACTCGGTGCGCGAGGCCATCGAAGGGGCGATCCGCACCCGCCTGGAGGCTGTGAAGCAGGGCGCCAGTGACGAGCGCCTGGCCGCAGAGGCGCTCGACATGACTGCGCCCGGGCGTCCATGGCGCGTCGGGCATCTCCACCCGACCATGACGGTTGAGCGCGACCTGCGCGAGATCTTCCACGCCTTCGGCTTCGAGGTATTCGAAGGCCCCGAGATCGAAACGGACGCGATGAACTTCGAGGCGCTCAACATCCCGCCCGACCACCCGTCGCGGGACCTGTGGGACACGCTCTACGTTGCCGAGCCCGGCTCCGATCCGCCGCAACCCGCCACGGACGGCACCATCCTGCGTACCCACACCAGCCCGGTCCAGATCCGGGCCATGCTCGCGCTGACGCCGCCGATCCGGGTCATCACGCCGGGCCGCTGCTTCCGCTACGAGGCGGTCGACGCGTCGCATGGCTTCGAGTTCTTCCAGGTCGAGGGGCTGGTGGTGGATCGCGACACCAGCCTGGCGGACCTGAAGGGGATGCTCGAGGAATTCGCTCGAGCCCTCTACGGGGAAGGAACGCGCACGCGCTTCCGCCCCGGCTACTACCCCTTCACCGAGCCGAGCGTCGCCTTCGACGTCAGCTGCCTGGTCTGCGGCGGGAGCGGCTGCGCCGCCTGCGGGAGATCGGGCTGGATGACGATCCTGGGGGCGGGCATGGTGCATCCGACCGTGCTCCGCGCTGGCGGGATCGACCCGAACGAGTTTCAGGGCTACGCCTTCGGGATGGGGCTCGACCGGATCACGCTGCTGCGCCACGGGATCCCCGACCTGCGCCTGCTGATGAGCGCCGACCTGCGCTTCCTCGAACAATTCCCAGGGGGACGGTAGGCCGATGCGGGTCCCACTCTCCTGGCTGCGTGACTACGTGACCTTTGATCTGTCGCCCGAGGCGCTGGCCGAGGAGCTGACGCTGCAGGGCCTGGAGGTGAGCGCCATCGAGGTGACCGGCGCCGACTGGACCGAGGTGGTCGTCGGGCGGCTTCTCGCGATCGATCGACATCCAAACGCGGACAAGCTGTGGCTGACCACCGTCGACGCCGGCACCGGCACGCCGCTCCAGATCGTGTGCGGCGCCGACAACATCACGGCCGGGGACCTGGTGCCGGTGGCGATGGTCGGCGCGGTGCTGCCCGACGGGCGAAGGATCGAGCGCAGCAAGATCCGCGGCATCGAGTCGCAGGGCATGCTCTGCTCGGCGATCGAGATGGGCCTGGGTGACGATGCGGAGGGGATCCACATCCTGGGGAAGGGTAACGAGTTCCCGATCGGCGCCGACCTGCGGCCGATTCTGGGCGAGGTGGTGCTGGACATCGACGTCAAGCCGAACCGTGGCGACGCCCTGTCGATGGTGGGCGTCGCGCGCGAGGTTGCCGCCCTGGCGGGATCATCGGTCCGGCTGCCGGAGACATCGGTCAATGAGGATGCCGGCCTGCCGGTAAGCGACCACGTCAGGGTGGTGATCCAGGATCCGGATGCGTGCCCACGCTTCACCGCGCGCTGGTTCGAGGGAGTGGCCAATGGCCCGTCGCCAGGCTGGATGCAGCGCCGCCTGCTGGCCGCCGGGATGCGGCCGATCAGCGCGGTCGTCGACGTCACCAACTACGTGATGCACGAGCTGGGTCAGCCGATGCACGCGTACGACGCCGATGCCGTGCCGGACGGCAAGATCGTGGTGCGCCGCGCCCGCGACGGCGAGCGCCTGGAGACGCTCGATCACGAGCAGCGGACGCTCGACGAGCGGATGCTGGTGATCGCCGATGCCGAGCGGGCGATGGGGCTGGCGGGGATCATGGGCGGGGCCGGCACCGAGGTCGGGGAGGGGACGACCCGCGTCATCCTGGAGTCGGCGATCTTTCACGGGCCGCTGATCCGCAGCGCGGCCAGGCGCCTGGGCCTCCGCTCCGAGGCGAGCATGCGGCACGAGAAGGGGATCGGGCACTACTTGCCGCGGATCGCCGTCGACCGGGCGGCACGCCTGATTGCCGAACTCACCGGCGCACGCGTAGCCGCAGGGATCGTCGACAACGACTCGCAGCCGCGACCGCGCCGAGAGGTGTCGGTCGATTTGGGACGGACCTCGCGACTGCTTGGGCTCGAACTCAACGAGCCGCGCGTGGCCGAGCTCCTCAAGCCGCTCGAGTTCGACGTGGCGCCGGCGGAAGAAGGACGCGTGACCGTCACAGTGCCGGAGCACCGGCTGGACGTGGTTGCCGCCGAGGACGTGGCGGAGGAGATTGCCCGGCGCCATGGCTATGGCCGGATCCTGGGACGGCTTCCCCAGCCGGCGCTGCCGCCCTTCCGCCCCGACCCGAGCGAGCCGCGGCACCGGCTGCGCCGCGCGCTGGCCGGGTTCGGCCTGGACGAGGTGCTGACCCACGCCCTGATCGGGCCGCAGGACCTGGCACGCTCCGGCTACGCCGTCGACAACCCGACCGATGTGCACGTCGCAAACCCGCTGGCCGAGGCGCACAGCATCCTGCGCCCCTCGATCGCGATCTCGATGCTCGTCTCGCTCGCCGAGAACGTTCGGCAGCGTCGTGCCGATGCCTGGATCTTCGAGGTCGGCAAGACCTATTGGATGGGCGGCGACAAGGGTCCAGCCTGGGCCGAGACGGCGGGAACCGGGCGCTACGAAGCCTGGCAGGTCGGCATCGCGCTGCTCCGCCCAGGCGTGCCGCGCTCGCCGGGCGAGGCGCCGCGGGATGCGGACGTGGCCGACGTGAAGGGGCTGGTGTCAGCGCTCCACGCGGCACTGGGCGCGCCGCCGCCCTCGTTCCGCGCCGAAACGCCCGAGCAGCGGCACCCACACCTGCACCCCGGACGCGCCGCTCGGATCGTGGATGCCACGGGTCACGCCTACGGCAACCTGGGCGAGGTCGATCCAGCGGTCGCGGCGGCGTGGGACGTGCCGGGGCGGCCGGTGATCGCGGTGATCAACGTTCCACAGCTCGTCGCGCTCACGCCGGCCCAGGTCCGCGCCGCGCCGGTTCCGGCCGCTCAGCCGCTCGATCGCGACCTGGCGGTGGTGGTCGCCGCCACCACCCCAGTCGGAGAGCTGCTCCGCGTGCTGCGCACAACTGCCGGCCCGCTCCTCGTCGCCTCGCACCTGTTCGACGAGTACCGCGGCCCGCAGGTCGGGGAGGGGAAGGTCTCCTACGCGATTGCCCTCCGCTTCCAGCCCGACGCGCAGGGCGACGAGCGCACGGTCGAGCGGGCGATGAACCGGATCCAGGGCGCGCTCAAGCATCACCTCGAGGCGGAGATCCGGTGAGGCTGTTCCGCAGGATCGAGCGGGCTGGTACGCTTCCGGTCGGCCGAGCCAACCACGGCCACACCGCGCCAGGGAGGGATGCATGGAGTTCGTGAGGCAACTGGGTCCGATCGACCTCTTCATCGTGGCGAGCCTCGCCGCCGGCGTCTTTGCCGGTTTCACGCAGGGAATGGTCCGCTACCTGCTGAACATCGTGGTGGTGATCGTGGCGTTCATCATCGCCGGGCAGCTCCGCGACCCGTTCTACAACCTGCTCAGCTTCTGGGATGCCTTTACGCCTGAGCTCCGCCTGCAGCTGATATTCCTTGTGATCTTCGTCGGGCTCACCATCGCTGGCTGGTTCATCGTGCGTATCTTCTGGAAGGGCACGCGGCTGCCCATCGCCAAGCAGCTCGACGAGCTCGGCGGCGCCGTGCTGGGCCTCGTCTTCGCAGCGCTCTCGATCGTGATACTGATGGTTGTGATGGACAGCTTCTTCAAGTCCGCCCCCGACAGTGCGGTGGCCGGATCCGGCCCGCTGGAGGGGTTCTACAACGCCATGAATGGGTCGGTGCTGGTCGACTTCTTCCGCAGCACCTTGATCCCGACCGTCGGCCAGGTGATCAAGCCCTTCGTGCCGACCGATATCGCGGCGTTCCTGAAACAGCCGTGACCCCGGCGGCCACGGCGGCCGTAGGCGCCCCGGATGCCTCCTCGCCGATCGGAGAGCGGGCATGGTTCAATCGCTCCGCGCTTGAGATCGCGCCTGAGCTGCTCGGCACGGTGCTCGTCCACGACACGCCGCAGGGACGGATCGCCGGTCGGATCGTGGAGGTCGAGGCGTACCTCGGTCCCGAGGACCTGGCCGCCCACTCCTCGCATGGCCGCACGCCGCGCAACGCCGTCATGTTTGGGCCGCCTGGGCACCTATACGTGTATCTCGTGTACGGGATGCATCATTGCGCCAACGTCGTCTGCGGCCCAGGCGAGAAGCCGGAGGCGGTCCTGCTGCGTGCAGCCGCGCTGAGCGAGGGAGAGGAGCTGGCCCGATCGCGTCGTGGAGCGGTCCAAGCCGCCAGGCTGGCGGCCGGGCCGGGCAACCTCACCTCCGCCTTCGGCATCGACCGCAGCCTGAATGGGGCCGACCTGCTCGCCGGACCGATCCACCTCCTGCATGGGACGCCGCCCGAGGCGGTCGAGCAGACGCCACGCATCGGCGTCGAATATGCAGGCGAGTGGACCGCTCGTCCGCTCCGCTTCGTGATCCCCGATGACCAGCACCGATCGCGACGCTGAGCCGGGCGCCGGCGCAGCCGCCGATGCGGGCACGCTGCGAGCGCTCGAGTTCGCTGCGATCACCGAACAGCTCGCCGGCCTGACCGCCTTCGCGCCGTCGCGCGAGCTGGCCGAGGCGAGCATCCCGCTCGCCGATGCCGTGCACGTGGGGCTGCTCCACGACCAGACCGACGAGGCGGCTCGGCTGCTGGCCGAGCAGTCGCAGGCCACCGTCGGAGGAGCGCGCGACGTGCGACAGGCGCTCGAGCGCGCGCGGCGCGGCGGACGCCTGGCGGCAGTCGACCTGCTCGAGATCGCCGAGACGTTGCGCGCCACGGGCGTCTTCGCGGAACGGCTCACCGAGTGGAAGGGGAAGCACCTCGCCTCGGTGCGCGAGGAGCTCGACGACGCGCCCCAGCTGCGCGCGCGGATCGAGCGCACCGTCGACGAGGCCGGCGAGATCCTGGATTCGGCGTCGGCCGAGCTGGCGGCGATCCGGAGGCGGCTGCGCACCGCGCAGGATCGGGTGCGCGAGCGGCTGAACACCATGCTCCGCTCGACTGCGCTGGCGGGGGTCATCGGCGAGTCGATCGTCACGATGCGGGCGGGGCGCTACGTGATCCCGATCCGCGCCGAGGCGAAGGGCAAGCTGAAGGGGATCGTCCACGACCAGAGCGCGTCGGGGGCGACCCTCTTTGTCGAGCCGCTCACCGTGGTCGAGCTGAACAACACCTGGACCCAGGCGACGCTCGATGCGGCGCGCGAGGAGGAGCGGATCCTCGACGAGCTGTCGCGCGAGATCGAAGGTCGGGCCGATTCGCTGCTCGCCTCGCTCGCGGCCCTCGCCCGTGCCGACCTGTGGATGGCGCGCGCCCGGCTGGGAATGCAGCTGGATGCGGTCCGACCGGAGGCGACCGATGACGCTGCCGAGCTCCTCTCGGCTCGACATCCGCTTCTCGGCCCTTCAGCGGTGCCGATCGACCTTCGCATTGGCGAGCGATTCGGCTATCGGGCCCTGATCGTCACCGGCCCGAACACCGGCGGCAAGACGGTCTCGCTCAAGACGCTCGGTCTGCTGGCGCTCATGCACCAGGCCGGCCTTCGCGTTCCTGCCGCCGAAGGCGCGCGACTGCCGGTCTTCAGCCGGGTGATGGCCGATATCGGCGACGAGCAGAGCATTGCGCAGTCCCTCTCCACCTTCTCGAGCCATTTGCGCAACGTGGTCCGCTTCGTGGCCGCCGCCGGTCCAGGGACGCTGGTCCTGCTCGATGAGATCGGCGCGGGCACCGATCCAACCGAGGGGTCGGCCCTGGCCATGGCGATCGTGGAGCGGCTGCTGACTGCGGGCGCCACCATCGCCGCAACGACCCACTATGCCGAGCTCAAGGCCTTTGCCCAGGAGCACGCGCAGGTGACCAATGCCTCGGTCGCGTTCGACGTGGCGACCTTGCGCCCGACCTACCGCTTGGAGATCGGGCTGCCCGGCAAGTCACAGGCGTTCGCCATCGCCAAGCGGCTCGGCCTGCCGGACGACATCCTGGTCGACGCCCGCTCGCGGTTGGCGGCCGAGCACGTCAGCATGGAGGAGACGCTGGCCGCCATCGGTCGAGCGGAGCTGGAGCGCACCGAAGAGCTCGAGCGAGCCCGGGGGGAGCGTGAGGCGGCCGCCGGGGATCGCGAACTCGCCCGCAGCGGGGTCAGCCGAGCGAGGAGCGAGGCGGCCAAGATGCTGGCCGATGCCCGACGTGCGGCGGATGACCTGCTGGCCCGCGCCGAGCGCGAGGTCGAGGAGTTGCGCCGCGAGCTGACCCGCCAGCGCAACCTGCGGGGGCAACGGGCCAGTGGAACGGCGGCGGGCGCGGCGTTCGAGAAGCTGGCGGCGAAGGCATCGCGTGCTCGTTCCGAGGTGGGCACCGAGGAGGCGCGTCCGGCCGGCGAGGACGGAGGCGAGACGCAGCAGCCGCGGATCGGCCTGTGGGGGCGCAGCCGCACGCTCGGCAGCGCGGGCCGGATCGTCGAGGTGAGCGGGCGCACCGGACGCGTGACGCTCGAGACCGATGACGCCCGCGTGGTCGTCCCGGGCGATGACATCGAGATCGTGGCCGAGCCGATCGCCGGCCCGACCCCGCGCGACAACGAACTGGCCGAGCTGCGCCAACGGGCTGCCAGCCGGATCGCGCAGCGGCTTGACCTGCGCGGGGAACGGGTCGAGGCTGCGATCGAGCAGCTCAGCGCGTACCTCGACGAGGCACTGCTGGCCGGACTCGACCAGGCTGTCATCGTGCACGGGGCAGGGACCGGGGCGCTGCGTCGCTCGATCCGGGAGTTTCTGGCGCAGCACCCACGAGTTCGCTCCACTCGACCAGGGCGGCGCGAAGAGGGCGGTGACGGGGCGACGGTCGCCGAGTTCTAGGGGCCAGGCGGAGGGATCACGAGCGGCGTCGGGGTGGGCGTCGGTGACGGCGTCGGGGTCGGGGTATCCGTCGGCAGGGCAGTGGGGGTCGGCGTCGGAATCGGAGTCGGCGACGGCGTCGGCGATGGGCTGGGGGTCGGCGTCGAGGTGGGGACCTCACCCGGGGTACAGGTCTCGGTCGGCGCCAGGGGAGCGTCGAGCGCCGGGACGGGCGACCGCACCACGCTCTTCTCCTTGCCCACGTACTTCTTGATCCAGTCCAGGTTGGCCTTCTCCCAGGTGGGGTGGCTCCCCTCGTACCCGACAAGGTCGAGGTAGACCTTCTCGTCGGGCACCGGCGGTCCTGGCGGGGCGCCCGGCGCAGGAGTGGCCAGCATCGGGTCGCCACAGCCCGGCTGCCAGATCTTGCCGGTGGCAGCCTCGACGACCAGCTTGCGGTGCAACGTGTCTTTTTCGGTCGGCTGGTGGCCGGGAGCGAAGTCCTCGGTCACGGTCTGGGTCGTGAACTCGCCGGGCAGCATGCCCGTCAATGCGTCGACCTTGACCGACACGATGTCCTTGGGACGGATGAAGTTGCGCAGCGGCAGCTTCTTGGCGGCGGTCACCTCGGCCATGTAGTCGTGCCAGATGAAGGTCGGGCCATCGGCGGCGAAGACGTCCTTGATCGCCGAGAAGTCGCTGTTGCCGACCCAGACCCCGGTGATGATCGCGCCCTCGTCGACCTGCGAATCCTCGTCTGGCGCCAGGTAGCCGAAGGCCTGCAGGTCGCGGAAGTCGTTGGTGGTGCCGGTCTTCAGGGTCGCTGGTCGGCGGCCCTTATCGGTCGTCAGCTGGAAGCGCTGGCCCCAGATGATGTTGGTGGCGGGGTTGGTGTTGTCCTTCAGGATGTCTGTGACGAGGTAGGCGGCATCCTCGCTGAGCACGCGCTCGGGCTTCTGCGCATCGGCCGCGTGGTCGTAGATGACGTTGCCGTCGCGATCCTTGATCGTCTGGATCAGGAACGGCTTCGCGAGCACGCCTCCATCGGCAATGGCTCCATAGGCCCCCGCCAGGTCCAGCATGTGGACGCCGATGGTGCCAAGCGTCAGCGACGGCACGGCCACGTTGTTGGCCTGCCGCGGATCCCAGCTGAGGCCCATCCGTACCGCCTGGTCGACCACGTTCTGCGTGCCGATCAGCTGCTGCGCTTTGGTGACCGGGATGTTCCACGAGTACTTGAGCGCGTCACGAACGCGGACCGGACCGCGCTGGTTGCCGCTGGCGTTGGGAACCGTGTAACCCTCGGCGATGACTCCCTGCACATCCATGAACATGGTGGCTGGCGTGATCGTGCCGCGCTCGAAGCCGGTGGCATAGGTGATCGGCTTGAAGGCGGATCCCGACTGGCGATAAGCCTGGCCGACGACGTCATACGCCGGCTGGTGGGCGGGCGTCGCCTCCCCGTAGTAGTTCGCCGACCCGACGTAGGCCAGCACCGCGCCGGTTCGGTAGTTGAGCGTCACCAGCGCGTCGTTGTTGATGTTGCGTTTCTGCAGCTGCTTGATCCAGCGCAGCGCCGGCGCGCCGTACTTGGCGGTCAACTGGGCGTCGGTCATGCGGTCCAGGTCGTAGGCCACGCCGGCCCACTTCTCGGCGCTGACCTGGTAGCCCTTGTAGTCGAGCGTGGTGGTGATCACCAGGCCGCCGCGATCAAGCAGGTCCTCGTTGCCGAGCAGGTCTGCGGCCGCACGGCGCACGGCGTAGACGAAATGGGGAGCCTTGTACTGGCGATCCTGCTGTGCTGCCAGCACGATCGGCTCGGCCGCCGCCGAGTCGCGCTCTGCCTGCGTGATGGTGCCGCCCCTCACCATCGCATCCAGGACGTGGCGCTGGAGGGCCAGGACCCGAGAATCGGCTGGGACGACGAGAGTCGTCGCGCCCGAAGCATCGGTGGTCGGCACGGCGACCTGGGTCGGGTCCAGGGCGGAGGGCGCCCGGACCAGCACGGCCAGGAGCGCGGCCTCGCCGATGCTGAGCTGGTTCTCGGGCGTCTGGGAGGTGATGTCCTTGCCGAAGTATCGGTTCGCCGCCGCCCAGACGCCATAGGCGTTGTTCCCGTAGTAGACCTGGTTGAGGTACATCTCCAGCAGCTTCTGCTTGCCCGCCAGCCCGGGGTAGCGGTCGTTCACCTGGAGCGCCAGAAGCGCCTCCTTGATCTTTCGTTCCCAGCGCCGGGCCGGATTGGCAAGCAGGTCGGCGTCGAAGAGGCGGATGCGGACCAACTGCTGGCAGATGGTCGAGGCGCCCGAGACGGTCTGTGAGGCCGAGAAGTTCTGCAGCGCGGCGCGCACGATCCCCTTGAAGTCGATGCACGGATTGGTCCAGAAGGTCTGGTCCTCGGCCGCTACCTGCGCATCGCGCATCACCTTGGGGATCTCGGCATACGGGAGCACGCGGCGCTGCTCTGCGGCGAAGCTCGCGAGCTCCACGCCATCGGCCGACATCACGCTCGACCCCTCGCTCAGCGTGAAATGCTCCAGCTGGCCGGGGTCCGGCAGCCCGGCAGTGTAGGAGGCGAAAGCGACTATCACCCCGACGAACAGGGCGACCGCTAGCGCGCCAAAGGCACCCAGGATCAGCGCCGGCAGCGGCGCGATGCCTGGGCGAGCGGATGGTGTGGAGGTGCGTGGCGCGGGCGGCCTGCCCGAGTAGGCACCGCGGGTGCGCCGTGACGAGCGTCCATTCATGGAGGCCCAGACTCTAGCATGGGGCTCCGGAGGGGGCAGATCGGCCCTCTATACTCAACTGCCCATGAGCGCCCAGATTCTCGACGAGCTCATCTGGCGAGACCTCGTCGCCCAGAGCACCGACCCCGACGCGCTGCGAGCGGCCATGGGTGCCGGCCCAACCACCTTCTACTGCGGGTTCGATCCGACTGCCCCCAGCCTTCATTTCGGCAACCTCATGCAGCTGGTCACGATGCGGCGCCTGCAGCTCGCCGGACACGACCCGATCGCCGTGGTCGGCGGCTCGACCGGCCTGATCGGGGATCCGAGCGGTCGGTCGGCGGAGCGCATCCTGAATGAAGCCGAGGTGGTCGCTGCATGGGTCGATCGGATCCGGGTGCAGATCGAACGCTACCTGACCTTCTCGGGTCCACACGCGGCGCGGATGGTCAACAACCTCGAATGGACTGCGCCGGTCTCGGCGCTCGACATGCTGCGCGATATCGGGAAGCACTTCAGCGTCAACCGCATGCTCGACAAGGAGTCGGTCCGTGCCCGCCTGGAGGGGGACGGCATCAGCTTCACCGAATTCAGCTACCAGATCCTGCAGGCATTCGACTACCTGGAGTTGCATCGCCGTTACGGCTGCCGGCTGCAGACGGGTGGCAGCGACCAATGGGGAAACCTGACCGCGGGGGTCGACCTGATCCGGCGCGTGACCGGGGAGTCGGTGCACGCCCTGGCCACGCCGCTCATCACCAAGGCCGACGGCAGCAAGTACGGCAAGACGGAGAGCGGCACCCTCTGGCTCGACCCGGAGCTGACGAGTCCGTATGCCTTCTACCAGTACTTCTTCAACGCCGATGACGCCGACGTGGTCTTGCTGCTCAAGGCCTTCAGCTTCCGTTCACGCGAGGAAATCGAGGCGCTCGCGGCCGACATGGCGGGCCATCCCGAGGCACGCGCTGCGCAGCACGCCCTGGCGGAGGAGCTGACCACGTTGGTGCATGGTCCCGAGGCGACCGCCCAGGCGATCGCCGCAAGTGCGGCGCTGTTCGGGCGCGGCGAGCTGGCCGAGCTCGACGACGGAACCCTGGCGGCGGCCATGGCGGAGCTGCCGCATGCGGAGGTGGACGGAGCCATGCCTGCGGTCAGCGACCTGCTCGTCGCCACCGGCCTGGCCGAGAGCCGCACGGCAGCGCGCCGCACGGTGGCAGATGGCGGCGCCTACCTGAACAATCGCCGCGTCACCGACCCGGAGCTGGTGCCCGGCGATGGGGATCTGCTGCACGGGCGCTGGCTGGTCCTGCGCCGCGGCAAGCGCAGCCTGGCCGCAGTCGAAAAGGTCTCCTAGCCGGCCGCGATCAGTGCTTCTCTCCGGCAGCGACCTTGGCCTGGTGCTCGGCGATCACCCGGTCGGCGATGGTGGACGGCACCTCGGCGTAGTGGTCCAGCTTCCAGCTGAATCGGCCCCTCCCCTGGGTGATGCTGCGCAGCTCAGTCGCGTAGTGAAACATCTCGGCCTGCGGGACCTGCGCGCGGAGGTGCTGCATCCCGTCGGATGAGTCCATCCCCATCACGTGCCCGCGCTTGGCGGTGATCTGACCCATCACGTCGCCCATGTAGGTGTCCGGCACGACCACCTCGACCTCCAGCACCGGCTCCAGGAGAGTCGGATCGGCCGCGGGGAAGGCGCGCTTGAGGGCCTGGCTGGCAGCGACCTTGAAGGCCATCTCCGAGCTGTCGACTGTGTGGTAGCTGCCATCCACCAGCCGCGCGCGCAGGTCGACCACCGGGTAGCCGGCGAGCACGCCCTCGGCCAGCGTCTCGCGCAGCCCCTTCTCGACGGCGGGGATGTACTGCTTGGGGACCACGCCGCCGACGATCTTGTCGCCGAACTCGAAGCCCGATCCCGACGGGAGCGGCTCGAATTCGATCACCACATGCCCGAACTGGCCGTGGCCGCCGGTCTGGCGCTTGAATCGGTTGTCGATCTTGGCGGGCTTGCGTATCGTCTCGCGGTAGGGGACCCGCGGGCTGCCGGTGCGGACCGATGCGCCGAACTTGCGCTTCAGGCGCTCGACCAGGGTATCGACATGCGCGTCGCCCATGGCGGTCAGGATCGTCTCGCCGGTCCCCTCCTCGCGGTGGATGAGCGCGCAGGGCTCCTCCTCGAGCATTCGCGACAGCGCCTGGCCGAGCTTGTCCAGGTCAGCCTTGCTCTCGGGCTCGATGCTGACCTGCAGGTTCGGCTCCGGGAAGCGGAGGGGCGGCAGGCTGACCGTCTGCGCCCGATTGCCGACCAGGGTGTCGCCGATCTGCGTGCTCGCAAGCTTGGCCACGGCCACGATGTCGCCGGGGCCGGCCTGCGGCATGGTCACCTGCTCCTTGCCGAGCATGCCCAGGATGTTGCCGATTCGCTCCTCGGCCTTGCGGGTGGCATTCCAGAGGTGTCCCTGCGAGCGGAGCGTGCCGGCGACGACCCGGAAATAGGTGAGGCGTCCGACGAATGGATCGGCGGTGGTCTTGAAGACCTGCGCCACGAACGGCGCGGCGGGGTCTGGCGCAATCTGCTTGCCGTCGGTCGTAGCGCGCGCACCGATCTCGGCAGCCGACGGCACGTGCTTGGCGATCATGGCCGCCAGCTCGCGGACGCCGATGTTCTTGAGGGCGCTGCCCACGAAGACCGG
>JBDTQD010000013.1:0-40678 GCA_039932375.1 Chloroflexota bacterium | reverse complement strand
GGTGAGCTGGGAGGGCGTTCACCGAGACCGTGATCTGGTGGTACGAGCCGTTGCCTGTCACATGGCAGAGCGTCACCTTCTGGTTGTTACTGCCAGCGATCGCACCGGTTGCAAGGGCAACGAGCATGACCCCGGGGAAGAAGAAGGTCACGAGAAAGCGTCGGAGGGTCCTGGGCATAAGTGTCTCCTGCGGGCAATTCGGTATTGACTCGACCCTACAGACCCGAGGGACCCTTGCGGGCATTACCTTCTTCCCGTCCGGGGGGTAACTTTGTGGCGGAATTCGGCTCCCGAGACGGCAGGAGCCCGGCCAGCCGGCTCCTGAGAGCGAGGATTTGGCATGAAATTCGGACTCCAGATCAATTCGTTCACCTGGCCCGGCGGACCGACCGCCATCGGTCCAACCCTGGCGCGCGTCACCAGGACCGCGGACGATGTCGGCTTCGACTCGATCTGGGCGATGGATCATTTCTTCCAGATCCGCGGACTCGGTCCGCCCGAGGCGCCGATGCTGGAGGGGACGACCGTGCTCGGCTTCATGGCCGCCAACTCCGAGCGGGCGCGACTCGGGCTGATGGTGGGTGGCATCCACTACCGCCTGCCGGGCCTCTGGATCAAGTCCGCGACGACGCTCGACGTTCTCACTGGCGGCCGCGCGTGGTTCGGGATCGGCGCTGCCTGGAACGAGGAGGAGTCGGTCGCCCTCGGCTTCCCGTTCCCGCCGCTGCGCGAGCGCTTCGAGATGCTCGAGGAGACACTCCAGATGGCGCACGCCATGTGGTCGGGTGGGACCGGCACTGGCGAATCATTCGCTGGGAAGCACTTCACCGCCAGGCGGCTCCTGAATTCGCCGCAGTCAATCTCGCGCCCGCGGGTGCCGATCATGATCGGGGGCGGTGGCGAGCGGAAGACGCTCCGCCTGGTGGCGCAGTACGCCGATGCCTGCAACGTGTTCGGCGACGCGACCCGCATCGCACACAAGTACGCGGTGCTGCGCGAGCACTGCGAGCGGCTGGGCCGACCCTACGAGGAGATTGAACGGAGCACCCTGCAGAGCGTCGACGTGGACGCCGAGTCGCCAGATGCGATCGTCGAGCGCTTTGGCACGCTGGGCGATGCTGGCGCGCAGCACATCCTCGTGAGCGTGCGCGGCGTCAGCGACGTCACGAAGCTGCAACGCCTTGGGGCCGAGGTGCTGCCCCAGCTGCGCTGACGCGGTGTCAACCTGGGAGTGATGACGACGAACCTGAAGCAACGAAACGCCGAGGTGATCCGGCAATTTCGCGCGGGTGGCGAGATCGAGGGCATGCACCGCGATCGGCTCCTGCTGCTGCAATGAGGGCGCCCGCAGCCATCCCAATTGGTTTCGCAACCTGCTGGCGAACCCGCAGGTGCAGGTCGAGGTCCTCGACCAGGACTACGAGGCGACGGCCATTCCCCTAAAGGGCGAAGACCGTGAGGGAGCCTGGGCCAGGATCAAGAAGGCCTACCCATTCTTCGCCGAGTACGAGGCAACCGTGAGCCGCACCATCCCGGTGGTCGAACTGACCAGGATCACCTAGTCACCTGGCTCCGCTGAGGTGTCCCGGGCGCCTCAGTCTTCGGTCATCACGCGACTGTCGCCAACCTGCCGATGCGCGTCGGGGAATGCAAGGGTCCCCGCCGCGACCCACCACTCCATGAGGTCGTACGTCAGGCGCCCAGCCTGGACGGACGGGTCGCGGTCGCTCAGGCGTCGCGCCTCGGCGAGGTCGCAGGCGAAGATCGAGAGCCCGCGCATCGCGACGTCGGACTGCCCACCGAGCGGGCCGTTCACCACCAGCACACCCTGCCGGCGCAGGTCGGCTCGATAGGCCAGGTGCCGCGACTGAAGCGCATCGAGGTCCGCATCGGTCATGGCGGGCGCGTCTGACGGACGGCGGAGCAACACCAGCGTGTAGACGTCGAATGCAGCGGGGATGCTCGGATCGCTCGGCATTTACTCGTTCGGGCCACCCATCAGGAGCGCCTCTACCTCTGCGATCGGACGAACCGATCGCTCGCCGCTGGCCCGGTCGGTGACCTCGGCCCCGCCGGCAGCCAGCGACCGAGGTGAGATGGTGACGATCCTCGGCATGCCCAGCAGCTCGGCGTCGGTCAACTTCACGCCAGGGGATTCGTCGCGGTCGTCGTATAGGACCTCGACGCCGGCATCGGTCAGGCGCTGGTACAGGCCATCGGCGGCTTCGCCCACAGCAGGATCCTTCGAGGCGCTCAGGGCAACCAGATGAGCGGCGTAGGGAGCCACTGAGGCCGGCCAGACGATCCCCTTATCGTCGTGGTGCGCCTCAACAATACAGGCCATCGCCCGTCCCAGGCCGATCCCGTAGCTGCCCATCACGATCAGCCGCCGGCTGCCGTCCTCGGCCAGGTAGGTGGCGCCCAGCTTTTCGGTGAAGTCCGTCCCCAGCTTGAAGATGTTGCCGACCTCGATCCCCTGGCGCAGCACGAGCGGCGCGGCGCAGTTCGGGCAGCCGTCGCCGGGGCGGGCATTCGTGACGTCCGCCACCAGGTCGGGCGTGAAGTCGCGACCTACGTTGACGTTGAGGAGGTGGTAGCCGTGCTTGTTGGCGCCGGCGACGAGGTTCGGCGACCGCGCCACCAGGTCGTCAACCACGACGGTGGTGCCGGTTGCCCCGATGGGCGAGGCATAGCCCGGCACCATTCCAGCCGCCGTGATCTCCTCGGCATTGGCGGGACGCAGGCCGCCGATCGCCTTCACGGCGTTGCTCAGCTTCGTCTCGTTGACCTCGAAGTCGCCGCGCACGATGGCGGTCAGCAGCCGCCCGTCGCCGGTCACGAAGAAAGTGGCCTTGGCGGTACGGTCCTCGCCCACGCCCAGGAAGGCGGCGAGCGCGGCGATGGTCGGCGCTTCGGGCGTCGCCACCTCCTCCGTCGGGAGCGGCTCTTCCGCCGCTGGCTCCGGCTTGGCGACAGCAGCGATCTGCTGGTTGGCGGCGTAGTCGCACGCCTCGCAGATCACGAGGGTGTCCTCGCCCGCGTCGTTCAGAACCATGAACTCGTGGGCCAGGCTGCCGCCCATGATTCCGACATCGGCTCCGACCACCACCGTCTCCAGGCCGAGCCGCTCGAAGATCCGCTGGTAGGCCCCGTAGTGCAGCTGGTAGGAGTGGTCGAGCCCGGCATCGTCAAGGTCAAGCGTGTAGGAGTCCTTCATCACGAACTCGCGCACGCGGATCAGCCCGCCTCGCGCCCGGGGCTCGTCGCGGAACTTGGTCTGGAAGTGGTACACGATCGCGGGCAGCTGACGATAGCTCTTGACGATGTCTCGCAGGAGGTCGGTGACCACCTCCTCGTGGGTCATGGCCAGCACCATGTCCCTCCCGCCCCGATCCTTGAAGCGGACCATCTCCGGCCCGATCTTGGCGTAGCGCCCGCTCTCCCGCCACAGGTCGGCTGGGTGCACCACCGGCATCTCCATCTCCTGCCCGCCGATGGCATCGATCTCCTCGCGGATCACCTGCTCGATCCGCTTGCTGACACGGAAGCCGAGTGGCAGCAGCGAATAGATCCCGGCGCCCAGCTGGCGGACGTAGCCGGCCCGCACCAGGAGGCGGTGCGAGGCCATCTCGGCCTCGGCGGGGTTATCGCGGAGCGAGGTGAAGAAGAGCCGGGAGAGGCGCATGGAGCGCTGATTCTACCGGCTCGGCGAGACCTCCCCGGTCAGTCCCGTTCAAGATCGGGAACCGGTGGTGGAAGGACCTCGGCAGGGCGGTTGGCCTGCCCATCGTCGTCGTGCGCCAGTCCGACCAGGTGCTCGCTCTCACGCAGCCCTCGCACGGGGAGCACGGCCAGGACCAGGAGGCCCAGCGAGGCCAGCAGGAGGCCGTCGATGCCCTGCCACTCCGCCGCGGCCCCACCCACCAGGGCGCCAGTGATCTGGCCGAGCGCCAGGAAGACGGAATACAGTCCCATGATGGCGCCGCGGTCGGTCGGGTGCGCCTCGCTGATGTCGGCCAGCAGCCCGAGCGCGGCCGGGGTCGCTCCGGCGAGCACGAACAGCCCTCCCAACGCAACGAGGCCAAGCGGGAGCTGCAGCAGGAGTCCCGCTCCCTCGGAATGGTTCAGTCCGAAGGCCGCGCCCATCATGAGAAGCCCACCGCCGATGCCGATGACGATGATCGAGGTGCGCCGGTAGCGCTTGAAGCGCCCGCCCCAGAAGAGAAGCCCGGCGAAGAAGACCAGCAACGCGCCACCGAGCCCGATGCTGATCTGGTTTGGCCCGAATCCGCCCATCAACAGCTGATCGGCGAAGCGTGGCGACGGCACCCGTACCAGCTGGAAGATCGACTGCGAAGTCCATGACCCGATGACCGCGTTGAGGGCGATCCAGGTCGGCGCCAGGAGCCAGACGCGCGGGCTGCTGATCACCCGTCGGTAGCGGGCGAAGTCGAAGCGTGTCGGACGCAGCTCGGCCGAGTTGACCCGCGCCACCGGCACGTGCCCGTGGCTCGCCACCTCGGCCACGCCCCAGCGATAGATGGCGAACGAGACGGCATACAGACCCGCGTTGAGGAGGAAGGAGAAGCGTGCGAAGGCCTCCCATAGCGGACCGGCCGCCACGATGCCTATTCCCAGCCCGGCGATGGTGGCCGCTTCAAAGCGGGCAACAGTTCGACCGCGCAGCTCCACGTCGCGGCTGGTGGCGATGGCGATGTAGCCAAGGATCGAGGGGATGCTGGCACCGGCCGCAGCGCCTTCGATGAAACGCGTGGCGCCGAGCAGATAGAGGTTGGTGGATGCGGCCGTGAGGATCACCGCCACCGCCCCGAAGACAGGCCCCCACTGCATGACCCGATGCGCCCCGAGGTTGTCGGAAAGGATGCCGAAGCCCGGCGAGAGGATCAGCTCGGCCATGAAGTAGGTCGCCATCATCAGGCCGAGCAGGAAGGCACCCATCTCGGGACCGCCGTGCTTTGGCAGGTCTGCGGCGTAGTACGAGAACAGGCCTCCGGTGATGCCCGAGCTGAAGCGCAGCGTGAAGGTCCCGAGCAGGACGGCCTGGATCGAGCGATTCACAGCACGATCACGCTGAGGGGTCGATCGTCCAGGCGGGCGGCTCCGGCGATTCGGTCGCAGCCGAATCCTCTGCCGGCGCGGCATTGTCGGCGTCTCGGGCACCTGCACGACGACGGCGGCGAATACGCAGGCCAACCAGGGAGCCCCCAGTCACGGCGAAGAGGCCGCCGCCTGCAAGGAGGACCCGGGTCTGCCCGGCCGACTCTGCGCCTGTGCGCGCGGCAAGCGCCTGTCCGGCCTCCCTGGTGGCTGCGTCGAGATGGTCCCCTTCAAAGCCGGCCCGCGCCCCATCCAGATCGGCCTGTGGATCTGTCCCCAGAAGCCCGATCGTCTCGAGGAAGGTCTCGTCCTGCCCGAGCCGATCCGCGGCATTCGAGATGGCGGCGAGCGTCGAGATCTCGAGCATGGCCTCCTGCCTGGCGGGTACCAACCCATTGTCTTCCTGAAATGTATTGCGCAGGGCCGCCGGCGTCGTGAGTTTCAGCGTCGTTGCCTCTGCCGCGATCTGATCTCGCGCGGCAAGCACTTCGTCGGCCAACGTCAGACCTGCCTCAGCCTGGGTGAACTGCCACCCGCCCATCTGATAGCGCAGGTCCTTCGGCAGATCCCACGCTCCCGCCTCCACAAGCACCGTGTCGTAATGCTTCCGGGCGGCCGCCCGGAGATCGAGCAGCACCTGTTGCTGGTCGTTCACCACCCACTTGCTCCACAGGTCGTCGTAGTTCGCGCCGGCGCGCTGGTCCAGCAGGTCCAACAGCTCCTGCCAGCCCTCGAGATGGGCGTCGACCCCGGTCTGTGCCGTGCCGCTGCCGTGCGCCGGCTGATAGGCCATCTCGGCACCATCCGCTCCCTGCCAGACGGCTTGCAGGCCGACGACGTTGGTGCGCTCGAAGATGAGCTTTGCGACCTGATAGCTCGCGGCATAGGCGTATTCCTCAACCCTGGCGTCGACCGCGCCAAACTCGCCCCAGTCGTTCAACGGGATCTGGAAGGTGAGGAGGTCATCGGTTAGGTTGAACTCGCTGCCGGTTGCACCGATCGACTTGGCGGCCTGGACGCCATAGAACTCGGCATAGGCCTCGCCGATCCATCGGTCTCGGAAGAGATCGCCGTTGAACCACACGTGCGCAGCCTCGTGCAGCCCGACGTAGGCATCGGCGTCATACCTGATTCGGATGCTGCTGGTCAGCTTGTTGTAGATCCCCGCGTAGTCACCCAGCCGGCTGGTGGCGGCCTCCTCGACGACCAGCACGCTGGGCGCGGGATAGGGGAGCCCGATCAGCCGCTGCAAGGCGGGGAGCCCATCGGTCATGAGCTTGGTCATGACCGTCCCCCATTCGGGATCATCCTGCCAGGCGCGCACCTTCAGCGCGGCCGGCTTGTCACCGACCTCGACCGTCAGGAGGGTGTCGTTGAAGGCCCCCGGCCGGTCGGCCGAGAGGTAGGCGAAGAAGGCGAACGGATCGGGCAGCGATGCGTTCGACAGGACGATCTCGCCATTCGGACCGGTTGACGCGACGAGGCCGTCGCCCTGGACCGTCGGTTTGAAGCCGCCGGGCAGAATCACGGTGACGCTGCCCCCGGGCTCACCGCTTGTGCCGAAGGCCCAGATCGGGAAGGCGACGATGCTGGGGCTGATGCGCAGGTTGCGATCCGGCTTCCCACCCGGATCGGGGAGGTCGTAGGTGACCCGATACGGGTAGTTCTCCTGGAAGAAGACGCCCTCCTCGAAGGTGACCGTGACGTTCACGAAGTCCTGGCCACTCGCATCCACCTTGACAGCCAGCGGCCGTCCGCCCGACGAGGCGGCGACACGCGCCGCCCCGACCTGTACCGCGAACGTCACGTCAGGGTAGAAGGCCAATCCGTCGACCGGATTCGGGGTGTAGGAGGTCGCCACCGCGTCGATCGTCACGCGGACCCGCCGCTGATTGGGAAGCGCCTCGTAGCGCGCCTGGGCGACCACGACCAGGCCGCGATCCGCCGCCATCGCTTGGTGGCTGGGGAGCGCGGCCGGACCAACGGCCAGCAGGAGGAGTGCCGCTGCTGCGGCGAGAGCGGCGATATGGTGGCGCGCTCGAGGCATGACCCCCGCAGGATAGGCTGAGTCGGCGGTCAGGCGCTCTTGGCGATATCCGTGAGGCCGAACGCGGTCTCCAGCTGCTCCGCCGGTCGGAAGCCGACCGCGGCCTTGGGCGGCTGTCCGGGGGCGAAGTAGGCCACCGTCGGAATACTCATCACCCCGTAGTGCATGGCCGTGTGCGGGTTCGCATCTACATCGAGCTTCATCACCTCGACCGAGCCGGCGTACTTCTCCGCCAGCTTCTCGATCTCGGGTGCCACCAGTCGACAGGGTCCGCACCACGCGGCCCAGAAGTCGACGATGACTGGCTTGTCACTCTGGAGCACCATCTGCTCCCAGTTGGCGTCGGTCGCCTCTCGGACGTTCGACATGGGTCTTGCTTGGTCCTTTCTGCTCGTCGTCCGTCAGCCGGCGACCTGTCTGAGGATGCGATACACCTCGAGCACCTGCGGGTGCGCGAGTCGATAGAAGACGGTGCTCCCCTCGCGCCGCGAGGCGACGATTCCGGCCGCGCGCAAGACCGACAGGTGCTGGCTCATGTTCGGCACCTGGCAGCCGATGTCGCGCGATAGGTCGCTCACCGATCGCTCGCCGTCGGCGAGCCGCTCGACGACGCACAGGCGCTTCGCGTCCGAGAGTGCACGCGCGATCGCCGCGGCACGGTCACGAAGCAGATCCTGGGTGAGCGTCGCTTCCATCGCGTGGAGTATCTCACTGCTTGCGCAAGGACGCAAGTACTAGTCCGTGGCTGGAGCGGCGCGCACCGCCGCTGATCGCGACAGGCAAGGTGTCACGCAACAGGCACAGGATTTCGCCATGACCATTCAACTTACCTGTCCATGGTGCACCGATGAGGTCACCTTCACCATCGATGAGGCCGACGAGGAGCTAGTGTGCGGTGGCTGTGCCACGCGCATGGACTTCGCGCCGGACCCCGGCATCACCTTCCAGCTGCTATACGGGTCCGCCGCCTAGCCGATCCCCTCGAGCTCCTCGGGGAGGGGCAGTCCGAGCCCTCGCAGCAAGTGAGCCGCCGTCGCCTGTTCACGGATCCGGATGGCTGGTCCTCGAGTCTGGTGGCGCTGCTCCGGCATCTCGACCAGCTCGACCTCACGCCCGGCCGTTCTAAACGCGTCGACCAGCCGAACGGAGTGGCGAAGGTGCACGTTCTCATCGACCGTGCCGTGGATGAGCAGCAGATCGCCGTGCACCCGGTCGGCATACGACAGTGCCGACGACTCGTGGTACCCCTCCGGATTCTGGGCCGGGGTGCTCAAGTAGCGCTCGGTGTAGGCGGTGTCGTAGCCGGTCCACTCGGTCACCGGCGCGACGGCCACGCCGGTCTGGAACAGCCCAGGCTCGAGCGCCATGGCCATGATCGTCATGAAGCCGCCGTAGCTCTTGCCGAAGATCCCCACGCGGCCGATATCGAGCTCGCCACCCTCCGCCAGCTGGCGGACAGCCGCCGCCTGGTCGGCGACCTCGTTCCAGCCCAGCCGGCCACGGATCGGCCGCTCGAACGCCGACCCACGGAAGAAGGTCCCGCGGTTGTCGACCATGAGGACGGTCGCGCCCGCCTGCGCCAGGTACTGGCGCTGCGCATAGACGGTCAGCTCCCACGCGCGCTTCACGTACTGCGAGTGCGGCCCGCCATAGACCCACACGATGCCGGGCGGCGGCGGATCCGTCGTGGGGCGCCCGCGGGCGCGAAACAGCGCCCCATGCAGCCGCGTCTCGCCGTCCGCGGCCAGCAGGTCGACGATCTCAGGCGGATCGAGTCCGAGGTCGGCCGCCGTGGCCGAGGAAGCATGAACCAGGGTTGCATCACCACCCCGCTGGGTGACCGTCATGCGCGGCGCATGCTCGAGGTCGGACCAGGTGTCGATCCAGCGATCACCGCCCGGGCCGGCGACGACTTCGTGCCAACCCGGTTCGGTGGTCAGCTGCTCGGGATCGCTCACCGGCCGGCTGGCATTGAGCGAAGCGGCGTACAGGTGGCGCTCGAGGACGCTGTCGCGGGTCGCCATGAACAGGACCTCGCCTCTCGCGGTCGAGATGGCGACGACCTGGGTGACCACCCATTCGCCTGCCGTCAGCACTCGATCAAGGTCGCCCGTCGGCATGCGAAGCTCCAAGTGTCGGAAGCCGCTCCGCTCGGTCGATCGCAGGATCCTACCGTCGGCGAGGATGCGCGTATCGTCGTCGAGGTTGATCCACTGATCGGCCTCCTCGACCCACAGTCGTTTGGTCGACCCGTCCGCGCCGACCCGGTGCCACTGGAGCGAGCCCTGGTCACGTGGGAGCACCGCGGCGAGCCAGCCGCCACCGGGATGTGCGACAACCCTTGCCAGGTAATCGTCGTCGCGCGTGCCCAGCTCGACCGCTCGCCAGGGCGGGCCCACAACGGACGCCACTCGCAGGCTGACCGATGCATTCGGGCCCCCGGGGAACGGATAGTGATGGACCTCCTCGATCGGCTCGTGCCCGACCTCGTGTTCGATCACGAGCGGCGGCACACCCCGCTCGTCCACGTGCGCAAAGGCGATCGAGCGCGAATCGGCGCTCCACCAGGCGCCCGCATAGCGGTTGAGCTCTTCGGCGGCGATGAAGTCGGCGAGGCCGTTGAATACCCCCGGCTCCGCGTCATCGGTGAGGGCACGGACGGAACCGCCCGCAGACGACGCCAGGTGGAGGTTGCCATCGGACGTGAACGAGACGCGTGAGCCATCGGGGCTCAGCTGCGCCCCTCTCGACCGCCCGACCCCCGGGATCTCGCGCAGGCCGGAGGCTGTCTCGGTCCCAACGGACACGAAGATGCGGTCGGCCATCGGCACCAGGAGTGTCGGCTCCGGCGACGTATCGGCCCAGGCGTATTCCGTTACGCCGAGCTCGATGATGTCCTTCCGCTCGCGCTCGAGATGCTCGTCGCGGGAGAGCGTCTCTTCGCGGGTCGTCTCGGCGATCGGCGCCGCGATGACCGAGCGGAGGCCAGTCGACAGGTCGTGGCGCCAGAGCGAACGGACGAGCGACCCATCGGCACTGAAGAGATAGGTGATCGACTGCCCGTCCGGTGCGAAAGCAGCGCCGCCCGGCACGTCCATGCCGGGCTCGGGCAGGCGTCCCAAGTCGTCGGCGGTCAGACGACCTTGCGCCACCATCTCCCGCTCGTCGCGGCCCTGGTTAGCTCTCGTCCACCTCGATCGTCTCGATCCGGTCACCGGGCTTCGGGTCGCGCTGGGGGTCGCGCTCGCGAATGCTGCGCAGCACGTCCATGCCCGAGGTCACCCGGCCGAAGACCGTGTGCCGCCCATCGAGGTGCGGAGTCGCGCCGAAGGTGAGGAAGAACTGCGACCCATTGGTGTTTGGGCCGGCGTTCGCCATCGAGAGGACCCCCGGGCCGTCGTGGCGGCGCTTCGTGGAGAGCTCATCGCCGAAGTTATATCCGGGGCCGCCGGTGCCGGTGCCGGTCGGGTCGCCGCCCTGCGCCATGAAGCCGGGGATCACGCGGTGGAAGCTGGTGCCGTCATAGAAGCCGGCTCGGGCGAGGTTGACGAAGTTCTCGACGGTCATCGGCGCGTCGTCGGCGAAGAGCTCGACCACGATCTCGCCGCGCTCGGTCTTGAGACGCGCGGAGTACGACTTGGTCTGGTCGAGTGAGCCCGTTGGCGGCATCGGTCGGTCAGGCATGCGAAACCCTGAGGTGCGAAATGGGACGGACCGATCCTAGCCGAGTCGGCCAGCCGTGTCCGTCCCACGGCGGTCAGTGCTCGATGTCGATCACCATGCGGCTCGGGCCGGCGAGCGTCAGGACGCGGATGCAACCGCCTCCATCGAGGCCCACGTACCAGGTGCTGACGGCTTCGAAGTCGCCCCCTTCGACCAGCTCCTTCAGTCGGCTGAAGCTCGGCTGGAAGTCGGTCGATCCTGTATAGGTGACACCACCGTCGGGGGACGCCTTGCTGGCGCCGTTCATGACCACCTTGAGGAAGGCCGTTCCCTTTACGGCGAGCGACTGGCCGCTCGGGTCCTTGAAGAATGGCGGCAAGACCGGCTGGATCTGCGTCTGCGGGATCCCCGAAGCAAATTCGAAGACGACGCGGTCGTAGCCGACGTGGGTGCCGACCCGCACGTCGGTGATCTGGGCGCGCTTGGTGGTCGCGGCAATCGTGACGCTGGGGCTGCAGGCAAATGGCGGCAGGCTTTCGGTCGGCTCGCTCGGGGCGGCGCTCGCAGTCGCGGTCGGTTCGACGCTGGCGGGCTGCGATGCGGGAGTCGAGGGCTGAACTGAGGCGGATGCGAGCTGCGAGGCGCTCGGCTGCCGGGAGCCCGGCGACGAGCCGGCGGGCGTGCAGGCGGCAAGGGCGAAGACGGCAATGAGGCCGAGTGCGCCGATCGTGCGGCGCGAGAGTTGTGTGCTGGTCACGGTGCGATGCTCCATTCGTGGCGCCGTGCTGGATGCACCGGCCACCTCTCCGACGCCGACCCTGACCGATTCGTTACGGCCCGTCATTTCGCCGGGTGGCCGGCCAGGCGTGACTCCAGCAGCTGCCGCTCGGCTGGGTTATCGGTCAGCGAGAGCGCACGGCGATCCGCCTGCTGCGCGTCGTCGAGGCGGCCCAGGCGGCGAAGCAGCTCGCCGCGCGCGGCGTGGAAGAGGTGATAGCCATCGAGGCGGGCAGCCAGCGGCTCGATCTCGTCGAGAGCCGCAGCGGGACCCGCCAGCTCCGCCAGCGCCAAGGCGCGGTTGAGCGCGACCACCGGCGTCGGTTGGAGTGCCAGCAGGCGATCGTAGAGAGCCACGATCTCGCCCCAGTCAGTATCGGCATAGCTTGGGGCGCCGGCGTGGACAGCCACGATCGCTGCCTGGAGCAGGTACGGTCCTGGACGACCCATGCGCAGGGCGCGCTCGACCAATGTGCCCGCCTCGGCGATCGCCTCGCCGTTCCATTGGGAGCGGTCCTGGTCCGGGAGCAGGACGAGCGAGCCGTCGGGTGCGAAGCGGGCGTCGAGGCGGGCGAGGTGGAGGCGCATCAAGGCCAGCAGCCCGAGCGGCTCCGATTCGTCCGGCATCAGCCGGACCAGCAGCGAGGTGAGCCACTCGGCGTCGGCGGCCAGCTCGCGACGTGCCGCGACGGCTCCATCGGACGCCAGATACCCCTCGTTGAAGACGAGGTACAGCACTGCCAGCACCTGCTCCAGGCGCTGCGGCAGCTCGGCAGCCTCCGGGACGCGGAATGGGATGGCGGCGTCGCGGATCTTCCGCTTAGCCCGCACCAGCCGCTGGGCCACCGTCGACTCCGGCACCAGGAAGGCACGGGCCACCTGCGCGGAATCGAGCCCGCCGACGGTACGCAGGGTCAGGGCCACCTGGGCCTCTCGTGACAGCGCCGGGTGGCAGCACGTGAAGAGGAGGCGCAGCCGGTCGTCGGCGGCAAGCGGCCCGCCGGTCGGTATCGGTCGCTCCATCTCGTCAGCCTCCTCTCCGAGCTGCACCAGGCGCTGCCGGAATCTCGCGTCTCGCCGCAACCGGTCGATGGCGCGTCGGCGGGCCGTGGTCATCAGCCATGCGCCGGGGTTGCGCGGCAGGCCGTCGGTCGGCCAATGCTCCAGCGCCGCCACTGCTGCTTCCTGGACCAGCTCCTCGGCCAGGTCCCAGTCGCCCAGGATCCTGACCAGCGACGCGATCAGGCGCGAGCGCTCCTCGCGCAGGACCCGCTCGAGCGAGGCGTCGACGGCCCGGCGTTCCGTCAAGCGAGCCGCTACCCCATCTCGCCGCTGGCGACTGGTCGGATCTCGAGGGTGTCGGGCGCGGGCCAGGACGAGGCAAGCCGGATGGCAGCGTCCAGGTCCGGCACGTCGATGATCCCGTAGCCGCCGACGATCTCCTTGCCCTCCACGAATGGACCGTCGGTGACCGTGACGTCGCCGCCGATGCTGCGTCGGACCGTTGTCGCGGTGCTGGAGGGCTGGAGCTGGGCTCCCTCCAGCAGTTCGCCCGCGGCCTTCCGCTCGCCCCACCAAACCTCGATGCGCGAGTAGAGCGCCGCCTGGTCCGCCTCGCTCAGGTGATTCCAGCCATCCTCGGCTCCGGCGATCAGGAGCATGTACTTCATCGCTCGATCAACCTCTGCTGTGTCGGTCACGACAAGCATGACCCTCTCATGATGACGACGAACGACCATCGCTGTTGTCGACGGCATCTCGCGAAATCGTTGTCGACACCGTTCAACAAGCGATTGCCGGTTACTTCACAATGGGCTGATGACTGCCGCGGCCAACCGTCCATCGACGCTCATGGTCGCGGCGAACCTCGGCACGGTCTACGTGCTCTGGGGCTCAACCTATCTGGCGATCGCCTTTGTGGTCGAGAGCCTGCCGCCGCTCCTTGCGGCGGGTGCGCGCTTCCTGGTCGCCGGCAGCACCCTGGTCGCCTTCCTGGTGGCTCGCCACCGATGGCAGGCCGCTCGAGGGACGGCGCCTGCCGGGGGGCTGAGCTGGCCTCGTGCCGTGGAGTGGCGAACGGCGTTCGTCGTCGGCACGCTCCTCCTGCTCGGCGGGAACGGCATGGTCACACTCGCCGAGCTGACGATCCCATCGGGCATCGCAGCGGTGATCATCGCGACCACCCCGATGTGGCTCAGCATCTTCGATGCCCTGCTGACGCGGAGGAAGCCGAGCCGGCTGGCGATCGGAGGGCTCCTGGTTGGGCTGCTCGGGGTGGCAATCCTGTTGCTGCCGTCGAGCGGCACGGTCGATTCGCTGAATCCGGTCGGGATCGGCATCCTGGTCGTGGCGGCCATCTCCTGGGCATCTGGGTCGCTGTACGCGCGCTACGGGCCACTGCCTTCCAACCAATTGCTCGGAACCGGGATGGAACAGCTCGCCGGCGGACTGGTGCTGCTGGCGGTCGGAGCGGCGATCGGCGAGATCGGCCAGTTCGACCCGGCGAAGGTCACGACCGCCTCTCTGATCGGGCTCGCCTTCCTGGTCGTGTTTGGCTCGTTGGTCGCCTTCACCGCCTACATCTGGCTCCTCAACCACGTGGCGGTGACGACGGTTGCGACCTACGCCTATGTGAACCCGGTCGTCGCGGTCGCCCTCGGCGTGGCGTTCCGCGGCGAGACGATGTCGCTCCGCTCGCTGCTCGCCGCGGGGCTGATCATCGGCGCGGTGGTGGCGATGGTCAGCGGACGCCCGCGCGAGGTCGAGGCATCAGGAATAGCGCCCGACGCCGCTGCGCCGCAACACAAGTCCAAGGCCGGTTGAGGCGCCACCGCGTAGAATCGTGCTCCCATGACTCGTCAAGGCGCGTCTGACCCGATCGGCTTCGGATCCGGCATCTCCACCGACCACAAGGACGGGATCCGCTGGGTCGACTACTCGAACATCAGCTGGAATCCGGTCTTCTGCAAGCGCTGCGACATCTGCGTCGAGATCTGCCCCAAGGACACGCTCGTGCTGCGCAACGACGCGATCATCGAGGAGCAGAACTGCATCCTGTGCGGGCTCTGCGAGCGCTACTGCCCGGACATCGCGATCGAGATGCTGCCCGAGGCGGTCGCCGCACATGCCGCAAAAGGCGGCTCGCCGGCAGAGTCGTCCTAGGCCGATGCGGAAGCTGACCCAGGGCAACGAGGCCGTATTCCGAGGGGCCATCGCGGCGGGTGCGAGCTACTACGCGGGATACCCGATCTCGCCATCGACCGAGATCCTGAACGTCGCCTCCGGCTGGGCGGCAGAGCATCCGGAGTTCCGCTTCCTGCAGGCAGAGGACGAGATCGCCAGCGCCAACGCCGTGATCGGGGCGAGCCTGGCAGGCGCGAAGTCCTTCACCGCCACCAGTGGCCCCGGCTTCAGCCTCATGCAGGAGGCGATCGGCTACGCACAGAAGGTCGGGGTGCCGTCCGTCTTCGTCAACGTGCAGCGGGTCGGTCCGGCGACCGGCATGCCGACCATGCCGGGGCAGGGCGACATCATGCAGGTGCGCTACGGCAGCACCGGCGACTACACGCCGCTCGCCTTCTACCCGAATGGCGTCGAGGAGGCGTTTCGGGTCACGGCGCAGGCCTTCAATGCGGCGGAGGAGTCGCTCTCGCCGGTGGTGGTCCTGTCGGACACCTTCGTGGCCCATCTCAACGAGGTGGTCGACCTGGACGAGATCGCGGAAGGGGTCCAGGTCATCGAGCGGACGCTCGTGCCGCTCGGCAAGCACGAGGTCGGCAAGCCGCGCTTCTTCGCGGGCGTGATCATGTACGAGCACGGGCCGAACGCCGGCGAGCCGGCAACCGCAGACGCCGACGAGTACCTGCGCCAGTACTACGACGCCAAGCATCGCCACCTCGAAGTGGCCCGGCGTTACGCGCTCTTCGAGCACGGCTGGAACCGCGACGCCAAGATCCTGATCGTGTGCTATGGGATCGTCAGCCGCGTCGCCTCCCCGCTGGCCGCCGACTTCGCCCTCTTCCGACCGATTCGAATCCATCCCTTCCTGACCGATGAGCTGGCTGCCATCGCCGATCGCTACGAGCAGATCGTGTGCATCGAGGCGAACGACGGGCAGTACGCCGATATGGTCGAGCTGTCCCTGCGGCGCGAGGTGAAGCGCGTCCCGCTCCTCGGCGGCCGAATCAGCCTGGAGGCGGTCCGCGACGGGCTCGATCGGGTGCTCACGGGTGGGGCCTCCGAGCCGCCCATTCCCGTGGCGCCGACGGAGCGCGGCGAGCGATCGCCCCTGGGGATCGGCTGATGCCGGAACTTGCCTTTGCCGAGATGGGCTTCAAGGAGCGGCTGAAGGTTGACCTCTTCCCGACTATCTGGTGCCCGGGCTGCGGGATCGGTACGATCATGATCCTGCTGGCGATGGTCCTCGACGAGATGGGGATGGACGAGACGAACACGATCATCGTCACCGGCATCGGCTGCACGGGCCGGATGGGCAGCTACCTGAAGCACGAAAGCGTCTACACGCTGCATGGGCGAACCCTGCCGGTGGCCGAGGCGATCAAGGCGGTTCGCCCCGAGATGCAGGTGGTGGTGGTCGCCGGCGATGGGGACACGGCCAGCATCGGTGGCAACCACCTGATCCATGCCATTCGTCGCAATGCCCCGCTGACGGTCCTGTGCAACAACAACGAGATATACGGCTTGACCGGCGGACAGACCGGACCAACGACGCCGACCGGCACCAAGACCCTCTCCTCGCCGGCCGGCAACTCGAGCACCCCCATCAACCTGCAGGGCCTGGTGCGGTCGTCACCGCACGCGCTGTATGCCAAGACGACCGTCTATCACCAACTCCACATGCGCAACGCGATCAAGGAAGCGATCCAGCACGATGGCTTCAGCTTCGTGGACATCACCAGCCAATGCATCGAGAACAACGGGCGACGGATCGGCTTCGCCAGCGCCAACGAGATGCTCAACTTCTACCGGAAGACCTACAAGCGCTCGGCGAAGGATGCTGTCCGCCTCAATCCATTCGAGATCGGGATCCTCTATCCACAGACCGATGCCACCGCAGCCACCGCGAACGGCAATGGGTCGAGCGCCACGGCAACGCCCGAGCGACCGGAGGCCCTGCCTGCACAGCCGCCCGGACCGATGACTTCGGCGACGGAGTCTCCGGGGGCCGGTGGCGCGACCGCCGAGGTCTCGACCGGGGCGGCGGCGGCGGCAGGCGACGACGAGAAGGCACGCCGCCGGGCGCAGTCGCAGGAACGCGCTGCACTGATGGCCAAGCTGACAGCCGAGGTGAAGCTGCGAGTGGCAAAGAATGAGCTGACCCTGGCGGAAGCGGTCCTGCAGGCGGGGATCGACCTGCCGGAGTGGCTGCGAACCGGCGCGAGCGCCCCCGCCGGCGCACCGGTCGCGGCGGGCGACGTCGAGATCAGCGCCAGCGGCGCGGACCTGCGGACGCACGATCAGCCCACCGAGCTCGACGCCCAGAAGGCGGAGTCGGCGGTCGAGGAGCGGAATCTGATCGGCGGGGCGCCCGGCGGGGACACACAGCCGGCTGCCCCTCGGACGGCGCACGATGCCGCCCCAGCATCGGTGCCACCCGACCCGAGGGAGGCGAAGCGCGCCGAGGCCCAGCGCAAGCTGGCGCTCATGCAGCGCCTCGATCCGGAGGTGAAGCTGCGCGTCGCGAAGGGCGAGATCACGCTCGCCGACGCGCTGCGCGAGGCAGGCGTGGATCCCAGCGAGCTGGGGACGTGACGACCAGGATCGCGCTCGACGGAGTCGGCGGGCAGGGCGTGCGGGTGATCGCCGGCGTCCTCGGAGCGCTGCTCGCACGGATGGGGAAGCAGGTGACCGTCCTCTTCGACTACGACTCGAGTGTTCGCGGCAGCATGTCCGACGCCTTTGTCATCTTTGACGACCAGCCGATCTCCAACCCGGTGGTGGAGGAGGCGGACATCATGCTCAAGCTGGCCGACAAGGGGCACCTGCGGATCAGCGGCCGCAAGGTGGTCACCGACCTCGGGCTCGGCCGTCCAGGCGACGAGCAGATCCCCTTTGCCTCGCTCGGCTCGGAGCACTTCGGCAAGGAGCTGTTCGGGAACATGATCGCGCTTGGGCGGCTGCTGCGCCTCGCCGAGATCGACTACGACGACGCCGCGATCCGGGAGTCGCTTCCGCGCCGCTACCAGGACGAGAACGTGGCCGCTATCACGTTCGGCTACCGGCTCACGGTCGATGAGATCGCGCAATTTGCCGCGGCGGCTCCGCCGAGCCGATTCGAGATGAACGACGCGGCCATGGCGGCCGATCACCGCCCAACGGGAGTCGGTGGTGCGGCGCTCGGGATCGGCGACGTCGCCGAATCCGGCTAGCCGAGGGCAACCCCGGAATCGAGCTCGGCCAGCACGGAGTCCAATGCGGCCGCCTCTGGCTCAGTGAGCGGCCGCAGAGGAGCTCGCATGTCGGGTCTGATCGGTATTCCCCGGCGCCCGAGGACATGCTTGACCGCGGCGATGAAGGGATGCGCCTCCATGGCCGAGCGGAGCGTCCGCAGCCGCGCCTCGGCGGCGGTATCGGGCTGGTCGAGCGCCGCGCGCACGACCTCGGGGAACGCGGCCGCCAGTCCAGAGACGGCGCCAAGGGCGCCCCGCGCCACGGCGACCGGAATCAGCGGCTCGGAGCCGATGTAGACCGGCAGCCCAAGGTCCAGGAATGGCTCGACTTTCACGAAGGGCGACTCGCTCACCTTGAGCCCGGCCAGGTTCTTGGCGCGGTCTCGGACGCGCGCCACCACCTCCAGCGGCACCGGGTAGCCGCTGCGTGCAGCGAATGCGTAGATGTAGAACGGGAGGGGGTCGCAGGCCTCGGCGGCGGCCAGCAGGTGGGTCGTCAACGCATCGGCGTCGAGCGGGAAGTAGGGAGGCGGAATGACCGCGATGGCATCCGCGCCGATCTCCTTTGCATGCTCGGCCAGCTCGACCGTCTCGGCAGTGGTCTGCGCGCCGCAATGCACGATCAACCGGCCGCGGACAGCCGCGCGAAAGACGATCGCCGCTCGCTTCCGCTCGTCGGTGGTGAGCAGGATCCCCTCGCCAGTTGTCCCGCAGGCGAAGACGCCGTCGGCGCCGTGCCCCTCCAGGAAGCTGACCATCGGCGCAACCGCAGCCTCATCGAGGGCGGCGCCCCCCGTGGTGAGCGGCGTCGCGGCAGCGACGATCAGTGGGTGGTCAGGCATCGGCGGAAGGGTAGCGGCTTTCCCTGGCGATGGCTTCCCCTTGTGGCCGGGCAGGTGTCGGGCTAGGCTGCCCGCCAAGATGGCCCCCGCCGCCCTCGACAGCGCAACCATTCGCCGGGCACCCAAGGTCCTGCTCCACGAGCACCTGGACGGCGGCCTGCGGCCGTCGACCCTGATCGAGCTGGCCGACGAGATCGGGTACGCCGGGCTGCCGTCGCATGACGCCGGCGAGTTGGCGACCTGGTTCAAGCCGGCGCCCGGAGAGGGCGGCCGCTCGCTGGTGCGCTACCTCGAGGCGTTCGACCATACCGTCGCGGTCATGCAGAGCGCCGCCGCAATCGAGCGGGTCGCGGCGGAATCGGTGGAGGACCTTGCCGCCGACGGGATCGTCTACGCCGAGGTGCGGTTCGCCCCCGAGCAGCACCTGCAGGGAGGCTTGACGCTCGACGAGGTGGTCGAAGCGGCCGCCGCGGGCGTGAGGCGAGCCTCGACCGACCGACCGATCGTGCTCGGGCTGCTCCTCAGCGCCATGCGCCAGGCCGCGCGATCGGTCGAGATCGCGGAGCTGGCGGTCCGGCATCGCGACAGAGGGGTGCTCGGCTTCGACGTGGCCGGCCCCGAGAAGGGGTACCCGCCGACCCGTTACCTGGACGCCTTCCAGCTGATCGCCCACGAGAACTTCCATTTCACGATCCATGCGGGCGAGGCGTTCGGCCTGCCGTCGATCTGGGAGGCGCTGCAGTGGTGCGGCGCCGAGCGGCTTGGCCACGGCGTGCGGATCATGGACGACGTCGCCGTGCAGCCGGACGGCAAGGCCATCCTCGGTCGGCTGGCAGCGTACGTGCGCGACCGGCGCATCCCGCTGGAGATGTGCCCGACCTCGAACGTTGACACCGGGACGGTGGCGAGCCTGGCTGAGCATCCAATCGACCTGCTCAAGCGCCTCCGATTCCGGGTGACGCTGAACACGGACAACCGGCTGATGAGCAACATCAGTCTCTCCGGCGAGTTCGCCAGCATGGTCGAGACCTTCGGCTGGGATCTCGCTGACATGGAATGGCTCACCCTGAACGCCATCAAGAGCGCCTTCCTGCCGTTCGACGGCCGGCTGCGGATCATCAACGAGCAGGTCAAGCCCGGCTATGCGCGACTGCGCGCCGAGGCAGGGGCGGCCGAAGCCGCGATCGGGTAGCGCGCCGGCCCGTCGGTGTATCCTCAGACGCCATGACCTACGTGATCGCGGAGCCGTGCATCGGCGTCAAGGACGCCTCCTGCGTGGATGTCTGCCCGGTCGACTGCATCCACACCACCGACGAGGCGCCGCTCTTCTACATCGACCCCGATGAGTGCATCGACTGTGGCGCCTGCGAGCCCGAATGCCCGGTGACGGCGATCTTCGCCGAAGATGCGGTTCCCGACCAGTGGACCAACTTCACCCAGATCAACGCCGACTTCTTCAAGAAGTAGCGGATCGTGGTCCGCCTGATCGCCCTCTACAGCACACCGGAAGATCCATCCGCCTTCGACGCCTACTACCGCGAGGTCCACGCGCCGATCGTGAGCCGCTACCCGAAGCTGCGCGGCATGACCCTCACCAGGACCGATGGAGTCGGCGGGCGCCCGCCCGCCTTCTACCTGATGGCCGAGATGCGCTTCGACTCACGCGCCGACCTGGACGAGGCGGTCGCCTCCGAGGCGGGCCGCGAGAGCGGTCGCGACCTGCGCAACTTCGCCCAGGCCGGGGTCACCCTCCTCGTGGCCGATGACGAGGACGCCACCGATGGCTGAGCCGAGCGCCCCGCTCCCCGTCGACCCAGCCTCGCTCGGATTCGAGCGGGTGCAGTACGTCAAGAATGCTGCCCACGGCGTGGCGACGGTCACCATCGACCGGCCACAGGTGCTCAATGCGTTCGACTTCCAGACCCTGCGCGAGCTGGGGCGCGCGTTCGAAGATGCCTCCTGGGACGATCTCATCGCGGTGGTGGTGGTCACCGGCGCCGGCGAGCGGGCCTTCTGCACCGGCGCCGACCTCGACGAGCAGGCGACCATGGGCGCCACCAGCGGCCAGTATTGGCGCTGGATGGGCGCGTTCATCCAGATGCACGACCGGCTGCGGAACATTGGCAAGCCGACGATCGCGCGAATCAACGGGACCTGCGTCGGCGGGGGGAATGAGCTGCAGATGGCCTGCGACCTGTCGGTGATGGTGGACGACGCCTACATCCGCCACGTCGGACCGGAGCACGGCTCCGTTCCCTCTGGCGGCGCCAGCCAGTGGCTGCCGATCCTGGTCGGGGATCGCCGCGCGCGCGAGATCCTGATGCTGTGCGAGCCGATCCGACCCGCGCAGGCGCTCGAGTGGGGCCTCGTCAACCGGGTCGTGGCGCGAGCCGGCCTCGACGAGACGGTCGCCGCCCTGGCGGCAAACCTGCGGGACAAGCTGCCCGAGGCGCTGCGTTACACCAAGACCCAGATCAACTGGTGGCGCGACCTGGCCTGGTCGCAGACGGTGACCCACGCGCGTGATTGGCTGGCGGTTCATTCGACCGCGGATGAGACCCGCGAGGCGGTCGCAGCATTCCACGAGAAGCGGGCGCCGCGCTACGCCGAGCTGCGCAGGCTGCAGGCCGGCGGTGGGAGGATCTGCCCGTCGTGCGGTGAGCAGGGCCTCTCCGCCTACGCGACGTATTGCAGCGCCTGCGCCGCCAAGCTCCCCGATGTTTTCGAGGCAATCCCGTGAGCGACGAGTCGTTCGTCCTGGTCGAGCGCGACGGGGCGCGCCGAGTGGCGCTGCTGCGCTTCAACCGCCCCAAGCAGCTGAACGCCCTGAACGGGCAGGTGATGGACCAGCTGTGCGCCGCGCTCGAGGCTCTCGATGCTGACGAGGCGATCCGCGTCATCGTGGTGACCGGCAACGAACGTGCCTTTGCCGCTGGCGCCGACATCGGCGAGATGGCTGGCGCCAGTCCAATCGACATGCTGCGCACCAACCGGATTGCGCAATGGGATCGGGTCCGTCGCATCTCGAAGCCGGTGATCGCCGCGGTGGCCGGCTGGTGCCTGGGCGGCGGTTGTGAGCTGGCCATGGCGCTGGACCTGGTCGTCGCTGCCGAAAACGCGCGCTTCGGCCAGCCGGAGATCAACCTGGGCGTCATTCCGGGGGCGGGCGGGACGCAGCGCCTCACGCGGGCGGTCGGCAAGAGCACGGCGATGGAGATGATCCTGACTGGCGAGCCGATCGACGCAAGGGAAGCGCATCGGCTTGGCCTGGTGGCCCGGGTAGTCCCTAACGAGCTCCTCGTCGAGGACGCTCTGGCGCTGGCCGCGAAGATCGCCACCAAATCGCCGCTGGCGCTGCGATTGGCCAAGGAGGCAGTCAACGCCGCCTACGAGATGAGCCTGACCGATGCGCTGGCCCACGAGCGCCGCCTCTTCTACCTCCTCTTCGCCTCGGACGACCAGAAGGAGGGGATGGCTGCCTTCCTCGAGAAGCGCGACCCCGACTTCAGAGGGCGCTAGGCAGCAAGTTGGGGCCGCTGGACCCACCATTCGGCGAACGAGCTGGCGCGACCGTCGGACGCAGCCTGATCAGCCAGAGATTGCCGTAGACCTCCTCGGGCGCGAATGTAGTCATCAAGCCAGCGCTCCACCGCTCTCTGTCCTGTGCTGCTCATGCCTCCAACGCCACGGCGCAGGACCGCATGAAGGCGCGCGTCAACCGCCGACGCCACGCCGCCGCTGGGTAGAATCGGGGCATGCCCGACCAGCCGTACGAGACGATCCGCTATGCGCTGAGCGACGGCGTGGCCACCGTCACGCTCGCTCGGGCGGAGAGCCTGAACGCCCTGAATGCCGCCATGCGCCACGAGCTGCTGGCTGCCGTGAAGGCGGCGGGGCGCGACGAGTCGGTTCGCGCAGTCGTCATCACCGGCGAGGGGCGCGGCTTCTGCAGCGGGGCGGACCTGCGCGGCGGGAGTGGCGAACGCGAGTTCCGCCGCGTCCTGACCGATGAGTACAACCCGCTGATCACCGCGCTGCGCGAGCTCCCCAAGCCGGTGATCGCTGCCGTCAACGGGGTCGCTGCTGGCGCCGGCGTTTCGCTCGCCCTCGCCTGCGACCTCGTCTACGCCGTTGACGATGCCCGATTCATCCAGGCATTCGTGCGGATCGGGCTGGTCCCCGATTCGGGCTCGACCCGGACCCTGGTGCGCGCTCTCGGGCGACACCGCGCAGCGGCGCTGATATTCAGCGGCGAGCCGCTCGGGGCAGCCGAGGCGCACGCGGCCGGCCTGGTCACCGAGGTCGTGGGCGCCAATGAGCTGGCTGCCACGGCGCACGCCGTCGCCGCGAAGCTCGCAGCCGCGCCGACCCGCGCCATCGGCCTGGCCAAGCGCGCCATCAACCATGCGGAGGATGCGCTCCTGGCCGAGAGCCTTGCGATGGAGGCGGCTCTCCAGGAGCTCGCCGGCCGAACGGAGGATCACGCCGAGGGGGTCGCCGCCTTCGGCGAGAAACGCGAGCCGCGCTTCATTGGGCGCTGACGCCGCGGCGCTGGGGGCGATCGAGCGGATCGGGATCCTGGGCGCCGGCACGATGGGCGCCGGCATCGCGCAAGTGGTGGCGGAGGCGGGGATCCAGGCGCTGGTTCACGATCCGATCCCGGGCGCCTACGACCGCGCGCGCGAGCGAATTCGCGGCTTCCTGACCCGCAAGGTGGAGAAGGGGCAGCTCGACGAAGCGTCCGCCGAGGCCGCGCTGGCTCGCCTCTCGTCGGCCGGAACGCTCGAAGAGCTCAGCGACGTCGACCTGCTGGTGGAGGCGATCCCCGAGGAGCTCGAGCTCAAGCAGGAGGCATTCCGACGCCTGGACGCTGCGGCTGGTCCACGGACGATCCTGGCCACCAACACCAGCGGCCTGTCCGTGGCGCGCATCGCATCCGCGACGCAGCACCCGGAGCGCGTGGTCGGGATGCACTTCTTCAACCCGGTCCCGCTGATGGCACTGGTCGAGGTCGTTGCCGGCCCGCACACCGCTCCGGACGTCGCGGAGGCGGCCATCTTCGCGGCTCGTCGGCTGGGCAAGACCCCCGTCCTTGCCGCCGACACCCCGGGCTTCATCGTCAACCGTGTGGCGCGCCCGTATTACCTGGAGGCGATGCGGATCGTCGGTGACGGGCTGGCGGGGATAGAGCAGGTTGACGCAGCGATGCGGGCCGCTGGCTTCCGGATGGGGCCTTTCGAGCTAGTCGACACCATCGGCGCCGATGTCAACTTCATTGTCAGTGTGGGGATGCACGAGGCCTTCTTCTTCGACCCTCGCTATCGACCACACCTCATGCAACGGACCCTCGTCGAGGCCGGGCGGCTGGGGCGAAAGGCTGGCGGCGGCTTCTACGACTACGACGCCGATGGCTCCCGGGGAGCAACTTGGGCGGCCCTGGCGCAGCGCTCCGCCGGCCCCCGGCCGCAGCAGCTCACCGCCGAGGAGGTTTCGTCCCGCGTGCTCGCATCGCTCGTCAATGAGGCCGGCTCGGCCGTGGCCGATGGCGTTGCCACGCCCCAGGCGATCGACACGGCCATGCGCCTGGGCGCCAACTATCCGTCCGGTCCCCTGGAGTGGGGCGAGCGGATCGGGTTGGCGGGCGTGGTGAAGACCCTGGACGGGCTGCACGCGTCGGTGCCCGATGGGCGGTATCGGGTCGTGCCGCTCCTCCGCTCCCTGGCCGAGCGCGGCGAGTCCTTCTTCGCGCCGCGGGCGTGAGCGAGCCGCTACCGGGTCGGTATCGGGCGGTCGTCTTCGACATGGACGGCCTGCTGCTGGACACGGAGATCCTGTGGCAGCGCGCCGAGAAGCGCCTCTTCGAGCGGCACGGGGCCGAATTCACATTCGAGGACAAGCTGACGGTGATGGGCACCAGCGCTGCGTTCACCGGCGAGTTCTTCGCCCGTCGCCTCGGCCAGGCGCCCGACCAGTCCGCATCCCTGATCCGCGAGGTCTCGGAGCTGATGCACGAGGAACTTCACGCCCACGTCGATGCTCGTCCAGGCGCCAGGGAGCTGGTCGAGCGTCTCCGCGGCCGCGTGCCGCTCGGCCTCGCCTCGAACTCGCCCCGCTTCCTGGTCGACGCCGCGCTCAAGGGCGCCGGACTGACTCATGCCTTCAACGCCGTCGTCACCTCCGACGACGTTGCTCATCACAAGCCGGCTCCCGACCTCTACCTGCTGGCCTGCGACCGGCTCGGGGTGGCTCCTGCCGACGCGCTCGCGCTCGAGGACACCGCTTCGGGGATCGTCTCCGCCAAGGCGGCGGGATTGACGTGCATTGCGGTCCCACAGTTCGCCGAGACCGATGTCTCGGCGGCGGACCGCGTCATCGATTCGCTCGAGGAGCTGCTCGCCGACGCCTAGGGACGCCGCGAGGTACCCTCTGCGGCATGTGTCGAAGCATCAAGACCCTCCGCATCCTGGATCATCCGGCCCCCGATGACGAGGTCCGCGCCGCGGCCCTGCAGTACGTTCGCAAGGTGAGCGGCTACCGGCACCCCTCGCCGGCCAACGAGCACGCCTTCAACGCTGCCGTCGACGAGATCGCCTTCGCCTCGAGCCGCCTGCTCCAGGCTGTCACCGCCACGCACCCGGCTCGTCGCGCGAGCTAAGCGGCATTCATCGGTCGCGAGACCGTATCGCGAACGCAACCAGGGTCAGTGTCACGGTCCCGAGCATCAGCAGCACGGCCATTGCGATCATCACCGGCAGCGTCTGCGCGAAACGCAGCTGGCCATACAGGAAGACCGGGAAGGTCTGGTCGCCCCCCGCCAGAAAGACCGCCATTGCGACCTCGTCGAACGAGACGATGAAGCAGGTCAGCCAGGCCGAAAGGAGAGAGGCGCCGAGCAGCGGCACGACCACTCGCCGCAGCGTGGCTGGGTAGCTGGCCCCAAGGTCCATCGCCGCGTCCTCGAGGGCGGGGTCGAGGCCAAGGAGGCGGGTCAGAAGGATCAGTGTGGCGTACGGCAGGGCGATGATGCTGTGCCCCGCGGCGATGGTGAACATGGAGCGCGGCACGTCCAGCAGGTTGAAGACCAGGAAGAGCGCGATCGCCATCACCACGAATGGGACCACGAGCGGCGCGCCGGCCAGCGCAAGGAGCAACCCGCGCCCGCTGAAGCGGAAGCGCACCACCACGATGCTGCAGGCGAGGCCGAGGGCCGTCGCCACAGTGGCTGCCAGGGAGCCGACGATCAGGCTGTTGCGCGCCGCAGTCAGGAGCTGCTCATTCTTGAAGATTGCCCCGTACCAATCGGCGGTCAAGCTCTCGATCGGGAACTTGAGGGTGGTATTGGTGCTGAAGGAGAAGACGAACAGCACCGCGATGGGCAGGTACAGGAACGCGATCATCAGGGCGTAGACCGGGCCGAGCGGAACCCGCGTCCGGCCGACCCCGGTCGAGCTGCGCGGCCGGCGAGCGCCGACCCTTGCCGTCATACCGCCACCCGGCGCAGGTCGACGAGGCGCAGCGCAATCAGCACGAGCGCCAGCACGGCCAGCAGCATGACGACCGCCAGGGCGGATCCGAGCGGCCAGTTGCCGCCGCGGGTGAAGAAGTCCTGGATCAGGTTTCCGTACATGATCCCGCCGGTCCCTCCCACCAACGATGGCGTGACGTACTCGCCCACGGTCGGGATGAAGACCATGAAAAAGGTGGCGACTGCGCCCGGCAGACTCATCGGCACCGTGATCCGGCCGAACCGCGTCCACGGCCCTGCCCCCAGGTCGGCGGCGGCCTCGAGGTGGGCGCGGTCGATCCGTTGCAGGGCCGCGTAGATCGGCAGCGCGGCAAACGGGATCCAGACGTAGATGAGAGTGATGACCACCGCCGCCTGGGAATAGACGAGCAGGGCGGACGGCTCGTGGATCAGGCCGATGGAGGTCAGGACCCAGTTGATCGCGCCCTCGCTGCCAAGAAGCAGCTTCCAGGCCATGACCCGGAGGAGGTAGCTGGAGGCAAACGGGATCAGCAGCAGGATCAGGAAGACGGTCGCCCGCCCGCGCGCCCGGAAGGCAAGAAAGTAGGCGATCGGGTAGGCCAGGACGGTCGCGGAAGCGGCGACGGCGAACGCCATGACTGCCGAGATGCCCAGTCGTCGTAGATATGCCGCCGTCTCCAACACCTGCTGGTACTGGTTCGTAGAAGGCCAGCCAGCGCTGAAGTTGATCCGCCCCGACCCGGGAAGCAGGCTGATGGCAACCACCGCCCCCAGCGGCAGGACGAATAGCAGGAGCAGCCACAGGTAGGGAGGGATGGCGAGAAACCAGAGGCTTCCCCGCCTCCCCAGCATTGCGTCGGCGCCCGTGCGCCGGTCAGATGAGCGGGACTACTCGGCCTTTACCCGCGCCCACATCGCCGTCCAGGCATCGCGCTGCGCCTGCGTCACCGGCGGCGTGAAATTGGTCTGCTCGAGGACCGTCGGATCATCGATCGCAAAGGCCTTGATCAGGATCGGGTCGGTGATCGCCTTCATGACGTCCTGGTTGGCGCAGCCGTAGTAGAAGAGGGTGACGGCGTTGCCGCAGCTGACCGCGGCGAGCTTGTCATCCAGGAACTTGAGTGCCAGATCGTAGCTTGCTGTCTTGGTGCTGATCCCGTAGAGGCCGACCCACGAGTTGCGACCCTCCTTCGGGTTGGCGTACTTGACGGGCTGGGTCCCGTCGACCAGCGCGGTGGCGTAGCAGCCCTGCCAGGCATATGCGACCCAGATGTCCCCACTGATCACTTCGGGGCAGAAGTCGGTGTACTCGCCGGTCCAGTAATGGAGGTTGAGCGGCTTCTGGGTCTTCCACTCCCGCTCGATCTGCGCGAGCTGGTCGTCGGTGATCTTCGTCTCGTCCCAGCCATGGACATACGCCGAGACGGTAACGGCGGCAGGGCCGTCATCCCACATCGAGATGTGCTTGGCGTACTTGTTATCGAATAGGGCGTTCCAGCTCGTGACGTCACCGCTGACGTGAGCGGTGTTGTAGAGGATCGAGGTGAAGCCCCAGTCCCAGGGCAGGAAGTATTGCTTGCCGTTCACCTGCCCCATCTTCTTGAAGCTATCGGGCACCTTGTCCCAGTTGGTCAGCTTGCTGGTATCGATCTCACGGACGAGACCCTCGTCGACGTAGAACTGCTGCCAGCCCGTATAGAAGTGGAAGATGTCGGCGCTGCTGCCTCCCTCCATCAGGGACAGGATGTCGGCGTCGCTGATGCCGAACTCGAATTTGACCGTCGTATCCGGGCTGGCGGTCTTGAAGTCCTTCCAGAAATCGTCTTTCTCATAGCCGCTCCACTCCAGCACGGTCAGCTTGTTGGGCTCTATGACCGATGGTGCCGCAGACGTCGTCGAGCCAGATGGCGGCGTGCTTCCGCCAGTGTTGGCATTGCATGCCGCCAGCATCAGGACAGCGCTTGCGAGCACAACGAACGGGACGCGAATCCGGGGGGAATAGGCGAGCACAGCAGGGACTCCTCTCCGTCGATTGGCGCGATCCTACGCTCGCCCGGATCGCCGGGTCAACGATTCCGGCATCAGTGCTTGAACCGATATCCGAACAGACTCGGCAGGGCCACCACCATGCGCGTGAGCGGATCAGGACGGCCCCCCGCATCGAGGACCTCGTCCTGGCTGATCAGGGCCTCGCGGATGGCTCGCGCGCCGATGTAGCGGAACGGCTCGGGTGGCAGGGGTCGCTGCCGCCGGCCGAAGAGCGGCAGATCAGCGACCGGGTCGTCGCTCCCCGCGATCCGCACGGCAAGGATGCGCCCCGCCAGCCGCGCCGGGCCGACGCCGTTGCCGGCGAAGCCATGGGCGTAGAGCACGCGCCCGCCGTGGAGCGCGCCGATCTCCGGGAATCGGTCCGCGGTGATGTCGATCGGTCCCCCCCAGGCGTCGTCGAACCGCACGTCGGCGAGCATCGGGAAGAGGTGGCGGAAGTTGGCGGCCACGCGCTCGATCGCATGTCGATCGTGGGTGAAGGTGGGACCGATGCGGCCGTCGAAGCCGGCCGCTCCGACTCCTGCCCCGAATGCGATGCGGCCGTCTCGCGTCGTCCGAAAGTAGCTGATCGTGAAGCGCGAGTCGGCGATCGCCTCACCGCCGGTCCAGCCCAGCTGGGCGAGGCGGTCGGGGATCGGCTCGGTCACGATCATGTAGCTTCCCCACGCCAGGACCCGGGTTCGAAATCCCGGCCAGCCGGCCGCCCAGGCGTTCACCGCCAGCACCACCTGGTTGGCCTTGACGCTGCCACGGGCCGTAGTGAGGAGGACCGGCGAGCCGGGCTCCAGATGCTCAACACTCGTCCCCTCGTAAATCTCGACGCCACGCTCGAGCAGGACGCGGCGCAGGCCGCGGGCAAGGAGCGCCGGCTGCACGGTGGCGGCGCTCGGCATCAGAACCCCCTCGCCGAATGCCGGTGAGGCGCACACCCTCTGCACCGCGGCCCGGTTCAGGTGCAGCAGCTGGCCCGGAGCTTTCAGGCGCTCGAGATCGGCGATAGTGGACCCCCAGTCGTTGGACTGCGCCGGGAACGCGTTGACTCGCAGGTAGCCGTTCGGCGTGAACCAGGCATCGACTCCGTGCCGCACGCACCATTCCCCGATCCCGGTCACCACCTCGTCGGACGCACGGGCGATCTGCAGCCCCCGCTCCGGCCCGTAGCGCTTCGCCAGGTAGGGGAGGTACTCCCACCAGCCATGCAGGAAGCCGCCGTTGCGCCCGCTCGGACCGCCGCCGCAGACGTCCGCCTCGAGCACCACGACACGAATGCCGGGCGCCATCTCGGTCAGGAAGTAGGCGGTCCACATGCCGGTGTAGCCGCCGCCGATGATCGCCACGTCCGCGGCCGTCTCCCCGAAGAGCGATGGGGCAAGGAGCCGCGGCTGCTCGACCGCAAGGGCCTCACGCAGCCACCACGCGCGACTGAGACCGGGTATCGGCAGGGGATGTGGGGCCTGGGCGGTCACGTCGGGCGATCCTACCCCGGGTGCTAGCATCCTCGCCTGATGCGCCAGACCGATCCCGCGCGGACTCCAGTTGTGGTCGACGGGCTGCGCACGCCGTTCGGGCGCTACGGCGGCGCCCTCGCGCCCGTCCGTCCCGACGACCTGGCCGCGCACGTGATCCGCGCCCTCCTCGACCGCACGGGCGTGGATCCGGGCGCGGTCGAGGACGTGATCCTGGGGGCTGCCAACCAGGCGGGTGAGGACAACCGCAACGTCGGCCGGATGGCGGCGCTGCTTGCCGGCATGCCGGTCGAGGTTGGCGGCCAGACCGTGAACCGCCTCTGCGGATCGGGGATGCAGGCGGTGATCGCCGCTGCGCACGCCATCACCGTCGGCGACGGGAACCTGTTCGTGTCGGGCGGCACCGAGTCGATGACCCGCGCCCCCTTCGTGGTGGCCAAGCCCTCGGCGGCCTTCCCAAGAGGGGAGCAGACCCTCTACGACACCACCCTTGGCTGGCGCTTCACCAACCCTCGCCTGGCCGATGCCCACTACCCCTACTCGATGGGCGAGACGGCCGAGAACGTGGTCGAGCGCTGCGGGGTGACACGCGAGGACCAGGACCGCTTTGCGCTCGAGTCGCATCGCCGATGGGCTGCCGCCAACACCGCCGGCCGCTTTGCCGACGAGGTGGTGCCGATCGAGGTTGCCGGCGCGAAGGGGACGACCACGACCGTCGACCGCGACGAGCACCCCCGTCCCGATACCACGCTCGAGCAGCTCGCCGCGCTGAAGCCGGCGTTCAAGCGCGATGCCTCGGGATCGGTCACCGCCGGCAACAGCAGCGGCATCAACGACGGAGCCAGCGCGCTGCTCGTCACCTCCGAGGCGCGCGCTCGAGAACTCGGGCTGCGCCCGATTGCTCGCCTGCTGGCCAGCGCGGTGGCGGGCGTCGACCCTGCGACGATGGGCCTTGGCCCGATTCCAGCCTCGCGCAAGGCACTCGGGCGAGCCGGACTCTCGATCGCCGATCTCGACCTGGTTGAGCTGAACGAGGCGTTCGCTGCCCAGGCGCTGCCGGTCATGCGCGAGCTGGACCTCGACCCCGAGAAGGTCAATGTCAATGGTGGCGCAATCGCCATCGGGCATCCCCTTGGGGCCTCGGGCGCTCGCCTGGTAGCGACGCTCCTACACGAGATGCGACGGCGCGGCGCCCGACACGGGCTGGCGACGATGTGCATCGGCGTCGGGCAGGGGATCGCATCGGTTTGGGAGGCTGTCGAGTAGGGGTCAGCCCAAACGCAGCTGGGGCAGCACTCCTTCGCCGAAGGCCTTGATGAACTCGGCCTGGTTGCGGCCGACGTTGTGCAGGTAGATCTCGTCGAAGCCCATGTCGACGTACTTCTGGAGCTGGCCAGCATGCTCGTCCAGGTCCGCCGAGATCAGGACCCGATTGGTGAAGTGCTCGGGGCGGACCAGTTTCGCCATCGCGGCGATCTCCTCGGGGTTGCGGATGTCCTGCTTGGCGAAGGCCATGCCGCCATTCGGCCACTCGCGCACCGCGTTCGCCTCCGCCACGGCGTGCGTCTCCGCCCACGAGACGTGGATCTGCAGGAGCTTTGGCATGTGGCTCGCGTCCTTGCCGCCCTGGGCCGCGCCCTCGGCGAACTTCTCCCACAGCATGTGGATCTTGTCGTCGGCCGCCCCGACCGTGATCATCCCGTCGGCATGGCGGCCGGTCCGCTTGGCGTTCATCGGTCCGGCGGTGGCGACGTAGATCGGGACAAGGTCTTCCGGGCGCGTGTAGAGCTTCGCGGACTCAAGCGTGAAGTACTCGCCATCGTGCTTCACCACGTTGCCGCTGAAGAGCTTGGTGATCACCTCGATCGCCTCGAACAGCATCGCGCTGCGGATGCCGACCTCCGGCCATTCGCCGCCGATGACGTGCTCGTTCAGCGCCTCGCCGGCTCCCAGGCCGAGCCAGAAGCGACCCGGGTACATGGCCCCCAGAGTGGCCGCGGCGTGAGCGATCACGGCGGGGTGGTAGCGGAAGCCGGGACAGGTGACACCGACGCCGAACGGCAGAGTCGTTCGTTGCCCCAGGGCGCCCATGAAGCTCCACGCAAATGCGCTCTGGCCCTGCTGTGGGGTCCACGGGTGAAAATGCTCGCTGACCATGAAGCCGGCGGAAAAGCCCGCTCCCTCGGCCTGATGGCACCAGTCGAGCAGGTCGGTCGGATGGAACTGCTCGAGCATGGCCGCGTAGCCGATCTTCGTCACCGCCACAGCCTACCCGAGTCGTGGTCGGTTGCGACGCGGAGAGGCCGCCCCGCGCGATGCGGGACGGCCTCGATCGGAGAGGCGGAGGCTCAGCTCGCCGACGCGTCCGGCGACTTGGGGAGTCCGAAATGGCCGCGGCCCGGGAATCGGCCCGGGAAATCGCCCGAGGCGAGCGCCTTGTCGAGGTTCGCCAGGATCTGGTCGGCCTTCGCCTGAGCAAGGCCTGCCGTCACGGCCTTGTCGAGATCGGCCTTGGCGGCGTCATGGATCGCCTTGCTGACGGTGGCGTAGTTCTTGCCCTTGTCCGCGGCGATCTTCTTCAGCGAGTCGCCGTTGTGCAGCGACTGGATCAGGTCCGCCGGCTGCATGCCGAGGGCGGTCGCCGCCGTCGTCAGCAAGTCTCCGCCGACCTTCCACCCCGGACCATGTCCGGCACCGATAAACGGATGGCCGAGGAGGCGGCAGCCATCACCGGTGGCGGCCTCGATCTTGGCCTTCAGCGCCGCTCCACGGGCCGCGGTCATCTCGCCCGCCTTGACGGCCGCGTCGATGGTGGCGATCGTCGCCGCCTTGGCGGCCGGCATGAGCTTGTCGACCGACACGCCGAGCTGGTCGGCGAAGCTCTTCTTCCATTGGTCGCAGTACTTGGCTGCATCGGCCGCGCTCGCCGCCCGGTTCGTGGTCGGCGTGCCCGACGGGGCAGCAAATGCAGCGCTGATGAGCGTGCCACCCACGAGCGCCGCCGCGACCATGCCGCCGGCGATGCCCAGGGTCTTCAGGTTCTTCATCGGTGCAGGTTCCTCGGTGGTGAGCGGCGCTGATGCTACCGCGTCTTGGCGGAGCATCGGCGCCGGGGATCAAGAACGCGTCAAGATCGGGCGGATCGGTCTTGACGTCGTCTGAATCGGTCGACCTCTAGGATGCGCCGATGGGCCGTGCACGGATCCTGATCGTGGAGGATGAGCCGCAGCTTCGTGGGCTACTCCGCCTGTATCTGGAGCGCGCCGGGTATGCGGTGACCGATGCCGGCGACGGCACGGCCGCACTTTCTGCCTTCGGCGCGGATGGAGCCGACCTGGTGATCCTGGACCTGATGCTGCCCGGCCTGCAGGGCGAGGGAGTGCTCGAGGCGCTTCGCGAGGTCGGCGACGTCCCGATCCTGATTACCAGTGCCAAGCGCTCTGACGCCGAGCGGATCGCCGGGCTGCGGCTCGGCGCCGACGACTACCTGGCCAAGCCGTTCAACCCGCACGAGCTGACGGCTCGCGTGGCGGCCATCTTGCGTCGCACGCGCCCCGACGCAGCAATGGAGGGCCCCACCACCATCTCGCTGGCGGCCGGCCGAGTGGTGCTGGATCCGGCCTCGCGGCGCTACACGCTCTCCGACGGGGAGAGCGGGCGGTTGACGCCCGGCGAGGCAGCGCTGCTGGTGGCGCTGGCACGCCGCCCGGGCGCGGTGCTCGCCCGCGAACAGCTGCTGGAGGCCGTCGCGCGGCGCCCCGACGAGGTGTACGAGCGGGTCGTCGACGTCCACGTTGCGAACGTGCGGCGGAAGCTCGGCGACGATGCCGCCGACCCGTGGCTGATCGAGACGATCCCCAGCGCTGGATATCGCCTTGTCGCGGCCAGGGATGCCGAGTGACTGAGCCCGCCGTCTCAGAGCCACGGGTTCGCGGGCAGCCGCTCAGCCTGCGGTTGGCGGTGGTCCTCTCCGTCGCGGTGCTCGCCGTCCTGCTGCTCACCGGCCTGGCGGTGAACCGCCTGGTGAGCGGGTCGCTCGAGCAGGAGCTGAGCGCTGCGGACCGGGACCGGATCACTGTCGTGGCCGGGGCGATCGGTGGGGTCGATCTGGGGCTGCCCCGAGCCAGGCGCGGCGTGGAGGTCGTCCTGCGCCGGGTCGCCAATACGATGCATGGACGCGCCCAGCTGATTGGCGCCGATGGGACAGCGCTGGTCGACGTGGGGAGGCTGCCGCCCGGCGCGCCGTCGGAGACGATCTCGGAGCCGATCCCCGGATCAGGCGCGAAGCTGCTGATCGAGGTCCCCCGCGCCGAGGGCACCTTCCTGCGCGTCTTCAACCTGACGTTGCTGGTGGCCGGCATCCTGGCAGTGCTCGCCGTCGCGGCGATCGCGCTGCTCCTCTCGGAGCGCCTGACGCAGCCGCTGCGCGGCGTTGCCGCCGCCGCCCGACGCCTGGGACATGGAGACTTGAGCGCTCGCGCCCGTGGTGGCGCCGACCGCGAGTCGAGCGAGCTGGCCAGCGCCTTCAATGCGATGGCCGAGCGGGTGCAGCGCTCGGAGATGCTGCGGCGCCGGGCCGCCAGCGACATGGCGCATGACCTGGCCACCCCCGCCACCGTGCTCGAGTCGCAGCTGCAGGCCATGGTCGACGGCGTGGTCCCCGCCGATCGCGAACAGCTCGACCGTGCGCGGGCAGCGGCCGGCGCGCTCTCCGGTGTGATCACGCAGCTCGGTGAGCTGGTCGATGCCGAGTCCGGGGTCCTGCAACGACGCCCGGTCGTTCAACCGCTTGGCGGGCTACTTGCCGAGGTGGAGCGCGCCATGGAGCCACTCTTTCGCGAGCGTGGAGTCGGCCTCTCGGTCGGCGACGTCGCGCCAGACCTGCAGGTCAACGTGGACCCCACGCAGGTCGGCCGCGCGCTGCGAAACATCCTGGCGAACGCCGCCCAGCACTCGCCGAGCGGAGCGACGGTGCAGGTCTCAGTGGAGTCGCTCCCGACGGAGATGCTGGTCCGGGTCATCGATGCCGGCCCTGGGATCACCGCGGATGACCTGCCGCACGTCTTCGAGCGCTTCTATCGCGCGGACCAGGCGCGCGGCGTCGGGGAGCCGAGAGCCGGCAGCGGGATCGGGCTGACCATCGCGCGGGAGCTCCTGGCGGCCAACGGCGGCCGGATAACGGTGGAGTGGACCGGCCCCGACGGGACCACCTTCGCGATCGCGCTGCCCCGAGCGGGCTAGGTCTCGGCGAGCTCCCAGCTGCGCTGGCGAGGCAGCGCCAGCCAGTCGTCGCGCAGGATCGACATCACGTGGACGTCGTGGTGGGCGCCGCGGTGAAACCGGGCGCGGCGCAGGATCGCATCGGTCTGGAAGCCCGCCTTGGTGTACGAACGCACGGCGCGCTCATTGAAGTCGAAGACCTCCAGATCGATCCGCTCCAGTCGCAGCTCGCCGAAGCCGAAATCGACCAGGGCGTTCAGGGCATCGGTGCCGTAGCCCTGGCCGAGGTAGCGCCGGTCGCCGATGAAAATGCCGACCGTGCCGCTGCCATTCACCTTGTCCACACTTCGCAGGAAGATGGTGCCGACGGCCCGCTCCTCGCCGCGCAGGCAGATGGCGTACGGGTAGCCGGTCTCGCCGATCTGGGCCTGGATCTCGGTCGCGAAGCGCTCGGCCGAGGCGCGGCTCATTGGGGTCTTGACGCCCAGGAAATGCCCGACCTCCGCGTCGCCGGACATGGCGGTGTCGGCGATGATGTCGGCAGGCTCGATGGGGCGCAGCCAGACCCGCTCGCCGCGGAGCATGGGACGTGGCGCCGGGACCTCTTCGTCGGCCATGGCCAGCATGATACCGGCGGCGATCAGCCCTCGAACGGAAGGCCGCGCTCAACCATCGCCCATCCCGCGGCGAGGAGGCGGATCGCCAACCCGGGGTCGCGGGCAGGCGGGTGATCGGGCGTGATGAGCGCGCCGGCCAGGCCGGGAAGCAGTGGCGAGAGGCCAAAGGTGACGGCGATCAGCGCTTCCCCTTCGTATGGCCCCGAATCGATCCGGAAGAGGGTCTCTTCGTACATCGACTCGTAATGGACCCAGAACGGATCGGTCTGGGTTACGCGCGTCAGGCGCGTTCCGGCCTCCAGATGACGCGCTGCCGGCGTGCCGGGGAGCCGCGGGGAGCCCGCATACCAGACCTGCACGCTACGCAGGTCGCGCTGCAGGGTCTCGTTCCACGAACCCCACCAGGAAGCCGGCCGCGGCTGAGCGACATCGAGCGCCAGCTCGGCCATTACCACCATGGCGTTGGCGTCGTGCGCCGTCTTCAGGCAGCGCTTGTCGCATTGCGGCATCAGCACCTGCGGCAGAGCGCTGATCGACAGGCGAGCGCTGAGCCACTCGCTCGAATCCGCCGCCGGCGGCTGCACCGCGTTCGGGTTGATGAGGGCCACCGCGTGCTCGCGATTCCGCATGCGGTCGATCGCTATGGAGAAGGCTCGGTAGTCCCTGCCTTCCTGTTTGGCGGCGCGAAGCCCGGGGATGGTTCGGGGCACCCCGCCATGGACCTACAGCCGATGGGACTTGGCAACTACCCCCAACCGCACGGGACCGCCTCTATCCCCCTAAGCGGTGCGTCCTGTCCACGGCCATGGTCCATCCCGGGTCGGTACGGAAGTCCCACCACCCGGCTGCGGGCTTGCCAGGGCGGGGCATGAGCGGCTCCCGGCGGCGCTGTTGCGCAGGGGGTCGGGCACGGCTACCGTGGCGCGCACCATGGAGCCCCAGCCAGACGCCAGCCTCGACGCCTGGTACGGCCGCTTTCCCGAAGGCTGGTGGGGCTACCACTGGAGTCTTCCGCGGCCGATGAGCGCCGTCGAGCTCGTGGGGAGCGGCAGCCTGGACGGGCGCCTGATGGCGACCCTCTGGGCGGTGACGAGCCGCCGGCGGAGCGTGATGCTCGCCTCCGAGGCGCCGATGGCCGGCAAGACGACGACCCTCTCGGCACTCGTCGACTTCCTGGCCGAGGGAACAGTGGGTGTCTTCCTCCGTGGCTGGCGCGGCGACTTCGACTGGACCGATGAGATCGGGCCGGAACGCGGCTACATGCTCGTCAACGAGATGAGCGACCACCTCCCCATCTACGTCTGGGGCCAGAACGCGCATGGCGCCCTGGAGCTGGCCGGGCGTGGCTATGGCATGGGCGCAACGATGCACGCCGACTCCCTGGCTGAGGCGCTCGACCTGTTGCGTGGGGAGCTTGGTGCGACCGATGCCAACCTCGCCGGCCTGACCATCTACCTGCAGTACTCCGCGTACCGCACGCCGGCTGGCATGTATCGCCGCGTCGAGGAGGCCTGGCATCTCCGGCTCGACGGCGACGGGTCATTGGCGCCGGTGCGCCTGGCCGCGATCGAGGGGGGCCGATCTCCAAGCCTGACCGGTGCGCAGCGCGAGCCGGTGCCGCCGTTCCTGGCTGGTGACGGGGGCCGCACGGGGCGTGCGCTGATCCATGACCCGACGGCGTACGCTCTCCTTGCCGCCAGCCTGGCGCTCGGCGCCGATGCGCTGGAGGCCGAACTGACAGCGCGTGCCGACTTCCTCGCCGCCCTGGCCGATCGGGGGGTTTGTGACCCCCTGTCGGTCGCCGCCGCCGTCGCGCAATACCCGACCTTGCCCGAAGGAGCCATTGCATGAACGACCGCCCGACCATCGGCACCCTCGGCGAGCTGCGCGCGGGAGGCTATCGGCCGCGGAGCGTCAAGGAGGAGATGCGGGCCAACCTGGTCGATCGTCTGCGCCGCGGCGAGTCGATCCTGCCGGGGATCATCGGCTATGACGAGACGGTCGTGCCCCAGATCGAGAACGCGATCCTCGCTGGTCAGGACATCATCCTGCTCGGCGAGCGAGGCCAGGCGAAGAGTCGCATCGCCCGCTCGCTGGTCGGACTCCTCGACGATTGGGTGCCAGTAGTCGCCGGCGCCGAGCTGCACGACGATCCCCTGCGCCCCGTCAGCCCCCTCGCACGATCCCTGGTGGCCGAGATGGGGGACGCGACGCCACTCGCCTGGGTCCCTGCTGCGGATCGATACGGCGAGAAGCTGGCCACCCCGGACATCACAATCGCCGACCTGGTGGGTGAGGTCGACCCGGTCAAGGTGGCCGAGGGACGCTACCTTTCCGACGAGCTGACCATTCACTATGGCCTCCTGCCACGCACCAACCGCGGCATCTTCGCGCTGAACGAGCTCCCCGACCTGGCAGAGCGGATCCAGGTCGGCCTTCTCAACCTGATGGAGGAGCGCGACGTCCAGATCCGCGGCTACAAGGTGCGGCTCAACCTGGACCTGTTCGTGGTCGCCTCCGCCAACCCGGAGGACTACACCAGTCGAGGCCGCATCATCACGCCGCTGAAGGACCGATTCGGCGCGCAGATCCGGACGCACTACCCCGAAGACCCCGAAACGGAGATCGCCATCATGGAGGCCGAGTGGCTGGCCTTCGACGATGAGACGGCCGCATCGGTCTCGATCCAGGTCCCCGGCTTCATGAAGGAGATCGTGGCCGAGCTGTCGCAGCTAGCGCGCCGATCCTCGGAGGTGAGCCAGCGCTCCGGCGTCAGCGTGCGGGTCACCATCGCCAACCACGAGACGCTGGTCGCCGCAGCCCTGAAGCGGGCCGTGCGCCTCGGCGAGCCGGTCGCCGCGCCACGGGTGAGCGACCTCCCCGCGATCGTCGCGTCGACCGCGGGCAAGATCGAGCTCGAGACGCTCGGCGACGAGACGCGCGAGGAGAAGGTGATCGAGAAGCTCGTGCAGCGCGCCGTGGTGAACGTCTTCAACCGGCACTTCTCGCTCTCTGAGCTGGTCGGCCTGGTCGAGCGCTTCGAGGCGGGCGCCGAGGTCGAGGCGGGAGAGTCGGTCTCCTCCGACTCCCTGCAGCAGCTGGTCGCCGACCTCCCCGAGCTGAGCCGCGCCGTGGCGCGCCTCGACGTCGGCGAGTCGCCCGCAGGGGTGGCGAGCGGCCTCGAGTTCGTGCTGGAGGGGCTTCACTTGAATAGGCGGCTGAACAAGGAACGGCGTGGCGGCGGGGTGCGATACGCGAGCTAGATGAGCCTCTACCGCTACTCGCACTGGGACGGCAGCCAGAGCCTGCCGCCCTTCGATGCTGATGACGTGCTCGATGCCCTCTCCGACGACATCCTGGCCGAGGGGGATATCCGGCGAGCGCTGCAGCGGCTGATGCAACGGGGGATGCGCGGCACTCGCGGTGGCGACGTCCCGGGCCTGCGGCGGATCGTCGAGCAGCTCCGGGCCCAGCGTGCCGAGGAGCTGTCACGCGCCAACCTCGACGGCATGCTCGACGACCTGGTCGCGCGCCTCGAGCAGATCGTCGAACAGGAGCGAGCGGGGATCGAGCGCCGGGTGCACGAGGCGGAGCAGCGGGCGCTCGATGCGGCGCCTGGTCCGGCGCAGGACCAGGCGCGGATGGGGGAGCAGATCCTGCGTCGAACGGCGCAGCAGCGCCGCGAACGGCTCGACACGCTGCCGCCTGACCTGGCGGGACGCCTCTCCAGCCTGCGCAACTACGAGTTCATGGACGCCGATGCCCGCGACGCCTTCAACGCGCTCACCGACGAGCTCCGCCAGCAGCTCCTGCAGACCTACTTCCAAGGGCTCAAGGAGGGCGTCTCGGGGATCTCGCCAGAAGACCTGGATGGAGTGCGTGCCATGGTCCGCGACCTCAATCGGGTCCTGGAGAAGCATGCATCGGGAGCCGATACGCGCTCGGAATTCGCCGCCTTCATGGCAGCCCACGGTCATCTCTTTCCGCCCGGGATCGAGACGGTCGACCAGCTGATCGACCACCTGCATCGGCAGGCGTCGCAGATGGCCTCGCTGATGGCATCGCTCAGCCCCGAGATGCGGGCCGAGCTGCAGCAGATGATGGACGAGCTGCTCCGCGACGACCGGCTGCGCTGGGACATGGCGCGGCTCGCCGGCACACTGCAGGCGCTGCGACCGGACCGCCCCTTCGGCGAGCCGTATCCATTCAGCGGCGACGAGCCGCTCGGCCTGCCGGAGGCGATGGCCGCCATCGACCGCCAGCAGCGGTTCGATGCGATGGAGGAGGAGCTGCTGGCCGCACGTGACCCCCGCGCGCTCGAGCAGATCGACGCCGATGCCTTGCGAGATCTCGGCGGCGACGATGCGTTCGGCGACCTCGAGCAGCTGCAGGCGATCACGCGCGCGCTCGAGGAGGCCGGCTACCTGGAGCGCGGCGACGGCGAGTTGGCGCTCACGCCCCGTGCGGCGCGGAAGCTGGGCATGCGCGCGCTGACCGACATCTTCAGCCGGCTGCGCCGCGAGTCGCTCGGTGGACATGCGTTGCCGTCGCCGGGGAGCGGCGGAGAGCAGACCGACGAGACCAAGCCGTTCGAGCACGGCGACGCATTTGCCGTCGACCTCAACCGGACCCTCTTCAACGCGATGGCGCGCCAGGGGCCTGGCACGCCGGTCCGCCTCACCCCCGACGACTTCGAGGTGCACCGGTCGGAGGAGACGACGGTGAGCTCCACCGTGTTGCTGCTCGACATGAGCCGATCGATGCTCTTGCGCGGCTGCTCGACGGCCGCCAAGCGGGTGGCGATGGCGCTCCACACCCTCATCCACACCAAGTACCCGCGCGACCGGCTGTACGTGGTTGGCTTTGCCTACTACGCGCGCCAGATCAAGCCGGAGGCGATCGCCACGCTGTCGCCGTACGAGTTCGAGTACGGCACCAACCTGCAGCACGCGCTGATCATCGCGCGCCAGCTGCTCGGCCGGC
>JBDTQD010000012.1:0-42090 GCA_039932375.1 Chloroflexota bacterium | reverse complement strand
GCTCAAGCCTGCGGAGTCTATCAGCGAGCATGGGGAGGGTCAATCGATCGGAGAGAAAGGAGAGGACCCAATTCAGACGACGCGAACCCGGACACGTCTAGGCCTGTGAGATAGAGGCCCCGGCCACGACGCCTGGCCGGACCTGGAATTTGCGGCCCAGGCGTTTGATCGCTTCGTCGGTGGAGATGACATCCGCGAGCTCGCCATGCACGCTTGCGAGCGCGGTCCGATGGACGAGCTCCGCCGGAAAGACCTCACCATCGGGACCCTCGCGGTCGTACGTGGAGTACGCATCTCCCACGTACCCCTCGAATGAGCCGCCGAGCTAGCCTGAGTCCCTTATCTCTGTAAACGCGGCGTCAAACACTCGGAACCTGGCGTGGATGGGTCATCAAGGACAACCACGAGCTGAATGCGACCTTCCTCGATCACGCTGCCGCCACCGATCTTCCCGCAGGGCGGAGCCTCCTCGCTGAAGGTGATCTCATCGTCAGCGCTGGACAGAGTTCCGGCCCGATCCTCGATCTGCCACCGAATCACGTAGCCCTTCTCAGCGGCCATCCCGGCAGCCTCGGCCGGTGAACGGTCGAAGATGTTGGTGCCCCAGAACGGTTGGCCGAAATTCGTCAGGCCTGGCCGCTCAACGACACCTTCCCTAAAGAGGATCCCGTTGACGAAAACGATTCCATCCGCAAGAGCACGCTGGGCAACCGTGCCCCCTGCAAATGCCACCACTGCTACGAGCGAGATGGTCGCTGCTAGTAGCAGGGTGCGACGACGTTGCGAACGCGCAGGGCGCCCCCGGTAGCCTTCCCGAGCCGCCGTAACTCGCGCGTCAATAATGGCGGTCGAGCGGGCCGGCGGGCGGTCCATCTTGTACATCTCACTGAGCTCGCTTTCGAGCGAAGAGAGGGAACGAGGAGTGGGTGCAGTCATCAGTAGGTCTCCCTAAGCCGGCCTAGCGCGCGGCTGATCATCTTCTGAGTCGCCGCTTCGCTCTTTCCGATCACCACACCGATCTCACGCGCGCTGAGGCAAGCGCCATAGCGGAGCGCAAGGCACTCCCGTACCAGTGGAGGCAGCTGGCCAACATGCTGGGCGAGCTCGCGGCTGGCCTCGGCTCGCAGGAGCTCCGGCTCCGGCCGGCCATGCTCGCTCAGTGGATGCTGCTCGGGTCTAATGAGCTCAAGGGGACGGTGTGGTCGGCGACGTCGTGTCGCGTCGACAGCTTGACTGCGAGCAATGCGGAAGAGCCAAGCGGCGAGGCGGTCGCTTCCGCCCCGATACGACGGCAGCTTGACGAACGCTCGCTCAAATGTCTTGGCGGTTAGGTCGGCTGCCTCGTCATCGTCTACCGCGAAGCGGCGCAAGTAGTGGAAGAGTGGATCTCGGAAGCTCAGATAAGCATCCTCGAAGGACATGTCGACAGCGTCGCCTGGTGCGCCTGGCGCGTGAAGCGTCTCGCTGTCGGCGCCAACGCCGGTGTCCATCGTCCCTCCCGAGTCCAATTGTCACCTGTATAGACGCATCAGCCACCCAAAGCCGGACACTGGATGCGCTTGCACGACTCTCGAACACGCACGCCTCCGACATAGGGTGTTGGGAGTGGCGGGCCACTGTCCCTCAGTGCCCGCCACCCTGTCACATCGGGAGGTCCGGAGGAGAAGTGAGTTGGCACAAACCAGCCAGACCTCCTGGCTGCGACCTAGTACTGGTCCCTGATCGTCGCCGTCGGGGCAAGGCGCTTGACCAGCTCGGCAGCCTCACGGGCATTCGAGCGGGTCACGTAAGCCTCGCCGCTGTCGGCGATCTTCTTGTTGTTGGCCGCAAACAAGGTCCAGCGATAACCGCTGGCCTTGTCCTGGTAAACGATGAAGACGGCGGTGCCAACCGCCGAGTACGTGGTCATGGTGATCGTAGTCCTGGGGTAATGGTATTGGGGGGAAGCCAGGCAAGCACGACTGGTTGGGTCTAGCCGAATCGAACCCGGGTTCCTAGAATGCGGTCACCCTGGCACCCCGATCTGATCAGCGGGTTGGCAGGCAGAGAGAGGGCAGGATCGGATGGACATCCAGCTGGCGGACCAGCACATCTTCCGGCTCACGGACCAGCTGAGCGCGGAAGAGATCAGGCAGCGGGCGATGGACCGCCGTATCGGGGCCTTTGGAGGCGGCCTGGGGGGTCTCCTGCAGCGCCCGAAGCCGGAGGATATCGAGCTGGTCGACAGCCAGCATCGGCTCGAGCCGTTTTGGCACATCGGCTGCCGCGCGTTGTACATCTACGACCGCTCGCGCGACTACACGGTGCCGGCCAGCGGCCCGGCGGTGCAGTCGGTCACCCTGCAGGGCCAGGACTATCCGGTCAGCGCGGGCCACGCCTTCGTGGTCTCCACCGTCGAGCACTGCCGCGAGGAATTCGCCCAGCAGCTCTTCGTGGATGGGGTGACCGGCGAGCCCTCAGCAGATGCCGCCACCCTCGTCGGAGGGCAGCGAGAGGAGGTCACCGATCTCGCCGCGCTATCGGCCGAGAGCACCATCGTGGTCGCCCCCGAGCAACGCGCCTCATTCGTGGTACGGCAGCTGCTCACCGGCATGCTCAAGCCGGTCCAGGCCGATAGCGTCACCGAGGAGTCGATCACGTTCGACCAGATCGACCTCTACTACCGCCCGTGGTGGGCGTTCGAGTTCCACTGGAAGCCGAAGGACAAGCGCGGCGTGGTCGAGCTCGACGCCGTCACTGGCCAGGTGCGCCCGGGCCAGGCGCTCAGGTCACGCATGCAGCGCATGGTCAGCCGCGACTCGCTGTTCGATATCGGCGCCGATACAGTCGGCCTGCTTGTGCCGGGTGGCAGCATCGCGGTCAAGGTCGCCAAGATGGCGATCGACCACCAGAATCAGAGCAGGTAGCGAGCGATTCCGCGACCCCGTCATCCAGGCTCGGCAACGATCGGGGACCCACGCCTGACCATCAGCCAGACCGCGGTGCCGGCGATCAGGTAACCACTCCCCTGGACCACCATCAGCGCGATGACGGGCGCCACCTGCCCGAGCACACCAGCAACGCTCGCGCCAACCAGCGCACCAAGCCCGCCAACGGCTCCCATGGCGCCGGCGACCCGACCGCGATGGCTGTCGGCTGTCTCGGATTGGAGGAGCGTGGTCCGCGCCGCCCCCATTGCCGCTCCCGGGACACCGACGATCACCAGCATCACCAGCGCTGGCCAGATGACGGGATAGACGGCGGGGTAGGTGAACAGGACGAGGTCGATACCGCCGAACGCGAGTGCGCCACCGATCAGCAGCGGAAGCGCTCGCACGCGCGATCCAAGCCGCGCGATCACCAGCGCGCCGGCGAGCCCGCCGATGGCCTGCGTCGAGAGGACCCAGCCATATCCCGCAGCGTCCCAATGCAATGCCTGCAGCACCCAGACCACGAAGAGGGTTAGGGTCAAGCCTTCGCCGATGCTCGTGATCACGGAAAAGGTCAGGAGCGCGCGGAGCACTGGCGCGCGCTGAATGACCCGTAGGCCGTCGCGCCACTCGCGGACGACTCTGCGCCAGGCGGAGACCGCAGCGTGCTCCAATGAGTCGGACGCGCGCTGGAGGCTGGGCCGCGCGCTGATGAGCGCGATCATGCCCGCCGAGAAGACGAACGAGGCGGAGTCGATCGCCGCCACGGCGCCGAGCCCACCGGCCGCCACGATTGCCCCGCCAATCGCCGGCCCGATCAGCCGGGCCGCGTGCTGGCTGACGCCGGTCAGCGCGTTGGCTGTCACGAGCTCGTCTTTCCCGCCGGCCAACAGGTTCGGCACGAGAGCCGTCTGTGCCGGGTTAAAGAGCTGCGAGATAGAGCTCTCGGTCACGAGCACGGCGTAGACGATCCAGAGGCCCAGCTGGCCGACGAACAGGAGGGGAAGGATGCTCGCCGCCTGCAGCAGGTTGACGACCACCATCAGTCGCTGACGATCCCATCGGTCGACGAAGACGCCCGCTACCGACCCGAGCAGGATCGATGGAATCAGGAACGACAGGACCATCCCGCCGGTCGCCAGGGTCGAGTGGGTCATGCGGAAGATCTCGAATGGCAGGCCCACGAAGAGAACCCAGTCGCCCAGGTTGGAGACGAAGCCGCCGAACCATAGGAGGGCGAAGTTCCGCTGGCGAAGGACCGCGAACATGAGCCGAGGACGCGATCAGCCCGTTCAGCCGAACGGCTTCACGACCATGTCGAAGATGAACGCCAGGATCACCAGTCGATCGAACCAGTCGACCAACTCCATGCGCGGATTGTGGACGGCCGCGCTCAACGCGGCCGAAGGAGCGTCGTCCGGGCTCTCCGCCGAGAGCCTCACGATGCTCCGGAACCACGGATCGGTGATCGTGATGCCCACCACCGTGGCGAGGACGAAGAGGACATAGGCGATCAGCAGGAACGGCTGGAACGGGTTGAACCCGTTTGTGAAGATGGCCACGATCCCGAGCAGGGCCCCTACCCCGAAGAGCGGCGGAATTGCCTTGATGAACGGCTGCGCCAGCGTGAAGCTGCGCCGCATGGCCGGGACGTCACCCGACTTGCCGATGCGCCGCAGCAGGAAGGGCACGCCGATCGCCATCGCCACTGCGGTGAACATCGTGGCCACGTGAAGGAAGACGAACAGGCGCATCGCTCGGACTCACTCTGTGCGGAATATGGGCCGTGATTGTCGCCGATGAACTGCCGCGCAGGTGGGCGAATCAGCCAGGCGGCCAGGTCATGGGGCGACCTGCGAGCAGGTGGAGGTGCAGGTGGAAGACGCTCTGCCCCGATTCCGCCCCGACATTCGTGACGATCCGATAGCCCTTCAGCCCGGCACCTTCGGCCACCGACCGGAGGGCACCGAAGAGGGCGGCGAGCAGGTCGCCATCGGCATCGGCATCGGTCAGGTCGGCGACTGAGGCGATGTGCCGCCGCGGAATCGCCAGCACGTGCGTCGGCGCCCGGGGGTTGATGTCGCGGAAGACGATCACCTGCTCGTCCTCGTGCACGCGGTCGGACGGAATCTCGCCCGAGGCGATGCGGCAGAAGAGGCAATCGGGCTCGTAGTCGGCCATGCTGGCCTGAGCCTATGCGAAGTCGCCGGTGCGCGACAAGATTGCCGCCGCCGCCGCGACGGCCACCGTCTCAGAGCGCAGGATGCGCGGCCCCAGGCCGGCGATCTCCAGGCCAGCCTTGCGAGCTGACTCGACTTCGTTGGCGCTGAAGCCTCCCTCCGGACCGATGAAGATGCCAGATGGCGCTTCGACCTCGGAGAGTCGCCTTCCGCCTTCGCGCTCGAAGAGCAGGACCGATCTCGCTGCCGCGGCTGCGATTGCCTCCGCAAACGGGATCGGCGCTTCAACCGGCGGGACGATCCCGCGCTCCGACTGCTCCGCTGCCTCGCGAGCCACTGCCTGCAATCGATCGAGCCGACGCGGCGAGATGTCTCGCGCCACACATCGCTCGGTCGAAATGAGCGCAAACCGCACAATGCCGATCTCGGTGCCGTGCCGTATCACCGGTTCGAGATGATCCCCGCGCAGCAGCGCCTGCCACACGACCAGCTGATGTTTCGGCTCGCCACCCGCCGCGCCTCTGGACTCGACCAGACAGTCGCCGCCCTCCAGCCGACAACGGGCCTGCTCGCCGCTGCCGTCGAGGAGCGTGATCTCGTCGCCATCCTTCAGGCGAAGCACCCGCCTCACCTGGTGAGCGATCTCAGCCGGCAGCGGAAAACGATCGCTGGCCACGGTCGCCGGAGCCACAAAGAAACGGTGCATGCGGTGGGTCAGCCTATCCAGCGCGACGCAAACGGAGCGAGATCCACTCCCCGTCATCGAGGCGATCGAGAAGCTCGAACCCGGCGCTGCGAAGCGCGGTCAGGACCTCGGCGCCCCGCTGCGCGATGATCCCGCTGGCAACCAACGTGCCGCCAGAAGCGGTGTGCGCGGCCAGCGGCAGAGCGAAGTCGATCAGCACCGCGGCCACCAGGTTGGCGAGAACCAGCGCATATCGCCCTCCCCCCGGCTCCGCAGGCAAGGTGCCCACGTGGGCCGCCAGGTGCTCACCGAGCCCATTTGCCACCGCGTTGGCGAGCGTGGCAGTCACGGCCACCGGATCGGTGTCCCAGCAGACCGCGCGTTCGGCGCCGAGGCGAAGGGCGGCCAGGGCCAGGATGCCGGAGCCCGAGCCGACGTCCAGCACGACGGAGGGCATCGGGCTTACGCGCTGAAGCATGAGTAGGCAGCCACGGGTGGTCGGGTGCAGGCCCGTGCCGAAGGCCATGCCGGGGTCGAGCCGCAGCTCGACCTCATCGGCGCCGATCGGTTCGGAAGTCCACGACGGAACGATGACGACCCGACCGATGCGCTGCGGCGCGTAGCCGTCCTTCCAGGCCTCCTCCCAGTCGGCTTCGTCGACTGAGCGCACGCGCAGGTCGCCGAGCGGTCGCAAGCCGAACGCCTGCAGGTGCCAGAGCGCCTTCTCGGTGGCATCGATCGCGGCGGGAGCCGCCTCGTCATCGGGCAGGTGGACCGTGATCTCGTAGGGAGCGCTCGGGTCCTCGCGGGCCGACAGCTCGTCGCCGGCATCTCGGATGAGCCGAGTGGGGCGAACCGCCGATCCGCGCCCGAGCCGCGCAAAGATCTCGCTGACCGCCTCGATCGCCTCGTTGTCGGCTGTCACGGTCAGCTCCACCCACCGCATGCGCCGGCCTAGTTGAACAGGTCGCGCAGCCGGTCGAGCAGGCTTGGCCCACCCGTGGGGAGGACCGCCGGGCCGCCCACCTCGCCGAGCTGTCTGAGCAGGTCGCGCTCCTGCTTCGACGGCTTGTGCGGGATCACCACGGTCACGATCACGTGCAGGTCGCCCCGCCCCATCCCGCGCAGTCGGGGAACGCCGCGACCGCGAAGCCGAATCTCGGTGCCGCTCTGGGTGCCGGCCGGGATCTCGACCGGCTCGCTCCCCTCGACCGTGGGGACGGGTAGTGAGGCTCCCAAGGTTGCCTGCGGGAAGGTGATCGGCAGCTCATAGAAGAGCTCCGTGCCGCGGCGCAGGAGCTGCGCGTGCTCGCGCACCGTGACTGCGACGTAGAGATCGCCGGGCGGCCCGCCGCGCGGACCGGCCTCGCCCTGTCCCTCGATCGCGATGCGCTGGCCGGAGTCGATCCCCGCCGGCACCTCGACCGTCAGGGTGCGCTGCTCGCGCAGACGCCCCTCGCCGTGACAGACCTTGCAGGGCACCGACACGACCCGCCCCTCGCCGCCGCATCGGGGGCAGGCGCTGATGTTCACCATCTGTCCCAGGATTGTCTGGCTGACTCGCCGCTTCTCCCCCGTGCCGTTGCATTCGGGGCACGTGTCCGGCTCGCTTCCGGGCTCCGCCCCGCTCCCTTCGCAGACGGCGCATCGCACCAGCGTGGGGAAGGTGATCTCCCGGGTAACGCCGCTCACTGCCTCGCCGAACTCGATCGTCAGGTCGTAACGCAGATCGGCGCCGGCGACGACCCTGCGACGCTGCCTCGCCCCCGCCGGAGAGCCGCCGAAGAAGGCGTCGAAGATGTCGCCGAACGGGCCAAAGCCGCCGCCGAAGCCCTCGAAGCCGCCGCTGCTGGCCCCGTCGACGCCCCCATGCCCGAACATGTCGTAGGCAGTCCGGCGCTGCCGGTCGGAGAGGACGCGGTACGCTTCGTTCAGCTCCTTGAAGCGCTGCTCGGCACCATCGCTACCGTCGATGTCCGGGTGATGACGCTGAGCCGCGCGGCGGAATGCCCGCTTGATCTCCTCATCGGAGGCGTCGCGCGGGACTCCCAGCACGTCGTAGTAATCGCGCTTGGTCGCCATAGGGCGCGGATTATACCGATTGGCACTCCGAGGTCCAGAGTGCCAGCCTGGCAACGGCCCGTAGGCCACTCAGCCGGGCGCGTCCTCGTCGGCGCGACGTGTTTCCGGGTATAGGTGCGCCATCACCTGGCTGCGGTATCCGAAGAAGGCAAGCGCGCCGCAGGCGACGAGGAAGACCACCACGCCGATTGCCGAGGCCGGCACCATTTGCGCCTTGAGCTGAACCGCGACGATCGCGGCCAGCACGCCGGCCAGCATGGCGTCGACGAAGGCGATGGTTGTTGGCGTGGTCACGAAGCCGTGAAACAGACCGCTATCCAAGTTCCCTTCGGTACCAGGCAGCGATCCGAATGTCTGAAAGATCCCAGCGGCGTCCTCCGTGGTCCCGGTGATGAAGTAGGGGGCCAAACCGGGATCGATCTCCAGGTACGCGGCCCGCAGGCGATTCATGCCCCGCACCCAGACGTAGTCCTCGTTGTTGATCTCCAGCAGTCGCACGTAGGTGGCCAGCCCCACGAAGAGCACCACCGGCAGCGCCATCAGCGCGAACAACACGAAGGCTTCGCCGAAGGAGTTCACCTGGGCGACCAGCGCCAGGGCCACCACCGAGCCGGTGAGGAGCGAGAGGAACATGCTCGCCCGAGCGAAGGCCTCGTTCCAGGAGAGGGATCGGGTGGCGAGCAGGCTCCAGTGCTCGGTCGCGAGCATCTGAACTCGGAGCGCGCGAGCCGACGCGTCGGCGCCGGCGCCGGCCGCCTGCGGAATACCGGATGGTTGGTGCTCCATCGCCATGTTCGGCATTGTAAGGAGCGTGGCGGCACGCTGGTAGCATCGAGCCAGATGCCCTCCGCACTCCCCGACCTTCGCATCTCAGCGGACAATGCCCGTCGCTTCCTGGTCCGTCGCCACCTGCTCGACCCGCCGCGATCGCTTCCGGCCAAGCCGGCATCGGTCCTAGGGGTGGTCGATCGGCTCGGGAGCCTGCAGTTCGATCCGCTGGAGGTGCCCGGCACTCGCAGCCATGACCTGGTGCTGCATGCCCGCATCGACGGCTACCAGCGCGAGTGGTGCGACCTCTGGCTGTATGGCAAGGATCGGCGCCTGATCGAGCTCTACAACAAGAGCCTCAACATCCTGCCGATGGCGGAGCTCCCCTACTTCCGCTTCGGCTGGGATCAGTGGCGGGAGCATTACGAGGGCGGGATCCTGCGCGAGCAGGCTGACCTGGTGACGCTGATCGTCGAGCGCATCGAGCACGACGGGAGCCTTTCAACCGATGCCTTCCGGCACGTCAAGAACCGCGTCGAGTGGTGGTGGGACAGCGGTGGAGCGACAACGACGCGGGCCGCGAAGGCCGTCATGGAGGCGCTCTTCGTCATCGGGCGGCTCGGAATCGCGCGACGCGATCGGAGCCGCCGCTACTACGACCTGATCGAGCGCCTCGTGCCTGCCGAGCTGCTGTCCAGCCATGCGAAGCCCGCCGAGCAGCATCGCCATCGGTTGCTCAGCCGCCACCGAGGGGTGGGACTCATGGCGGTCGGCGGGGCCGGTGAGCTGGTCTTGGGAACGGGCTCGGCTGCCGAGCGGGCCAATCTCACCGCCGAGATGGTGGCGGACGGTGTGCTCCTTCCCGTCGCGGTCGAGGGGCTGCGCGAGGTGAGGCACGTCCTCGCGGACGAGCGGCTTCTCCTCGACGCGACGGTCCGGCCCGGCAGAGCCGACCCATCGGTCACGATCCTGGCGCCGCTGGACCCGTTCATATGGGATCGGCGTCTGCTCAAGTCTCTCTTCGGCTTCGACTACATCTGGGAGGTCTACGTCCCCGCGCCGAAGCGCCGCTTCGGCTACTACGTGCTCCCCCTCCTGTTCGGGGATCGACTGGTCGGCCGGATCGAGCCGCGCCTCGTCCGCGGCGACACGACCCTGCGGATTGCCGGCATCTGGTTCGAGGATGGTTTTGGCCCGATGGAGGAGCCTGGCTTCATCCATTCCCTCGCCACGGCCGTCGAGGCATACCGGAGTTTCGTCGGTGCTGGAGCCGTCAGCTGGCCGCGCACCAGACCGGGGCGCGACGTCGCCGGCGCCTTGCGGCGGCTGGGCGTGACCTAGGCCGGGGAAGCGGCTGGTCGGACGGGTGGGTCGAAGACCAGGCGGTCTCCCTTCTCCCAGTGCCAGTTGCCGCTCATCAGCTGGGTGATCGGCCCAGTGGTGAATGTGAATTGGAAGGTGCCGCCGGTCGCGTCGTCGCAGACCGAGGGCGAGCTTCCGTTGCGCGAGCTTGGGTACACGACCACGTGCCCGACCGTGACCAGCTGGGCGTGGCCCCACCCCGAGAGGTCGACCTGCGTGGTGAGCTCTGCAGTCTCACCGACCCACAGATCCCTGTACGTCACGCCCTTGCAGACCACCTTGGAGGCTGCGACGCGATTCTCGAGCCAGGTCGACGTGTACGTCCCACTCGTGCCGTCGCCGGCGCGGAGGGTGCCGCTCGACTTGCCACGCAGACCACCCGCCTCAGGCACCAGGCCAAGGTTGCCGGGATCCTCGTGCTTGACGTAGCTGGTCGGGAAGCCGCCGGGGTAGTCGGCGAGCGTCATCGGCGTTGGGACCGGCGTTGGCGTCGGAGTCGGCGGCGGCGCGCTTGGCGACTGCGATTGGGCGGCGCACCCCGCGACGAGCGAGCCAATCACAACGCTCGCGAGGAGGCGCGTCCAGGACCGATGTGTGTGCAAGACCGCTCCATTCTGCGGGCGGGCCCAGGCGATGCCAATTACCCGGAGGTCCTGTCTCGAGGCGCTAGGGATCCGCGAAATCAACCACCAGAGGCGCGTGGTCCGACGGGATCCCCGGATAGGTCGATGGCTTCCTTGCGTCACGATCGCGCTCAGCTGCCACTGCTCGATTCGCGAGCGGCTCGGTGACGTAGACGTGGTCGATCCGCATTCCCAGGTTCTTGTGGAAGTTCCCGGCCCGATAGTCCCACCAAGTGAAGAAGCCCGGCTCCGGATGGAATTTCCGGACGATGTCGACCAGGCCCCATTCGCGCATCCGAGCCACCGCGGCGCGCTCCGGCTCCGAGACGTGCGTCGCGCCGTGCACCGCCGCGGGGTCGTAGACGTCGTCGTCGGCCGGCGCCACGTTGTAGTCGCCGCAGACCGCCATCGGCTCAGTGGGGTCGCACTGCGTGATGAGCCACTCGTTGAGCCTGTCAAGCCAGACCAGCTTCTGCTCGAAGAACTCGCTCCCCACCACACGTCCGTTCGGCACGTAGATGGTCGCCACGCGGACGCCGCCGCAGGTGGCAGCAAGGAAGCGACCGCCGTCATCGGTCCAGCCGTCGGAGCTGGGCAGGCCAGCCTGCACCTCCCCGATCCCAATCCGCGACGCGATCGCAACCCCGTTCCACTGCCCCAGCCCGTGGTGCGCCACCTCGTAGCCGATGGCGCGGAACGCCAGCTCCGGCACGGCCGCGTCGGTGAGCTTGGTCTCCTGCATGCACAACACATCGGGCCCGAACGCCTCGGTCCAGGCCAGCACGCGGTCGAGGCGAGCCTTCAGCGAGTTCACATTCCAGGTGGCGAGGCGCATCGGTTCGAGTCTATCCGAGGTCTATCCTCAGCCGATGACCGCCACCGGCCGCCGATTCGGCGCTCAGAGCATGACCGCGCCCCTGCTCGAGGCCCTGGTCCACCGCCCCGATGCGGCCTTCGGCGCCGCCTTCGACAATCCCGCCCACGGCTTCCTGCTCCCAGTCGACCTGGCAGCCGCTCACTACGAGCACGACACCTTCGTCGACTTGCTCGTCAGCCTGGGCGTGCAGGTCCACGCCCTCGACATCGAAACCGATGACCCCGACCTGGTCTACACCTTCGATCCCCTCCTCGTCACGGACCGCGGCGCCATCCCCCTCCTTCCGGGCAAGCCCAACCGCCGCGCGGAGCCCGCACTCCTCGAGGCGTGGACGATCGCCGCGGACATCCCCACGCTAGGCCGCATCGACGCGCCCGGCACGATCGAGGGCGGCGACACCTTCTGGCTGCGCCCCGACCTGCTCTGTATTGGTCGCTCGCTCCGCACCAACGACGCCGGGGCACGCCAGCTAGCCGCGCTCGTCGGCGGCGACGTGCGGATCTTCGACCTGCCCTACTGGCGAGGCGAGGCCGAGCTGGTCCATCTCCTCTCGGTCATCTCCCCCGTCACCGACGATCTCGTCGTCATCTACCCGCCACTGCTTCCCGCGGGCCTGTGGGAGCTCCTCGGCGAGCTCGAGATCAAGACCATCACCGTCCCCGACGACGAGTTCCCGACCCTCGCCTGCAATGTCCTTGCCGTGCGCCCGGGCGTGCTCATCATGGCCGAGGGCAACCCGCTCACCCAGGTCGCCCTCGAGGCCGCCGGCTGCGAGGTCCACACGTATCTAGCGGCCGAGATCGGGATCAATGGATCCGGTGGTCCCACCTGCATGACCCGACCTATACTCCGCGCCACGTGACGGCCCCAGAACGCAAATGGATGGCACCGATGATCAAGGAGTTCCGCGACTTTATCCTCCGCGGCAACGTCGTCGACCTCGCCGTCGGCGTGATCATCGGTGCGGCCTTCGGAGCGGTGATCAACTCCCTGGTGAAGGACGTCCTGACCCCACTGCTCAGCGTCTTCGGAACGCCAGAGTTCAACACCCTCAGCTTCAAGGCGGGACAAGCCACGGTCAACGTCGGCTTGTTCTTAAACGCGCTGATCAGCTTCCTGCTGGTGGCGACTGCCGTCTTCTTCTTCATCGTCAAGCCGATTAACGCGCTCGACAAGATGCGTCGTGCCGGCCAGCCGGCGCCCGAGCCGACGACCAAAGAATGCCCCTTCTGCGCGACCGAGATCCCCCTCGCCGCCACCCGCTGCCCCAACTGCACCAGCGAACTCGGTTAGGGCTCGATCAAGGCCTCGCTGACCAGCTACAGGGCACGCATTTTCAACTTGGGGCAAGTCGCCGGAGACGCGGCTCAACAGTAAGGCAGGCGGTCGGCCGTGCAAGGGCGATGCCGCTCCGGTGGTGTGAGGCCGAATGAACGGTAACGAGCCTCAGTCAGGGAAGAACGGTGAGGGGAGGCGGGGCCCGGTCCGCAGGCTGTTGCGACAGCCAGCCCAGGACCGGTCCCCGAGTCCCACTTACACCTCTTTGTACTCGCCCTCGATCGTCTCGCCCTCTTCCTCTGCCGCTCCCTCCACTGGTCCGGTGCCATCGGATCCGTCGCCGCCCTCGTTGCCAGTGTCGCCTCCGGGCGGTTCGGTCCCTGACGTCTCGTAGGCCTTTGCCCCGATCCGCTGCAGCACCTCGGCGAGCTGCTGCTTCGTGGAGTCGACGACGCCCGCATCGGTTCCGGCCAGCGCTCCACGAACGGCCTCGATCCGGTCGGTGATCTCCTTGCGGTCGTCATCCGACAGCTTGTCCCCCATGTCCTTGATCAGCCGCTCGGCCTGGTAGGTGAGCGCATCGGCCTCGTTTCGAGACTCGATCTCGGCCCGTCGCTTGCGGTCCTCCTCGGCGTGCTCGGCCGCATCGCGGACCATCTGGTCGACGTCCTCCTTGGCCAACATGGAGGAGGCGGTGATCGTCACCTTCTGCTCCTTGCCGGTGGCCTTGTCCTTGGCCGCCACGTTCAAAATCCCATTGGCATCGATGTCGAAGGTGACTTCGATCTGCGGCACGCCGCGCGGAGCCGGCGGGATCCCGTCGAGCCGGAAGGTGGCCAGCTTCTTGTTGTCCGCGGCCATCTCGCGCTCTCCCTGGAGCACGACGATGTCGACCGATGGCTGGTTATCCGACGCCGTCGAGAAGATCTGGGTGTGCGACGTGGGGATGGTCGTGTTGCGGTTGATCATCTTGGTCGCGACCCCGCCCAGCGTCTCGATCCCGAGTGACAGCGGCGTCACGTCGAGGAGCAGGACGTCCTTCACCTCGCCGCCCAGCACGCCGGCCTGGATGGCGGCGCCGATCGCCACCACCTCGTCGGGGTTGACCCCCTTGTGGGGCTCCTTGCCGGCGAACATGGCCTTGACAGCCTCGATGACGGCCGGCATCCGGGTCATGCCGCCGACCAGGATCACCTCGTCGATGTCGGTCGGCTTGAGCGATGCGTCGCTGATCGCCTGCTTCACCGGCCCGGCGGTCTTGGAGATCAGGTCTGCGACCAGGTCGTCCATCTTGGCGCGGGTCAGGCTGATGACCAGGTGCTTCGGCCCGGAGGCATCGGCGCTGATGAATGGCAGGTTGATCTCGGTGGTGCTCGTGCTCGACAGCTCGATCTTGGCCTTCTCGGCCGCCTCCTTGAGGCGCTGGAGCGCGATCCGGTCCTTGGAGAGGTCGACCCCCTGGTCCTTCTTGAACTCCTCGGAGAGCCAGTCGATGATCCGCTGGTCGAAGTCGTCGCCGCCCAGGTGGGTGTCGCCGTTGGTGCTGCGCACCTCGAAGACGCCCTCGGAGAGCTCCAGGATGGAGATGTCGAACGTCCCGCCGCCCAGGTCATAGACTGCGATCTTCTCGTCCTTGGTCTTGTCCAGCCCGTAGGCCAGGGCCGATGCGGTCGGCTCGTTCACAATCCGCTTCACGTCCAGCCCGGCGATCCGCCCGGCGTCCTTCGTCGCCTGGCGCTGGGTGTCGTCGAAGTAAGCCGGCACGGTGATCACCGCCTCGGTCACCTTCTCGCCCAGGTAGGCCTCGGCATCGGCCTTGAGCTTCTGCAGGATCATCGCGCTGATCTCCGGCGGGCTGAAGGTCTTGCCGTTGGCCAGCGTGACCACCACGCCATCGGACTTGGGATCCTTCTCGACCTGGTAGGGCACCAGGTCCTTGCTGTGGCGCACCTCGGGGTCCTCGAAGCGGCGTCCCATGAAGCGCTTGATGCTGAAGATCGTGTTCTCCGGGTTGGTGATCGCCTGGCGCTTGGCCACCTGGCCGACCAGCCGCTCGCCGCTTTTGGCGAATGCGACGACCGATGGCGTGATGCGGCCGCCCTCCGCGTTGGTGATGACCTGCGGCTCGCCGCCCTCCATGACGGCGACAACCGAGTTGGTCGTGCCAAGGTCGATGCCGATGATCTTTCCCATCTGTTCAGTGCTCCTTTGGGTTGTTCGCGACGCGGACGAGCGATGGGCGCAGGACCCGGTCATTCAGCCGGTATCCGCGCTGCAGCTCACCGATCACCTGGTTGTCAGGATGGTCTGCGGTCTCCTCGGTGTCGACCGCCTCGTGCAGGTTTGGATCGAATGGTTGGCCGAGCGCCTCGATCTGCGTGACTCCTTCGGCCTCGAGCAGCGAACGCAGCTTGCGCTCGACGAGGCGCACCCCATCGACCCAGCCCTCATGTGCGTCGGCCGGGACGTTGTCGAGCGCCCGGTCAAAGTCGTCGAGGACCGCCAGCAGCTTGCTGATCAGCATGGCGTTGCTGAAGGTCGACAGCCCCTCGCGCTCCTCGTCGATGCGACGCCGATAGTTGGCGAAGTCGGCGGCGTTGCGCTGAAGGGCGCGCAGGTTCTCGTCGGCCTGCTCGCGCGCCTCGTCCAGGACGCGCTGCAGGTCGTCGATCTTTTCGATCAGCGCGGCGCGCGACGGGCCGCGCGGATGGCGCGGGTCCTCCGGGGCGCCGTTGGTGGGTCGTTCAGTCATGCGTTTCACCTGGGTGATGCGAGATCAGCTCGTTCATGAGCATCGAGAGGTATCGGACGGTCGGGATGGCGCGCGGATATGGCATGCGGGTCGGCCCCAGCACGCCGAGCAGTCCGAGCGCGGAGTCCTCGGTGCCGTACGGCGCGAAGACGAGGCTCACCTCGTGCATCGCGTCGTTGACGTTCTCATGTCCGATGATCACCGTCACCCCGCCGCGGCGACCGAGCACCGGCACCAGTTGCTCCAGGAAGTCGGAGCGCTGCAGCACCTCCAGTACTCCACGGAGCTTCGACCCCCCGGCGAACTCCGGCTGCTCGAGGACGTTGGCGATGCCGTCGGTGAAGACATCCTCGACCGATACGCTGTCGGACTCCTCCAGCATCTGCGCCACCACCTCGGTGACGTGCGCGCCGAGCGGCCCCATCTTGGCGACCTTCCGCCGAATCTGTGGCGCCGACAAGCCGGCCAAGTCTGAATTCAACGTGGCGGCCGCGGTGTCGAGGTCCGCCTGTCCAAGTTGCTGTCCTGCGCTGGCTCGGTCGATCGATGCGCGGTCGAGGCGGCGCTGCACAACGTTCCCATCGCCGAGTACCAGCACCGCCAGGCGAGCCTTGTCGGCGAGCTCGACCAATTGGACGTGCCCATAGCGGGCGCGGCGGGCGCGAGCCGGGGTAACGACCGCGGCAGAGCGGGTGCTGGTGGCTAGGATCGAAGCCGCCAGGCGCAGCCACTCATTCGTGGTCAGCTGCACCTGGCTGAACTGGTGGCGGATCATCAGCTGATCGGCGCGGTCCAGCGTGGATTCGCGCATCAGCGACTCGACGTAGATCCGATACCCCAGGTCCGATGGCACGCGGCCGGCGCTGGTGTGCGGGTGGCTGAGCAGGCCCAGCGCCTCCAGCTCGGCCATCGCGCTGCGAACCGTGGCGGAACTGACGAGGAGGGCATACCGGTCGACGAGGGCCTTCGAACCAACGGGCGTTGCGTTCAAGACGTAGTCCTCGACGACGGCGCGCAGCACGATTCGCTGCCGCTCGGTCAGCTCCAGCGTCGACCGAGACGGGGCGTTTCGCTCGCCGGTCATCCCTTCGCCGACCACGTTTTCCTCCGTTTGGGGTTCCGATTGGCACTCTACCGATGAGAGTGCTAACCGGTGATGGAGGCATGGTACCAACCTCGCCGGACCGATGTCAACGAAGCTAGGGCGCGAAGGCGACGAGTGCCTCATTGGCGAGCAGCCTCCCACTCGCAGTGAGCCGGATGGCATCACCTGCGACCTCAATGAGGCCCTTGTCCCTGGTTTCCTCTATGGCAGCGGCATGGCGCATGAGCGGGTCTTGCCCGAATTCCGCGGCGAACGACGCTCTGCTGAATCCGGCGACCCGCCGCAGGCCGAGCGCGATCGACTCGAAGGCGCGTGTCTCCTCATCGAGCTCCTCTCCGCCCTCGACCGGTCGTTCGCCGGCCTCGACTGCGGCCAGGTAGGCGTCCAGGTTGCGCACGTTCCAGGAGCGTGTCGCTCCGTCAAAGGAGTGCGCGCCGGCCCCGATGCCTGTGTACGGCCGCCGCTCCCAGTAGGCCAAGTTGTGCCGCGATTCGAAGCCGGGCCGCGCCCAGGAGGAGAGCTCGTAGTGACCATATCCCGCTTGGTCCAGCATCTGCTCGGCGACTTGGTACTGGGCGGCAGCCAGGCCGTCGTCCTGGCGTGGGACCATCCGCTGCCGCCAGCGGAGTGCGCCGGGCCGCGGCGGCGCGGCCCATTCATCGGGCGCCAGGGCGAGCTGCAGCGCATACAGCGACATGTGGTCCGGTCCGAGCGCGACGGCGCGATCCAGTCCATCACGCCAGTCGGCGAGCGACTGCTCGGGGATGCCGTAGATCAGGTCGATCGAGACGTTCCTGAAGCCTGCCGCGCGGGCAGCCGCGAAGGCACTGCGACCCTCGGCTGCGGTCTGGCCACGAGCCAGCAGCTTCAGCTCGCGATCACGCAGCGACTGGACGCCGAGCGAGATCCGGGTGACGCCCGCTGCCCGCAGGCCGGCCCAATCGGGCGTTTCCCGCGTGCTGGGGTTGACCTCGATGGTGACCTCGGACGGCTCGCTCCCCCATCGCCCGACCGCCGTGGCCACCAGGCGTCCGACCGCGTCAGCCGGTAGGAGAGAAGGCGTACCGCCTCCGAAGTAGATGGTCGCCAGCTCGCCCGATGCCGGGCGCAGGGCCAGTTCAGTCAGCAGCCCACCGGCGTAGCGGGGGATCTCAGCGGCCCGTCCGCCGACCGTCACGAAGTCGCAGTAGGCGCACACCAGCCTGCAGAACGGGACATGGATGTAGAGGTGGTGCGTGGACAACGACACGCCCCGAGCCTACATGCTGCGGGCTCGGGGCGGCGGTCGCGCAAGTTGCGGGGACTACATGATGCCGACGACGTGGCCCTCGGGATCGGCGAACATCGCGATGGTGGTGTCCTTGGCGACCTCGGTGAGTGGCATGAGGACCTTTCCGCCGAGCTTCTCGACGCGGTCCAGGATGCCCTGCGGGTCCTCGGAGTGGACGTAGAACGTCACCTGGCCGGCCGAGCCATCGCGGGTGGGGCCGATGCCGCTCGTGAATCCGGACTCGTCCCGGGCCATCCCGTAACCGTCGGGGAGATCGGTGTCGAGCTTCCACCCGAAGATCTCGGAGTAGAACTTCTGAAGCGCGGGCCCATCCTTGCCCGTGACTTCGACGTGAATGACCTTGGCTGCCATGGGGGTTGATCTCCTCTTCTCTTGTGGGATCGGCGCTGCCGATTGCGCCTGTCTACTGATACGACGCTCGGCCGATGGCGGGATCGACACCTCGATCGGCTGCCAGTGCCAACGCGCGATTTGGTGCGTCGCGGGGCCTCCGTTACCACCCAAGGCGGTTCACGAGCCACGCACTGACCCTCCGACGGCCACCCGGCACGTAGGAAGCGGTTAAGACCGAGATTTTGGCCCCAGCGTTGCCGACATAGCAGCCCCATGACTAGCGGGTGAGTTGGCCAGCCCCCTCGCCGCGAAGTCGAAGGCGCCCAGGGCGGGCGCTGAGGCTGTTGCGATAGCCAGGGGAGGCGTCCGGCCGGGACGCCCCTAATTCAAATAGGTCGCTGCCGCAACCTTCCCCCGGCGAAGGCGAAGAGCGACGCCGTCACCGCGAAGTGGCCGACCATGGCAGGCACCACTGACCCGGTCGTCACAGTGGCGAGCCCGGCGGCGTACCCGAGCAGCACCGACCCGGCGAGGAAATACCAATCGCGATCCTTCCACAGCCGCCTATGCGCCAGCCCGTACAGCAGCGCCTGCACCACCAGGGCAGGGCCGACCCAATCGGGGCCGCCGGCGAAGATGAGCATGCCGAGCACGATCGAGCGGAACTGGAGCTCCTCCGCAAAGGCATTGGCCGCCGCGCCGGCCAGGCGCGAGACGAGCAACGGGGTCGGCAGCGGCAGGATGGCCCTGTAGCGCAGGAAGGCGAGCACCAGTCCGTTCACCACGGCCACGCCGCAGAAGAGGAGCATCACCGGCAGCATCGTTGCGGGGTCGCCGGGGGCCAGGAAGAGCTGTGCGCGCCCGCGGGGCAGGATGATGGCGATCCCGATCGCGAACAGGACCACCAGCCCGTAGTAGGAGAGCGGCCCGAGCCAGCCGGAGCGGGAGCGGAAGTAGTCGGAACGCATGATGCGATCCGAGTCGAAGCGCAGCAGGACCAGGAAGATGGTGAGCCCCAGGGCGATCGACAGGCGCAGCGAGTCCTGGAAGTTCACGCTACTGCCCGTCGTCCATGCGAAGGATGGCCAGGAAGGCCTCCTGCGGGATCTCGACGGAACCGATCCGCTTCATCCGCTGCTTGCCTTCCTTCTGCTTCTCGAGGAGCTTCCGCTTCCGGGTGATGTCGCCGCCGTAGCACTTGGCCAGCACGTTCTTGCGCATCGCCCGGATCGTCTCGCGGCTGATGATATGCGAGCCGATTGCCGCCTGGACCGGCACTTCGAACATCTGGCGCGGGATCAGCTCCTTGAGCTTCTCGACCAGCGCCTTCCCGACCCGGAAGGCATTGGACCGATGGACGATCAGGGAGAGCGCGTCGACCGGCTCGCCGCTGACCATGATGTCGAGCTTCACCAGCTCGCCGGGCCGGTAGCCCAGGTACGCGTAATCGAGGCTGGCATATCCCGAGGAGCGGCTCTTCAGCTGGTCGTAGAAGTCGATGATCAGCTCGGCCAGCGGCATCTCGAAGTGGAGGTTGACCCGCTTCGGGTCCAGGTATTCCATGTTGATGAAGTCCCCGCGGCGAGTGGTGGCCAGCTCCATGATCGGGCCGATGTAGTCGGTCGGGGTGATGACCGTGGCCGAGACCCACGGCTCGCTGATTCCCTCCACCTCGCCCGCCGGCGGGAACTGGGCGGGGTTATCGACGATCAGCTCATCGGCCTTGTTCAGGCGCTTGACCCGGTATTCGACCGATGGCGCCGACGCGATCAGCTCGAGCCCGAACTCGCGCTCAAGGCGCTCCTGGACGATCTCCATGTGCAGCAGGCCGAGGAAGCCGCAGCGATAGCCGAAGCCCAGCGCCACGCTCGACTCCGGCACGTAGGCGAAGGATGCGTCGTTGAGGTGCAGCTTCTCGAGGGCGTCACGCAGGAGCGGGTAGTCGTCGCCACGCATCGGGTAGATGCCGGCGAAGACGAGCGGCAGCGCCTGCTTGTAACCGGGCAGCGGCTCAGTGGCGGGGCGGTCGGCATCGGTCAGGGTGTCGCCAACCCGGGCGTCGGCAATGCTCTTCAGGCCGGAGGCCACATAGCCAACTTCGCCCACTGTCAGGCGCCGGGTGGGTACCGGCTGCGGCCGGAAGTAGCCGAGCTCCAGGATGTCGCTCTCCACGCCCGTCGCCATGAATCGGATGCGCTCGTGGTCGTGCAGTGTGCCGTTCGCGACGCGCACGTACGCGACGACGCCCTTGTAGGGGTCGTAATGCGAATCGAAGACGAGCGCCTGCAGCGGGGCGTTGGCCTGGCCGCTGGGGGGCGGGATGCGCTGGACGACCGCCTCGAGGATCTCGGCGACCCCGGTCCCCTCCTTGGCCGACGCCAGGATCACCTCCTCGCGGGGAATGGCGAGGGTCTCCTCCAGCTCGGCGAGCACCATCTCGGGATCGGCCGACGCAAGGTCGATCTTGTTGATGACCGGGATGATGACCAGGTGCTGCTCCATGGCCAGATGAACGTTGGCGAGGGTCTGCGCCTCGATCCCCTGGGTCGCGTCGACCACCAGGATCGCGCCCTCGCAGGCTTGCAGGGATCGGCTCACCTCGTAGGTGAAGTCGACGTGGCCGGGCGTGTCGATCAGGTTGAGGGCATACGTCTGGCCGTCCTGCGCGTCGTACTGGAGGCGCACCGCGCGGGCCTTGATGGTGATCCCCTTCTCGCGCTCCAGGTCCATCGAGTCGAGGACCTGCGAGGTCATCTGCCGCGGATCGATGGTGTGCGTCGCCTCCAGCAGCCGGTCTGCCAGGGTGCTCTTGCCGTGGTCGATGTGCGCCACGATGCTGAAGTTGCGAGTTCGCTCCGGCGGAATCACGAGCCGCCACCGGCGAAGGTGGCGAAGCCGATCATCCCGATCACGTAGCAGGCCAGCGCCATCGCCGAGTCGATCCCGATCGGACCGATCCGACGCGTCGGGCGGACCACGAGGCCCCAGGTGTAGATGACGGTGAGCAGGATCCCCAACCCGGTCAGGTAGATGTCTCCCCCCGTCGTCTCGGGGAGCAGCGTCCGGCCGGCGATCAGTCCGGCCAGCAGGAAGAGGTTCATCAGGAACGCGTTGCCGCCGAAGATGTCGCTGACCGCCAGCTGGTAGTCGCCCATCCGCACCGAGGCGATCCCCGTCGAGATCTCCGGCACGGCGGTGCTGGCGGCCAGGACGGTGGCGCCGAAGACGACTCCCGAGAGTCCAATGCCGGAGGCGATACGCTCGCCGCTCTGCTCCAGCACCAGCCCGGCGACGAGCGTAACGACGGACGCGACGGTGAAACGCGCCAGGACGCGGCGGGTCCCGGCTGTCATGGCTTTGGCCGCGCGCAGCTCCTTGGCATGCCCACGCGGAAACTTTTGCCCGTCTGGTGGGTTACCGGAGGCATGCCACGGGAGCTTGTCCCTTGCTCGACTGATGAGCAACAGGCCGCCGACCCACAGGACCACGATCGCAAGCTCCGCCGGGCCTACCCGCCAGATCACCAGCGAGGCGGGCAGGAAGTGACCCATGACCGATACGGTGAGCACCCCGATCACCAACGCGGACTCGAGCACGAGGATCAGCGAGGCGGCGCGGTAGGTGAGCGGTGCTCCGCTGCGGATCCCGAAGGCATCCATCGCGACCAGCACCACGGTCTGGATGGCAATGCCACCCAGGATGTTGCCGATGGCGATACTCAGATCGCCGGAGACGGCAGCAGTGACTGTGATCGCGATCTCCGGCAGATTGGTGGTGACGGCCAGGATGACCAGCCCGCCCAGCGCCTCGCCCAGGCCGAAGCGCCGCTCAAGCGCATCGGTCGTCTCGGACAGCGATCGGCCGGCCACCCACACGGCGGCCGCCGAGCCGATGAAGATCACGACTGTCCATACAAGGCCCAGGCTCGCAAACACGGCGGTAAGGGTAGCGGGCGGCCCGGTGATATACTCCCAAACCAAGGCGCCAGGCCCCGCCGGCGCTCTTTTTCATTCCGCCCCGTCGCTCTGAGGACTATCTGTGGCCCGAAAAGCTCGAACCTGGAAGGGCGCGCGCACGCCGCAGGCCCTCAAGCGCGTCCGCCAGTCGCTCCGTCGGCACTCGATCAACCAGCGCACCCGGAGCGAGGCCAAGACCCTCGTCCTGCAGGCCAGCAACATCGCGCTCGGCCGGTCGGAGGGCGATGGCCCCGCCGCCGTGACTGCCGCCCTGAGCGCGCTCGACAAGGCCGCCGAGAAGGGGATCCTGCACCCCAACAACGCCGCTCGCCGCAAGAGCCGGCTGATGGCCAAGGCCAACGCGGCGCACCTGCTGGATGGGGCCGCCACCGAGGCCGTCGCCGCGCCGAAGAAGAAGTCGACAGCCACCAAGACCGCGCAGCGTAAGAAGGTTGCCGCCTCCAAGGCGTCGAAATCGGCTGCCGCCAAGGCCGCCGATCGACCGCGCACCGCCGCCGGCAAGGCGAAGGTCGCCGTCGTGCGGGCTTCGCGCGAGACCGCGGCTGCCCGCAAGCGCGCCAAGGCAGGCCCCGCCGACAAGACACCGCCGGAGAGCTGAGCGCGGTTTGGCTGGGCGCTTATCGCCGGGGCCGATACATCGGCGCTAAAGAGCTCGGAGAATGGCGGTTGACCGCCGGCACATCTGCATGGCCGATACCGTGATGCCTCCACTCCAGCATCTGTGCTCGCGTATCGGCTTGGCCGATTTCGAGTCAGCCTGACCGGCGCAGCTCCGCACTGAGGTGCCAGGTCATCGGCTGATCGAGTGCGGCCATCTCGACCTCATAGCGCAGTAACTCACCCTCGAGCCACCAGGTCCGCTTCACCGCAGAGACCGGAGCGGCGCTCGGGGCGTCCAGCACGCCGACGCTCTCGAGACTGATCCGGCTTCGCTCGACGCGTCCCGCTGCCACCTCGACGTGGCCGGGTGCCATGGCGACGGCCAGCTCCAGGCGTCCCTCTTCCAGGCAGCGGAGATAGCCGGACTCCCCGTGTAGCTCTTGCCCAGGTTGGCCAGAAGGGTCGAGCGCCCAGGTGCGCTGCTCGAACGCGAGGTCCGGCTTGCCGACATGCCAGACCCGCATCTTCTCGCTGTACGTGAACGACTGAAGGCCGGGATAGCCACCATGGCCCTCGCCGTCCCACTCCCCGACGAGGAAGGCGACCGGCGCGCAGAGGGGATGGAGCGGCGGCCCGGCCATGGGACGGCATGCTAGCTGGGCGCGGACGGATGACACGGGACCGATGTGACGGCGACAATGCGGACATGACTGATCTCCGCGATCCTGCGACGCGCGCAACGCGGCTTGCCGCAAACGCGGCAGCCGTTGCGGTCGTGGCCTGGGCCGCGCTCTACTTCGTGACCACCCAGATCCACGTCGTTCGAGCCGCATCGCCATTCGGCAACGATCCCTGGGACATCGTCGCTTCGTACGCCGCGATCTTCCTGCCGTTGGTGGTCGGCGCGACGGCAGTGCGCAGCCTCAGCCATCGAGGCCCGCACCTGGAGCCGGCCACGGCGCGACGAATTCGGAGTGGCGTCGGGATCGCGCTGCTCACGATGGGCGCGAACGTGGCATCGGATGCGGCGGCGATACTTGTCATACCGCGCACAACTTCGGATGCGCGATCAAGCCTCATCATCGGCCTCGTGCTGGGCGCCGGCGCCGCGACCATGGCGGCGACCGCCCTCCTGGTACGCGCGATGCGCACCGCGCAGCCTGCAACAGACGACCCGCATGAGCCCGACCTGCTCGATGATCTCCTCATCCTGGCGCGCGGCGCGGCCCACCTCGTCCGACCGATACAGCGCCCAACCGAGAAGCTGGTCACCGCCATCGACCGCTTCCTGGCGAAGTCGGCGCTCAGCCCACGCAGGCATCGGCTTGTCGTCGGCCTGCTCGGAGCGTTGGTCGCTGGACTCGCCTTCGATGCCTGGCACGCGGTCATGGAAGGTCCATGGGCCTCGGCGCCGGTGCTGATCTTGTTCGCGACCCTCGCGGGCGGCGGCGTCTTCGTCATCTACCTGATCACGCTTGTTCCGCTGCGCCTCATCCGGCCGGCCAACCTTTCGACCGATGCCTGAGCCCAGATCCGGCCGCGTCGCCAGCGTCAATGTCTCGCACGGTGGCGTGCCGAAGCTGCCGGTCGAGGAGCAATGGGTGGGCAACATGGGCCTGGCCGATGACGGCCACAACGAACCCGAGCCGATGCACGGCGGCCCCGAACAGGCGGTAAGCCTCTACTCGATGGAGGCGATCGCCCGCGTCGCGGCGGAGGGGCACACCGCGTTCCCCGGCGCATATGGCGAGAACCTGACCCTCGAGGGGATCGAGCTGGACTCGATCACTACCGGAGATCGACTGGCGATTGGCAACGCGGGGCTGGTGATCGAGCTGACCAAACGGGCGGAGCCGTGCCAGACGATCGCGCACTGGTTCGTGGGTCGTCGCATCGCGCGGATCAACTCGCGCCTCCGCCCAGCCGACGCGCGCTGGTATGCGAGGGTGATCACCGAGGGTCCGGTCCGGACCGGAGATGCCGTTCGCTAGGAGGTCGTCGCTCGTCGGCGACGGACCTTCCAGATGTGCTCCATCGGCCATTTCCGCGCCCATTCGCGGTCTTCATCGGTCCGGTAGGTGCTGATGGCATTCGGTTGCGGTCGGAGTTCGATGAGATCCTCGACCACGAAGCCGTTGGCCCGGAAGAGCCGGATCCATTCGCCGTACGGCAGCTGGAATTCGACGTGCTGCGACTCCCCGACGTCGACCACGTTGAGCTCGTAGTAGTTGAGGCGCAGACGGTCGGTCACCTGCTCCGAATCGGGCGGCCAGCAGATGTCGGCGATGGGGGTGTGCATGCTGAAGACGAGCAGCCCTTCGTCGCGCAGCAGGCGCGCAGCCTCGGGGACGGTGCGGCTCGGATCGGCGAAGACCATTGCACCGTGGTCGCAGAAGATAATGTCGAAGGTCGCCTCTGGATACGGCACCGATTCGGCGCTGGCATGGACCAGCGGGAAGTCCAGACCGGCCTCGGCCATAAGGTCCCGCGCATGCTCGAGCTGCCGTTCGGAGAGGTCAAGCCCCACCGGCCGCGCCCCGCGCTTCGCCATCTCGATCGACCATTGCGCGGCGCCGCAGCCGAGCTCCAGCACGTCCTTGCCTTCGACGTCACCGAGCGCGTGGACCTCGTCCTCGGGGATCTGCCACACGCCCCACGCAGCACCGTGGCGAGCGAGATCCGGGCCGTGATCGGCCTGGTAGGCGTCGGAGAGCTCGTTCCAGAAGGCGCGGTTGCGCCGGGCATGGTCCGTTTCACCGGGGACCGGCTCGTGGGGCTCAGCCATCAACTCGCCAGGGCCGCGAATGCCCTTCGGCCCGCGTATTCGGCCGCCGAACCGAGCTCCTCTTCGATTCGGAGCAGCCGGTTGTACTTGGCGATCCGCTCGCCGCGGCTCATGCTGCCAGTCTTGATCTGGCCTGTCCCCAGCCCGACGACGAGGTCAGCGATGGTGGTGTCCTCGGTCTCGCCCGACCGGTGGCTGACGATGGCGCGCCAGTCCGCAGCCTGCGCCATCTCGACCGCTTCGCGGGTCTCGGTCAGCGTGCCGATCTGGTTCAGCTTGATGAGGATCGCGTTGGCCGCGCGCTCGCGGATGGCACGCCCAAGGCGCTCCGTGTTCGTCACGAGCAGGTCGTCCCCCATCACCTGGATCTGGCTACCGAGCCGTTCGGTGAGCGTCGTCCAGCCGGCCCAATCGTCCTCGGCCAGGCCGTCTTCCAGGCTGATGATCGGGTAGCGCACGACCCAGTCCGCCCAGAACGAGATCAGCTCGTCGCTCGACAGGGTCCGCTTCTCCTGGGCAAGCACATACCTGCCCTCGTTGTAGAGCTCGTTCGCGGCAGGGTCGAGCGCGATGGCGATCTGCTCGCCAGGCCGGTAGCCCGCGCGCTGAATGGCCTCGAGGACCAGCGCAATCGCTGCCTCGTTCGTTTCCAGGCTTGGCGCGTAGCCGCCCTCGTCGCCAACGGTCGTCGCGAAGCCACGCTCCTCGAGCAGCGCCCCGAGTGCGTGGAACGTCTCGGCCGCCCAGCGCAACGCTTCCGCAAACGTTGACGCTCCCATCGGCGCGATCATGAACTCCTGGAAGTCGGTCGAGTCGAGCGCGTGCTTGCCGCCATTCAGGATGTTCACCAGCGGCACGGGCAGGAGGTGCGCCGACGGACCGCCCAGGTACCGATACAGCGGCTCTCCCTGTGCGGCCGCGGCGGCGTGCGCCACTGCCAGCGAGACGCCGAGCAGCGCATTCGCGCCCACCCGCCCCTTGTTGGGCGACCCGTCCAGGTCGATCAGGGCGCGGTCCAGACCCGCCTGGTCGAGCGCGTCGCGACCGGCGACGGCGGTCGCGATCTCGCCGTTGACGTTGGCAACCGCCCGCAGGACACCCTTGCCGCCATACCGCGCCCTATCCCCGTCGCGCAGCTCAACCGCCTCGTGGGCACCCGTCGATGCCCCCGACGGCACGATCGCCCGGCCACACGCCCCACCGGAAAGCCGAACCTCCACCTCGACGGTCGGGTTGCCACGCGAGTCGAGCACCTCGCGGCCGTGGACCGCCGCGATCGCCGTGTTCATCGCGCCGGCGGGTCGCGGTCGGGCAGCGCCTCGACCCCGGGCAGCTTCTTCCCCTCAACGAATTCGAGCGACGCGCCGCCGCCGGTCGAGACGTGGCTCATCTGATCGGTCAGGCCGAGCTTGTCGACCGCCGACACCGAGTCGCCGCCGCCGACCACCGTGACGACACCGTCCGCGGTCCGCGAGGCGACGTATCGGGCGATGGCGTTGGTGCCCTCTGCGAACGGGGCGATCTCGAAGATGCCCATCGGTCCATTCCAGAAGATGGTCCGCGCCTTGGCCAGGTGCGCCGTATAGGCCCCGACCGTATGCGGCCCGATATCGACCACCGCCCAGTCCTTGGGCACGCCATTGAGGGGAACGACCAGTTTCTGGGAGCGGGGATGGATCTGGGCCGCCACCACCAGGTCGGTCGGCAGCATCAGCCGCACCCGCTTTCGTCGCGCCTCGGACATGATCCGTTCCGCGTTGGCCAGCTGGTCGTTCTCGACCAGGCTCTTGCCCATGGCATAGCCCTTGGCGGCCAGGAAGGTGTTGGCCATTCCGCCGCCGACCAGCACCGCCTGGCAGCGGGCCAGCAGCGCCTCCAGGACCTCCAGCTTGCCGCTGATCTTGGCCCCGCCGATGATCGTGTGAAACGGCTTCGGCGGCTTGTGGAGGAGGGTCCATAGCGAGTTCACCTCCTGCTCGAGGAGGAGCCCGGCAACGCTCGGCAGGAGGTGGGTGATCCCCTCGGTCGAGGCATGCGCCCGATGCGCCGAGCCGAACGCGTCGTTGACGTAGATGTCGGCCATATCGGCCAGCGCCTTCGCAAAGCCGGGATCGTTCGCCTCCTCCTCGGCGTGGAAGCGCAGGTTCTCGAGCAGCAGCAGGTCGCCGGCACGCAGCTTGCCGATCGCCACCTGGACGCCGGGTCCCAGCGCGTCGCCGGTCATCCGTACGTTGCGGCCGAGGAGCTGCCCCAGCCGGTCGGCCACCGGCTTGAGGCGCAGAGCGTCGTTCACCTTGCCCTTGGGACGACCCAGGTGGCTGGCCAGGATCACCGCGGCGCCGCGCTCCAGCAGGTACCTGATGGTCGGCAGGCTGGCCCGGATGCGTGTGTCGTCCGTGATCCGCCCATCGTCGAGCGGGACGTTCAGATCCGCTCGCAGGAAGACGCGCTTGCCGCGGACATCGATGTCCCGCACGGTCATCTTGTTCATGCCCGCTTTCATGCGAGCTGCAGCCGGCATGCGCGCTACAGCCGAGCAGCCATGAAGGTTGCGAGATCCGCGACGCGGCAGCTGTAGCCCCACTCGTTGTCGTACCAGGCGATCACCTTGAGCAGGTCCTCGCCAACCACCATGGTCGAGAGGGCATCAACGATGCTCGAGCGATCGTCGCCCTTGAAGTCCATGCTCACCAGCGGTTCGGTGGCGATGCCGAGCAGCCCCTGCATCGGGCCGTCTGCGGCTGCCTTCAGCGCGGCGTTCGCAGTCTCGGCCGTGACCGGGCGGGACGTGACGGCCACGAAGTCGATGACGCTCACCGTGGCGGTCGGCACCCGCAGCGAGAAGCCGTCGAATCGGCCCTTCAGCTCGGGGATCACCAACGCCAGCGCCTTGGCGGCACCAGTGGTGGTGGGGATGATGTTCTGCCCCGCCGAGCGCGCGCGCCGCAGGTCGGGATGGAAAACATCGAGCACGTTCTGGTCGTTCGTGTAGGAGTGCACGGTGGTCATCATGCCCCGCTCGATGCCGAACGAGTCCCAGATCACCTTGGCCGGCAGCGCCAGGCCATTGGTCGTGCACGAGGCGTTGCTGACGATGTGGTGCTTGTCGGGGTCGTAGACCCCCTCGTTCACGCCGAGCACCAGCGTCACATCCTCGTTCTTGGCGGGGGCGCTGATGATCACCTTGCGGGCCCCGGCATCGAGGTGGGCATGGGCCTTGGTCGCATCGGTGAAGATGCCGGTCGACTCAACCACGATCTCGACGCCCAGCGCCTTCCAGGGGAGCGCAGCCGGATCCCGTTCGGAGAGTGCGCGGATGGCATAGCCGTCGATCCGGATCTCGTTCTGCCCATGGGTCACCTCGCCGGGGTAGCGGCCGTAGGTCGAGTCGTACTTGAACAGGTGCGCGTTGGTGGCGGTCGGCGCCAGGTCATTGATCGCCACCACCTCGAGCGTGTCGGGATGGCGCTCCAGGATGGCCTTCAGGGTCTGGCGGCCGATCCTGCCGAAACCGTTGATGCCGATGCGGGTCACGAGACCTCCTTCGCGTAAGACGCTGTCAATCGTTCGTTCACGATCGGCATCAGGCCGATCAGCGACACGTCATCGGCGAGCTCCGACATCTCGATGCGGACGCGCCGAGCCGGAGCCGCAAGGGCCCGCCGATCGACCTCGGCGCGAACCGCACTTCGCAGCTCCGGCCGATGGAGGGCGATGCTGCCGCCCAGCACGATCACCTCCGGATTCAATAGCACGACCAGTCCGGCGCACAGGGCCCCGACCGCCTTCCAGGCGCGATCCAGGATCGCCTTGCTGTCCGCGTCGCCCGCGTCGGCGGCACGCGCCACCAACGCTGCGTCGACCGGCGCTTCCGCCAGCAGGGCAGCCAGACCGGGCGCCTCGCCCCGATCCAGCAGGGCACGTGCCTCACGAGCAATGGCCGTGCCCGACCCGATCGCCTCGGCGTGGCCCTGCATCCCGTCGCCGCACAGCGGTCCGTCGATGTCGACCGTGATGTGGCCGATCTCCCCAGCGGTACCGTCCTTGCCGATCAGCGGCCGGCCATCGACCACCAGCCCGCCACCGATCCCCGTCGAGACGGTCACGTAGATGACGTCGTCGGCCCCCTTGGCGGCGCCGTAGCGCCACTCCGCCATGACCGCGGCATTCGTGTCGCGCTCGAGGAAGGTGGGCATTCCCAGCGCCTCCTCGACCCGGTCGGCGAGCGGCACGTCATGCCAGCCCGCCAGGTTGGGCGGCGCAACGACGATGCCACGCCACGGATCGAGCGGGCCCGGGGCCGAGATCCCGATCCCGGCGGGGGCGGCAAGACCGGCGCGTTGCGCCTCGTCCCGCACGGAAACGGCGACGGTGCAGATCCGGTCGATCACAGCCTCAACGCCCTCCTCGTCACGCGTCTCCATGGCGCGGCGGCACGAGACAGTGATGTCGGGGCTGACGTGCGCTGCGCGGATCTGGGTCCCGCCGAAGTCGATCGCCAGGATCGACCGGTCGGCTACCTCATCCACAGGAGTTCATTGTAGCGGCCGCTCAAACGGACTCGGCCGCTCGGCGGCGGCCATCGGGACTCCCGACGACGCGCAGCCGAACGGCCGAGTGCGACTGGTATTGAGCGCGCGGGCAGATTCCCGCGCGGCCGGTCAGAACAGCGTGCTCGGGCTCAGCCGCCGATCTTGAACATCTTGGTGCCGCACACCGGGCAGATGCCCTGGGTGGCCGGCTTGCCGTTCTTCATCGTGATCTTGCTTTCGCTGCGCATGTCGCGCTTGGCCTTGCACTTGACGCAGTAGGCATTGGTCGCCATCGGTGAGTTGCCTCCTTGTGTGCCGGCAAGGTGCCGACGTTGCTTAACGCTCCCCGCCTTGCCCGCCGATCAAGCGTGACCAACGTGCGTGGGGATCGCCTTCGTCTCCGTTGTCGATCGCCCAGAGCAGGTGGATGCCGGCCAGTCCGACATCGATGCAGCGTGCTTCGGCGGTCTCCTTCGCCGCCCCTTCCAGAAACGTCCCATCGACGCGCTGTGCGTAGGCCGCGCACACCGTCCCCGCGCGCAACCCCGCCAGTCCCGCCAGCACGAAGAGCGCCGACGATTCCATCTCGAGGTTGGCCACGCGTTGGCGTCGCAGCTCCTCCGCGAGATCAGGATAGCGAACTGGGAGCGTGCGCATCGCCCTTCCCTGCGGAGCGTAAAAGCCACTGGCGGTCGCGGTCATGCCGACATGGTACGGAGCACCGACCTCCTTGCACGCCGCTTCCAGCGCCCAGACCACATCGCGGTGGGCGATGGCGGGGTATCCGGGGTGCACGTAGAAGTCGGTCGTGTTCTCCAATCGGACCGCTCCAATCGAGACGATCAGGTCGCCGAGCGCGATCTCGGGCTGGAGCGCTCCGCTCGAGCCGATGCGCACGAGGGTCGGCCGATCGGTGATCTCCATCACCTCGGCGAGCACGATCTCGACATTGTCGGGGCCCATCCCGGTGGACATGGCGGAGACACGCATGCCCCGGTAGGTGCCCGTGGCGGTGGTGATCTCACGGTTGCTGCGATCAAGCTCAACCGAGTCCCAGCGCGACGCCACCTTGGCCACGCGGCCGGGATCACCGACCAGCACGATGTACTCGGCCAGCTCGCCCCGCTCCAGGGCGATGTGGTACTGGCGGTTTCCGGTACGCGGCGCGTCGGCGCTCGAGAGATCGGTCAAGGCCTCGGCAAGCTCCTCGATTCGAGCGTGGACCGTCAGATCGGCGGGAGTATACGCCGCTCCTCTCGAGCGTCATCCACCTCGCCACGCAGGAGCGAGAGGTGAGGGTTGGGGAGCGCATCGGTCGTTTCCAGCTCGACCGGCGCACCTGCCGCGCTCGCCGGCTCGCCGTCCGGCTGTCGCCGGCGGACGAACCAGGCCGCCAGCGCGGCGAGCGCAGCCAGTCCCATGCCGAAGACCACCAACCCGGCGGCACGCGGTGCTCCGTGCGGCGGAGCATCGCTGGGTGGGGCTGCTGCCGTGATTGTGGCCGGCGAGCGCGTGGGGTTGGGTCGGGCCAGGATCGGTGCGACGCCGGGGCTCTGCTGCAGGCCCTCGAGCTGGAGCCGATCGCCAAGGGGGCGTCCCCTCGTAAAGTTGGCGCTGGACGTTCCGCTGGTAGAGCAACATGTGTCCGTCCCTCCATCTCCTGCTCCTGCTGTGTCGACGGGTGCGGCAATCACGCGCAGATCGGAGGGCATGCGTGGCCACAGCCGGTAACCGGCCATCAGCGCCTTGCCGGTCGTCTGCTGCCCCAGCACACCGCGCAGCTCGAGCCACGCGCCGCGCTTGACGGATGCGGTGCCGATGCTTGCGCGGGAGGAGATGGTGACGCGGATGGGGCCGGAGCCGTCGTCGATGGCGAACGACACCGAGCCACCCTTGGGTCGGCTGATCGGCGTTGTGACCGCCCCGCGCGCGATCACCAGCTGTGCCTCCTGCGCTTCGCCCAGTGCACCGGTTGCGCGACGCAGGGGATCGGGATCGGCCTGGTGCCCGAGCCGCAGGGGCGGCTTGGTGACCCGCAGTGTCAGCATGCCGGCCTTGGTCGATCGGCTCCCATCGAGCTCGACCAGCTCGTCCAGCGAGAGGCTGCCCACGTCGCTTCCGAGGCGGATCAAGATCGCTGCGGTCGAGTCCTGGACGATCGCACTGCCGGGCTCGAGGAGGCCTGACTGGGCCGTCACAACGCCCCGGATGCGCAGGTGCGCTCCCGTCGCGGCGGCGCGCGCCTCGGCGATCGACACCAGCGGAGCTGTCGGCGACGCGGTGGCGGAGGGGCGGGGCGTGGGGCTGGACGAGGTCGAGGAGCTCGGCGACGGCGGCGGGCTCGCGGTCGAGGCGGGCGTGGGGCTCGGGCCGGGAGGCGCGATCGGCTCAACGGCGACAATGTCGGCTGCGTCGCGAGGTTGCACCCTGAACCCGGCAGCCCCGCTGCCGCTCGAGTCGCGCTGGCCGACGACCGCGACCAGCGTCAGCCCCACGCCCCGCGCCCAGGCCGACGTGTCGATTCCGGTTGAGGTCTCGACCAGGACGCGGATCGGCCCGCTGCCGTCATTGAGATCCCAGGCGATCCCGGTGCTGAGGGTCGTCGCCGAACTGCTGATGACGCCTGTCAACTCGACCAGCATGCCTTCAAGTACTTCGCCGATGGATCCGGTCGTCGCATCCACGGGCAGCGGGTCGTTGCCGGTTCCCAGCACAGAGATGGTTGCCGTCGACGCCCGGATCGTCCGTTGCGCGTAGCGGTCGTCGAGTGTGCCGGTGACACGGAGCAGCTGTCCGCGGCCGAAGCTGCCGTCAGCGACGAGGACGGCGATGCCGGCCGTGGCATCCGCCACGTACCCGCCCCCATCGTTGAATCCGCCGGGGGTCAACGCGACCCCTTCGACCGTGACGACGCTTCCATCGGGCAGGGCGCGCGCCGCGGCAATGGGGATCGCCGGAACCGGCGTTGCCGTGGGCATGGCGGTGGGCGTCGGCGTGGCGGTCGCGGTCGGCGGTGGAGGTGGCGACGGGCTCGCGGGTGGAGTGGGGGTGGGCGTCGGCGAAGCCGTGGGGGGAGAAGTCTCCGCGGGGGTCAGGGTCGCGATGGGCGTGGACGATGCGAGGGCCGTCGCGGTGGGAACAGGAGTGGCTGTCGCCGTGGCAATCGGCGGCGAGCCAGTGTTCTGGGGATCGGGCGCCGGCAGGGTTGCGAAGTCGCCCGAGTTGTCGTCGGTGTCCTGGCTCGACCCGGAAGATCCGCCGGGAAGCCGCTCCAGGCTGCTGCCCGCGGGCGGCGCCGGCGCAGGTTGCGTCTCGAGCCACGAGTTGGTGGCGTTGCCCCAGCCCACCGCATCGACCGCCGTTGTCGCGCCCAGGATCCGCAGCGCCACGCTGCCGCCGGTCGCGGCCACTCCATTCGCGTAGGTGACGTCCGCGATGCCGGCGAAGACTCCCGCACCGTTGGCGACCAGGAGGTGAGCGCCGGGGGCAAGCCCGGCGGCGCCAGTAGGCCATGATGCCTTGCGCGTGACCGTTGCGCCCGAGGCCGACACGTACACCACCTCGAGGCCCTCGATCGGCAGCGTGCGTGCGGTTGGGTTGTACAGCTCGATGAACTCGTCGGAGGCGCTCGCCCCGCCGGTCATGATTTCGCTCACGAGCAGGTGGCCTGACGTCGCCTCGGCGAGCGGCACAGCGACGCCCCCGGCGTCCCTGGTGAGTTGAACGGGCAGCGGAAGGGCCAGGGCATGCTCGATCGCCAACGCCAGCAGGGCGACGGAGCCGACCGCCGCGAGCCACCGGCGAGACATGGACACGAACGCAGAGAAGACGGGCACGGGACACCTCGATGGTGGAGGCGTGCAGGCCGAGGCAGGATGCGCGACCGGCGCTTATCGGCCGCTTAGGCTGGGCTTACCCGGCGCCACGCGCTCGACGGCCATCGGCCTCGCGTACAATCGCCGCCCCATGCCAAAGAAGACCGCCGCACAGCAGGACGCCGAGCGACGAGAAGCCCGCCGCCGCGCTCGTCTGCAGGCGCAGGGCCGCGCGCACGAGGACAAAGTGGACGAAGAGGCAGACGACGCTCCCGTGAGGCCGCCGGCCGTGCCGTTCATCCAGCGCATCTTTCCGCAGTCGCCGCCGCTCGCCGGAAAGCCCGATCCAATGGCGGGCTTCACCTACGACGGCCCCCTCCGCCTGGTGGTCGCCAACCTGTGGCTGATCCCGCGCAACCTCTATGCCGGCGTCGGGATGGGGGTGCTGTGGGCCGCGGCCTACATCCTCACCGTGCAGGAAGCAGGCTCGGTCATCGGCAGCGTCGCCTCGTTCGTCTCATTCGGGGCATTGGTGGCTGCCGGCTGGATCGGTTGGCAGCGGCCGTGGCTGTACGGCCTCGTGGCGGGGATCCTCGGCTACATCCTGTTCGCCACCTTCTTCACGTACCTGGTGGCCAACGACCCGAAGGCCGCGGCGGCGATCACCACCTCGCAGCTGGCGACCTACCTGCTCACCAACGGCGTGGTGCAGGCCGGAATCGGCACCCTGGCCGGCTTCTACGGGGGCTACCTCCGTCGCCGATTGGCCGATCCGTCCATCCGCCGGACCTCGTCAGCCCGCCCGCGCCGCTAGCCAGCCAACCGGGTGTGTGCCGCGGCCGCCGCTCCGGCCGCCGCCATCGCTCCCTCGTAGTCAGGCGCCAGTCCGAGCACCTCTCCCGTCGAGCGCATCTCGGGGCCGAGCGTGCTATCCACGCCCGGTAGCCGCCAGAGCGACCCGATCGGCGACTTGACCGCCACCATGCCGGCATCTCGCGCGAGCCCGGGCGACCAGCCGACCTCTGCCAGCGTCGCGCCGAGGGCGCACTTCACCGCCGCCGCCACCACATCTCGCCTGATCGCCTTGGCAACGATCGGGACCGTGCGGCTCGCCCGTGGGTTCGCCTCGATCACCACCACCCGCTCCCCGGCGGCAATCATCTGGACGTTCAGGATGCCGCGCACGCCGAGCCGCAGGGCGATGCGACCGGCGATCTCCGCCGCTCGTTCCTGCACCTCCCTCGCGATTCGCTGCGGCGGGAGCACCGCCACCGAGTCGCCCGAATGGACGCCCGGCGGGTCGAGCTGCTCCAGGATGCCGGGCACGCACCACTCCCGGCCATCGCTGATCACGTCGACATCGAGCTCGATCCCGTCGACCATCGGGTCGACTCGCAGTGGCCAGCCGATCTCCGTCGGCAGCAGGGCGGCGAGGTCGCCTCGATCCCGCAGCACGGCGATCCCCCGCCCGCCGATCACCCAGGACGGCCGAACGATGACGGGAAACGCTATTTCGTCGAGCGCAGCACGCAGCTCCCCTGGGTCGGCTGCCAGGCGCCCAACGGGCCCCTCGATGCCCAGCTCGTCGAGCAGCGCCGCAAAGCGCTCGCGGTCCTCGGTGAGCTCGATCGCCTCGGCCGTGAGGCCGGCGATCGGCACATCGGCATAGGCAAGCTCCTTGGCCAGGTCGATCGCCGTCTGCCCGCCGAAGGTGAGGACCACGTGCGGCGGCTCGCCGGTAAGCGCGCGCTCGTGGTCGATCACGTCGAGCACGCTCTCGGCGTCGAGCGGCTCGAAGTAGAGGCGCGAGCAGGCGTCGTAGTCGGTCGACACGGTCTCCGGGTTGTTGTTGATGACCACCGCGTCGAGCCCCATCTCGCGGATCGCCCACGCAGCGCGAACTGAGCAGTAGTCGAACTCGATCCCCTGGCCGATTCGAATCGGCCCGGACCCCACCACGATCACGCTGCGCCGGTCGCTCGGCGGGGCAACCTCTGGGACGGTGTGCGACGAGTAGAAGTACGGCGTCTCGGCCGGGAACTCGCCGGCGCAGGTGTCGACTCGCCGGTAGGCAGGCCGGATCCCCGCCCGCACCCGCGCACGCCGCACCGCAACCGCCGGCACGCCGGCGAGCGCTGCGATCTCCGCGTCGCCGAATCCCGCCTGCTTGGCATCGAGCAGCGATGCGCCGACCAGGCCCCGCTCGGCGGCGACCAGCTCGGCCAGGCGTTCGCTGAACCACGGCGCAATCCCGGTAACGGCGCTCAACCCGGCTGCATCGGCCCAGTCATGGCGCAGGAGGCCGACCATCCGCCACAGGCGCGTATCGGTTGGGCTCAGGAATTCCGCAATGCTCTCCGGAGCCCGATGCGAGAGGCCCCACCCCGGGTCTTCCCAGAGCCAGCCGCGCCCGCGCGGCTCGAGCGAGCGGATCGCCTTGAGGAGAGCCGGGCCGAACTCGCGGTCGATCGCCATCGCCTCGCCCGTCGCCTTCATCTGGATTCCCAGCGAGCGGTCGGCAGCAGGGAACTTGTCGAACGGCCAGCGTGGCAGCTTGACCACCACGTAGTCGACGGCCGGCTCGAAGGCGGCGCTCCCCGAGCCGGTGGCCGGGTTCGGCAGCTCGTGCAGCCGCTTGCCAAGCGCGATCAGCGCCGCGACCCGGGCGATCGGGTAGCCAGTCGCTTTGCTGGCCAGCGCCGAGGAGCGGCTGACCCGCGGGTTGACCTCGATCACGCGGTAATCGCCGCCATCCGGGCGCACCGCCAGCTGCACGTTACAGCCGCCCTCGAGGCGCAGCTCACGCACAATCTTGAGCGCGCAGCGACGCAGGCGCTGGACGACCTGGTCGGGGAGGGTCTGGATCGGCGCCACCACGATCGAGTCGCCCGTGTGCACCCCCATCGGGTCCAGGTTCTCCATCCCGCAGATGGCGATCGCAGTGTCCGATGCGTCGCGCAGCACCTCGAACTCGATCTCGTACCAGCCGAGCAGGGAGCGCTCCACCAGGACCTGGCCGATTGGGCTCGCCGCCAGCCCGGTGGCGATCCTCGCGCGCGCCTCCTCGAGCGTCCAGGCGAATCCCCCGCCCCCGCCGCCCAGCGTGAAGGCGGGGCGCACGACCACCGGCGCGCCCAGCCCTTCGAAGAAGCGCAGGCCGTCCTCGATCGTCTCGACCACGGCACTCTCCGGAACCGGCTCCCCGATCCGCGTCACCAGATCGCGGAAGCCGCCTCGATCCTCTGCGGCGCGCACGGCAGCGAGCGGGGTGCCGAGCACGCGCACGCCGAACCGTTCGAGGACGCCCGCATCGTCGAGCGCGACCGCCAGGTTCAGTCCGGTCTGCCCGCCGAGGGTCGGCAACAGCGCATCGGGCCGGTGTGCCGCGATCACCTCGCTCAGGTGCGCGGCCGTCAACGGCCCGATCACCACCGTGCCGCCCACGTCGGGATCGGTCATCACGGTGGCCGGGTTCGAGTTGACGAGCACCGTCTCGACCCCTTCGCCGCGCAGCGCCAGGCAGGCCTGCACCCCGGCATAGTCGAACTCCGCGGCCTGCCCGATCACGATCGGCCCCGAGCCGATCACCAGGACCTTGCGCGGACTCGTCACGCGGTCGCACGGTCGACGGCGATATCGAAGATGCGCGCCGCGTCGATCGGTCCAGGGGCCCCCTCAGGGTGGAACTGGACCGATGCGATCCGCCCCGATTCATGAGCCAGCCCCTCGACGGTGCCGTCGTTCAGGTCGCGATGGCTCACCCGATACCCGGCCGCTGACAGATGCGGCCCGTCGACCACCTCCACTTCATGGTTGTGGGCGCCGATGTCCACCCGGCCGCTGGCCAGCTCGAGGACGGCGTGGTTGCCGCCGTGATGCCCCACCGCCAGACGTCGGGTGTCGGCGCCGGCGGCCAGGGCAAGGAGCTGGTGTCCGAGGCAGATCCCCAGCACCGGCGGTCCGCCTGCCAGCGCGTGCGCGGCGAGGTCCCGCACGGTCGCGATCTGTGGATCCATCCGCGCCGGGTCGCCGGGACCAGGTGAGAGGACCACCAGGTCGGGCCGCTTCGCGGCCACATCGGATGCAGTTGCATCATGCGGGAGCACCGTCACCTCCAGTCCGCGTGCCGTCAGCGCGCGCAGGAGGGAACGTTTCACGCCGAAGTCGATCAGCGTTGCGCCTCCTTGGCGCTTGCCATCGGGCCGCAGGGTGTAGGGCTGTGGCGTCGAGAGCGCGGCGACGTGGTCGACCGCCTCCCAGGCGACGACCTCGCGCGCCTCGCCCACCGCGGCCGCGTCGAGATCGCGTGGCCGGATCACTGCGCGTCGTGCGGCACCGCGCCGCAGCTCGAGCGTCAGGGCGCGCGTGTCGATCCCCTCGAGCGCCGGGATGCCGGCCTCGAGCAGAAGCTCCTCGAGCGATCGGCCAGGACCGACCGGCGGCGTCACGAGGCGGGACACCACGATCGCACGTGGGTGAACGCGTGACGACTCGAGCTCGGATGGATCGATCCGGTAGCTCCCCACCATCGGGTGGGTGAGGACCACGATCTGGCCGGCGTACGAGGGATCGGTCAGGATCTCGCCCCATCCGGTGGCCGCGGTCGAGAAGATCAGGTCCCCCTCGGCCGGACCGGCCGAACCGCGCAGCCGGCCGCGCAGGACGGTGCCGCCCTCGAGGGCGAGCAGGCCGAGTGGCAAGGAAAACGACGCCGACCGCTCGGTGGCGGCTGGCGTCGTCGGTTCGCTGAGCAGGGTCGTGCGCACGATCGCTCCTTTCCGGCATCGCAGTGCCGGGCTTAAAGGACGAGCCGCAGTGTACCGGAGCGGGAGGCTCCCCAGCGCCCGATCACCGCGCTACCATCGCGCGGACACTGGAGCAGCCAAGGAGGCAGGCCGATGACCGTCCACGGCAGATCCCTCACCCTTGCCGATGCGGCCCTCCCATGGCGAGCGGCCACCGGCGCGACGAGCGTGCTGCGCGCCGCCGTCCTGGTCGTGGCTGGCGCCGCGCTGACCGCGGTCTCCGCCCAGATCGCCTGGTTCGCGCCCTGGAATCACGCGGTCCCGTATACCTTCCAGACGGCCGCCGTCCTGCTGGTCGGCACCGCCCTGGGTGCGCGCCTCGGCCTCGTCTCGATGCTCCTCTACGTCGCGGTTGGCGCTGCTGGCCTCGGCGTCTTCGCAGACGGGTCATCGGGGCTCGCGACGCCGAGCGGCACCCTGAGTGCCACCATCGGCTATCTCGGCGGCTTCATCATTGCCGGCGGCCTGGTCGGCTGGCTGGCGGAGCGCGGCTGGGACCGCTCGCCGCTCTCCACCATCGGGCTCATGGTGCTCGGCAACCTGGTGATCTATGGGGTTGGCATTCCGGTGCTGATCGCCGTGACCGCACTCGACCTCGGCACCGCCGTCAAGGTCGGCGCCCTCGATTTCGTGCCGTGGGACGCCATCAAGATCGTGGCCGCGGCTGGCCTCCTCCCGCTGGCCTGGCGCGCGGTCGGATCCCGCAGGTCGGACACCTAGCCGACCCCTCCTCCGCTACGATCTTCGGGTGACCTCCGAGCCGATCGCCCCATCGCGCCCCGACCAGCTGGCTGCTGACTACGATCGCGCCTGGGTGCGCGTCCACCTCGCCGACGAGCGACGCAAGGCGAGCCTGCTCGGCGAGATCCGCGAGGCGATCTTCGGTGCCCAGGACGGGCTGGTCAGCACCTTGGCCGTGGTGAGCACCGTGGCCGGCGCTTCGGCAGGTCGCATTCCGGTCCTGATCGCCGGCATCGCATCGGGCCTGGCAGGGATCTTCAGCATGGCGGCCGGCGAGTACATGAGCAGCAAGAGCCAGCGGGAGATCTTCGTTGCGCAGATCGCCGGCGAGCGGGAAGAGGTATCCGAGCGCCCGGGCGAGGCCGAGGCCGAGATGGCCTATATGTTCGAGGAGGACGGCCTGCCGCGCAGCGAGGCGTCGACCATCGCGAGCAGCATTGCAGCCCACCCCGAGGTGCTGCTCAAGACCATGGTCGAGAAGGAGCTCGGCCTCACAGGCGAGCATGCTGAGGGGAGTCCGCTGCAGGGCGCGATGATCATGGGTGCCAGCTTCGGGCTGGGCGCCGCCGTCCCCATCATTCCGTACCTCGTCCTGTCGGTCGGCGCCGCCATCTGGGCATCCGTGCTGGCGACGGGCGTCGTGCTCTTCGGCATCGGCGTGGCGAAGTCGCGCTGGACCCGTCGCGCCTGGTTGCGCTCCGGGCTGGAGATCCTGCTGCTCGGGGCCTTTGCCGGCGTCGCCGGCTACTTCTTCGGGAACATGCTGCCGACCCTGCTTGGGGCTCCGGTCACACCGACCTAGCCCGACCCAGCCGCTAGGTGATGGTGAGCGTTCCGACCATGCCGTAGGCCTCGTGGCCGGGCATGTGGCAGATGTAATGAAGCGTGCCGGGAGATCCGAAGGTAAGGGTCGTCTCGACCGTCTGCAGCGCCGCGATCGAGATCTCGTTGGGGCGCGCGCCGTGGTTCGCCTCGGTCCCGGTGCGGTGCCGCTCGTGGAAGGCTGCGTCGCCGATCAGCCACTCGTGGTCGATCGGATCCTCGTTGATCAGCACGAAGGTCACCGCGACGCCGCGCTGGACGCTCAACTGACTCGGGTCGAAGTGTGAGTAGTGGATGTGGATCTCGACCCGACGCGGCGACAGATCGGAGGTGCAGCCGGCGGCCAGTCCTGCCAGGAGCAGCAGGGCCAGGGCCGCCGACCGCATCCGGAGCGACATCTCAGCCGGCGAGCGGCGTGCCGCCGCCATTGCGCGCCGCCGAGGCCAGCAGCCGGGCGCCGCCGAGCGGGATGGCGAACGAGACCGCCAGGAGCATGACCCACAGCGGGGTCCAGGACGGCGGCGCGGGGAGCGGCCCGAAGGGGGCGAACCCCGCATCACGGAGGGACGGCTTGCCGGCGCCGCTGGCGTCGATCGCCAGGTCGAAGCGCAGTGTCGATGCCGCCGCGTCGATCTCGATCTTGGTCAGCCAGGCGCTCTGCGGCACCCACTCCATCCCCTTGTCGGTTCGGAGATCGGTCAGCAGCTGCGCGCTGGCGGCATCGCTGTGCGTGAGCTTCAGGCCGCCGGCCGACAGCTTGCTGCCCGGGTCCGGGAGGAGAGCCGGTCGGTCATCGGTCAAGAGGTAGACGTCGGCCTGGATCGTCTCGCTCGCGGTCTTGCCGAGCGCCAGGATGCGAAGCGGGACCCACGGGTTCTTGGTGGGGATGGTGAGGTGCACCGGCGTGCCGTCGCCGACGGCCTGGCCGCGGGCGGCGGCCGCATCGGCGTCAAAGGAGGCTGCCATGAAGATCGGCGAGCGGTTGGCGTAGAAGTCGAGCACCTCGGGCGCATCGGGCGGAAGGGAGAAGCCGTGGTCCTTGGCCCAGACGCCGATCTCGGCACCGCCGCCCTTCAGGATGGTGATGTCCAGGGCGTCGATGCGGACCTGTTGAAGGACGATCGCGCGGGAATCGGCAGCACCTGCCGCCTCGAAGGCAAGCGGTGAGGGTGGGTTAGTTTCGCGGACCAGGCGCTGGAGGGTCCAGTCACCTCCGCGCACGACGCTGGTCGGAATGCCCGGCAGCGGAGTGATGCTGCCGAATTTGCCGCCGCCGCCGGCGAACTGGAAGGCAGTGACGTAGTGCTCGACGCCGTTGTGGTAGCCGGCCAGGGTGGTCGTGCGCAACAGGTTGACGGCGCCGTTTGGGCCGATCAGCCCGCCGCAGGCCAGCGTCGGCGCGGCGAGAGCCAGGGTCACAACCAGGGCGGCAAAGGGAGCGGTGAGGCGACGCATGGGTATTTCCTCGTTCGGTTGCCGTCAGGACGGCCCGGCGACGGCGAGAGTTCCCCTAGCGGAAGAGACGCTGCTGCTTCGCCAGCTCGACGCGGGTCTCGCGCCCCTCGTTGATGACGGCATCGACCGGATGGATGCGGAGCGCCACCACGTTGAGCACCTCGCCCTCCACCTGGAGCGTGCCGTCGATCACCAGCAGCGGATGGCTGTGCAGGATGGCGCGGTGCGCGGTGTAGACCTGCGGGCGCACCGTGACGTTGATCATGCCGGTCTCGTCCTCCAGCGCGATGAAGACGAAGTTCTTGGCGGTCAT